>JAFKFQ010000277.1 GCA_017308215.1 bacterium | reverse complement strand
CGGCGTGAGCCGGCTGGTCGTTGGTACAGGCACCTGTACCAACGACCAGCCGGCTCACGCCGGCCGTTCGCCCGGTATTCGCCCCGTCACTCGTCGTACTTCAGCAGGAACTTCGGGTTGATGACCTTGAAGCTCAGCCGCCCGCCGAGGTCCGGGTCGTACTCCTCGACCGCCGGCCGTAACACCACGCCCTCGCGCTGCACCGCCGGGTTCAGCACGCTCGTCCCCTCCGCGAACGCCACGAGCTGATCGACGGTGTGGTCGAGCACGAACGCCCCGAGCTGCGGCACCGGCAGCAGCCCGACGGTCGCGAGTGCGTCCAGCGCGGCGGCGTGATCGACGAGCCGGGTCGCGTCGAGGTCGAGCACGCTGAACACCCGTAGCGTCACCTCCTTCAGCCCGTACTTGTTCTTCTGCACGCCCGGGCCGATCACCTCGGCCTGGACCGCCACGTCCGCCCCGAGCCGGTCGCGCAGGGCGCGCAGCCGGTCGTCGAGCGCGAGCCCGCGGGCCAGCCGGGCGAGCCCGTTCGACTCGTCAGTCTCGTCGAGCCACAGGTTCCGGCTGCACACGCCGAACTCGCCGGCCCGCCGGAACGCGGTGAACGACGTGCCGTCCAGCTTCTCGGTGACGACGAACGGCCGGCCGCGGTGCCGCGCGAGAACCGTTTCGAGTACCTGCACCCGCGTCTCGTCGGTCTTCGACAGGAACCCCGGGAACGGCCCCTTCACCCGCCCGGCGAGCCCCGCCGGCGGCGGCGGCTCCCACTTCCGCACGCCGAGTACGGCGGTCACGTCGGCCCCGTCATCGGCCGGTGTGCCGTCCGGGAGGACCGATAGCGGGAAGCAGATCCCCTGCGACACCTGCCCGCGGAGCCGGACGGTCTTGATGCGGAACCCGGCCGGCGTGGCGTCGCCGGTGACGGTGTCAGTCTGGGCCGGCTTGAAGGAGCTGGCGCGCAGGAACTCGAATACCGGCCGTTCGGGGAGGAGCGAGTCGATCTCGCAGTACACGACGCGATCGCCGGGCCGGTACTCGCCCTTCTTGCTGACGACCCACCACCCGAGGACGCGGACGCGCTCGATGGCGTCGGCGTTCGGGACCGGCTCGACCGCGTTGACGGTCTGGATGCTGGCGAACTTCCGCACGGCTTCCTCCTCACGGGGTAGAGGAAGGAGCGGGTGCGGGTGAGAAGGGTTCGTGGCGGGGAGTCGCACCCACTATGAAACAACACTCAACTCTTCTCCCGAAAAGGCCAACACCCTGTTTGCTTCGATCGAGAGTGCCGCCAATTGCCGGGCGTGGGTGGGAGTCAACCCATCGGGGATTGTCCGAGTCGTGATAATAGATAGATTATCGTTATTTATGTGATAAATACAGTATAATTATTAAAATATTAATTTATCTATTTTGCTTAATAATAGTATAAATATTATATATTAATTTAGTAATATAGTACGCATATAATATTAATAATTATTTGTAAATAATCGCATGCATTGCTATGGCGATTTCAGGTTAGCCAAGTCGCTAGGCGAGCGGCCGGCGTGAGCCGGCTGGTGGCGGCGCGGAAGTCATCGGGCGCTGCCAAGCCGGCTCACGCTGGCCGTTCGCCTCAAACGCTCAGTTCCGCCTTCATCCCCAGCGCCGCCGCGTAGCGTGCCCGCACCGGCGCGACGTGTTCGGCGCCGAACTCCGTCACCTGTTCGGGTGAGCGGCCGACGAATTCGCGCGGCGACTGGTTCGCGTACATCTCGAAGTCGATCTTCTGGAATGCGGCGCGGTCACGCAGCCGGTCCAGCAGCTCAGCGGTCGTCCCGGTCCCAGCCTTCACCTTCGCTGTGACGGCGTGACTCTCCTCGCGCACGACCTCGTGGACGACCTGCCGGTCGCCACCCGCCTGCACCGCCGCCATCATCAGGTTTTCGGTGATCATGTACGGCAGGTACTCGCGGACGTTCCGCGCCACCACCGGCACGTTCACCACCAGCCCGACCGTGTCCGGGCCGGTCTTCTGCGTCAGTAGGTTCAGCGCGATCCGCAGCACGGCGTCGGTGCACAGGAATGCTTGCGGGATGTACAGCCGGCGCGGAGCGCTGTCGTCCAGCGTGCGCTCGAACCACTGCGTCGCGGCGGTGTCGGCGGCCATCGCCGGGAGGTTCATCAGGTAGCGGGCGAGGCCGCACATGCGCTCGGCGCGCATCGGGTTCCGCTTGTACGCCATCGCGCTCGAACCGATCTGCTCGGCCTCGAACGGCTCGTCGATCTCCTGCCGGTTCGCCAGCAGCCGCAAGTCGGTGCCCCACTTGTGGAGCGACTGACCGAGGCCGCTCAGCGCGTCGAGCACGAAGCTGTCGAGCTTGCGCGTGTACGTCTGCCCCGTGACCGGCACGAGGTTCGTGAAGCCCATCTTTGCGGCGACGCGGCGGTCGAGCTCCTTCACCTTCTCGTGGTCGCCGCGGAACAGCTCGAGGAAACTCGCCTGAGTGCCGGTCGTCCCCTTCGCGCCGCGGAAGGGCAGCTCGTCGCGGCGGCGCTCGAGTTCGTGCAGATCGAGCACGAGGTCGTACAGCCACAAGGTCGCCCGCTTGCCGACAGTCGTGAGCTGCGCCGGCTGGAAGTGCGTGAACCCGAGCGTCGGCTCGTCCTTCCACCGCTCCGCGAAGCGGGCGAGGGCGTCGATCGCCGCGGCGAGCGTGCGGCAGACCTGATCCAGGCTCTCGCGCATCAGGAAGAGGTCGGCGTTGTCGGTGACGTAGCACGACGTGGCGCCGAGGTGGACGATGTCGTTGCACCCGGGGGCCACATCCCGCAACGCGTGGACGTGCGCCATCACGTCGTGCCGCAGCCGCTTCTCGTGCGCGGCGGCGTTCGCCAGGTCCACGTCGTCGAGGTGGGCGCGGAGTTCGGCGAGCTGATCGGGGCGGATGCGCGGCGACACGCCGTCGTCGGCGAGGAGCCCGAGCTCGGCCTCGGCCTCGGCGAGCGCGAGCCAGAGGCGGCGCCAGGTGCGGAACTTCCGCAGCGGCCCCCAGCGCTCGGCCATCTCGCGCGAGGCGTAGCGGCCGATGAGCGGGTTGTCGTACACGTCGGTCGGGAGCGGCGTCACTTGAAGAAAACCCGGCGGGGAAGGGCAGGGGAGTCGCGCGACCGGTCGTGCGACCGGGGGAATCACCCCGTCGCGCGGTCGCAGCACAAGCCGCGTATTTTTCTACGATTTTCGGCCGGGAACGACCCACGCCGGCGGCGCCGCGGGGAATCGCCGGGTAGGATTCGCTCGACAGGAAGTCCCGCCGGGCGGCGCCCGGCCGGTTCAGGAGGACGACGATGACCCGGACGTGTCTCGCGGTCGCCGCGGGCGTGGCGCTGTGGGCGGCCTCGGCGGCACCGGCTTCGGCCCAGTCGAGCAGCCCGCCGCTCACCCAGTTCCACTACTACCCGTACTACTACTTCCCGCACAGCTACTGGCCGGCGAACAGCCCGCAGTGGCCGGAGCCGCGGAACCACCCCTACGTCCGCCCGCCGGCGTACCAGGCGTACCCGCCGTTCCTGGAGCCGGGCTGGCGGTACGAGCTGTGGAACCCGATGAAGTACTACCGCGGCAACCACTTCTGGCTCGACCAGTTCTAAGAAGTGCGGGTGTGAGCGGAGTGAACCAGGACTGAAAGCCGCGGGGCGACCATCCCGCGGTCTTTGGGTTCTAGGCTGGACTCATGCTCCTTCGCGCCACCATCACCTTTGCCATTCTCTGGGTCACGTCGTCGTGGGCGCTGCGTGAGTCGCGCGCCTACGGCGATGACCTCGTTCAGGACTACGTTTCCGCCCGTGCACTGCTCGACGGACTCTCGCCGTACCGCCCGCTCGACGAGCTGCGCGAGCGAGTCGGAATGCCGCCGCGGCCCGAGCACGTCATGGTCCGCGCGAACCCGCACCCGCCGGGCGCCGTGCTTCTTACCATGCCATTCGCCAGCACCGACTTCGGTACGGCCCTCGACCGCGTGCGGCTGGCGCAACTCGCGGCGCTGGCCGCGGCGTGGGCGCTGGCGTACACGCTGGTCGCGCGGCCAATGCCGGGATGGGCGTGGGGGCTCCTCGGCGGCGCGTTCGGCGTGTGGGCGCCGGTGTGGCAGGGGCTCGACTGGGGCCAGCCGGTCGGCGCGCTCGCGCTCGCCGCGGCGGCTGTCTGGGCGCTCGGCCGGATACCGCGGCCGCTGGCGTTCGGGCTCGTCCTCGGGCTGGCGTGTACGGTGCGACCGTTCTTCGCCATCAACTGCGTCGTGGCAATCAAGTGGACGCCGCGGCAGCTACTCACGGCCCTGGCCGGTGCGTTGATCGGCGGGCTGGCGCCGTTCGCGGCCGTCGGCACAACACCGTGGGGCTGGTATCGGCTGGCGTCGGAGGCGGGTGCGTACGTCGAGGGGTGCGGGTCGCTCCCCGGCGTGCTGGGGCTGGGCACGGGCGCCGGCGTGCTCATGTACGCGGCGGCGTTCGGCGTGCTCGCGTACTTCCGGTGGCGCGGTCTGCCCGCCGACGCCACACTCGCGCTGGCCGCGGTCGCGGCGATGCTCACCTACCCGCTCGCGTGGTTCCAGTACGATGTGAGCCTCATCCCGGTCGTCGCCTGGGTCGCGGTGGCCGCCCACCGCACCGACAACCGGCTCGCGCTGCTCGCGGTCGCGGTCTTCATCGCGGCCCGCGCCGTGCCGGACATCATCCCGGACACGGGCGGTTGGGTCGACGTCGTCGGCCGCGCGAAGGGTTGGATGCAGGTCGCGGCCCGCGCCGTACTACTCGCGGGCACCGTCGCGGCCGTCAGGCGCTGTGCGAATGCACCTTCTTGAAGTGCTCGACCATCTTCTCGGTCGGGACGTGCCACCCGCAGTCGTCGCATGGGGTCACGGTCGGGTAGCACTTCGCGCAGTACAACGGACCGCCGTCGAGGAACTGCTCGAACCGCCGGCGGTCGGCCGGCGGGGCGGCGTCGGCGGTCATCGGGATGGTCACCTCGGCCTTGCACTTCTCGCACGGCCGGGTGTCGTTCTCGACGAGGACGTGCTTGTAGTGATCGTGGATGCCGCGCGGCACCACGCCGCTGCCCGTACACAGCGGGCACGTCATGCGGAACTGGGCGAGAATGGCTTTGCGGATGAACTCGCTCTTGTTCGGCAGGTTGTCGAGGAATTTTGCCAGTTCCTCCTCGACCTTGAACGCGACGATTTGCGACTTCTGGGCCTTCGGCTCTTTCCGGGCCATGATGTTTCCGGTGGGGTGCAATAATAGGTCATCGTAGGCTCGCGCCGCGCCCGACGCAAGCCGGCCCCCCGGACCGCACGCATGACCGGCGTCGAAGCCTTTCTCGAAATTCTCCACCGGGCCGGGGTCACGCACCTCTTCGGCAACCCCGGCACGACGGAACTCCCGCTCAACGATGCGCTCGCGCGCGACCGGCGCGTGCGCTACGTCCTCGGCCTGCACGAGTGCCCGGTCATCGCCGCCGCCGACGGCTACGCGATGGCCGGCGGTCGGCTCGCGGTCGTGAACCTGCACACGAACTGCGGGCTCGGCAATGCGAGCGGGATGCTGGTCAACGCGAAGGCCGCCGGCTCGCCGCTCCTCGTCACCGCCGGGCAACAGGACACCCGGCACCTGTTCGAGGAGCCCGTCCTGGCGGCGCCGCTCGTGGACATGGCCCGCCCGCTGGTGAAGTACGCCGCCGAGGTGGCGCGCGTCGAAGACCTGCCGAACGCGACCCGCCGGGCGATCCAGGCCGCGCTCACGCCGCCGACCGGCCCGGTATTCCTGTCGCTCCCGCTCGACGTGCAGACGGCGCTCGCCGACGGGCTCGACTTGTCGGCCCCGTGGCCGGTCGATCGCCACGTCCGCCCCGCCCGCGGTCCGCTCCAGCAGGCGGCCCAACTGCTGGCGAACGCCGCGAACCCGGTCATCCTTGCGGGCAGCCGCGTGATCGAATCCAACGGCTCGCGCGAACTGGTGTCGCTCGCCGAAACACTCGGCGCCCCGGTCCTCAACGAACAGAACACGTCGCGCGGCCGCTTCCCCATCCCGACCGATCACCCGCTCTACGCCGGCCCGATCCCGCTGTGGAACCCGGACATCCCCGCGGTGCTCGCCGGGTACGACGTGGCGTTCGTGGTCGGCATGAACGTCCTCCGCCTCTACATCCGCCAGGAGCCGACGCGCCCGCTGCCGCCGGGGTTGAAGCTGATCCACCTCGACAACGACCCCGCCGAGATCGGCAAGAACTACCCGGTCGAGGTCGGGCTGGTCGGCGACCCGAAGGCGGGGCTGGCGGAGCTCGTGTACGAGATCGACCGTCGCCTCACGCCCGAGATGGTACGCGCCGCCGGCGAGCGCGGCTGCCGCCACGCGGAACGGCTCGCCGCGGCGCGCGATGCGTTCCGCGCTGCGATCGACACGAAGGTCGCCGCGCGACCGCTCTCCGGTGCCGGGCTTATGGGCTCGCTCGCTCGCGTGCTACCGGCCGATGC
Organism: bacterium; assembly: GCA_017308215.1. Taxonomy (GTDB): domain Bacteria; phylum Planctomycetota; class Planctomycetia; order Gemmatales; family Gemmataceae; genus Urbifossiella. Next base: position 24,594 of record JAFKFQ010000277.1, on the reverse strand, counting down.
CGCTGTGGTCGAGGAGTGCCCGACGACACACGGGAACGTTCTCGAACGGCTCGGCGCCGTCCGCGACCCGGCGGCGTACTTCGCACACCGCGGCTGGGCGCTCGGGTGGGGCATCGGCTGTGCGCTCGGCGTGAAGCTGGCGTGGCCCGACCGCCCGGTACTGGCAGTGCTCGGCGACGGCTCGATGGCGTTCGGGATGCAGGGGCTGTGGACGGCGGCGCGGGAGCGGCTGCCGGTGGTGCTCGTGGTAGCGAACAACCGCCGCTACCACATTCTGGAGGTCTGCGGCGACCGCCTCGCACTGCCCGACCTCCGCGGCGGCCCGGGGATGACCCTCGACGAGCCGGTGATCGACTTCGTGGCGCTGGCACGCGCGCTGGGCGTGGACGCCCACGCCGTCGCCGACGCGGACGAGCTGAGCGACCGCGTGCGGGCCGGTCTGGCGGGCGACCGTCCGGTGCTATTGGAAGTGGCGGTGGCGGGCGGTTGAGTGTAGTGCGGCACTCCGTGCCGCGGAGGGGCGGAAGCATTTTCGGAGTATCGACAGGCACTCGACGCGCGGGGGACGGACTCGCCCACGGAGTATTGACGGGCATTCGATGGGCGGCACGGAGTGCCGCAGCACACCCCGGCGCCGACCCGCCCGCCTCACACCAGTCCGAGCTCTTTCAGCGCGATCCGCGCCTGGCGCTGGTGCTCGGGATCCGGCAGGTGGTTGCGGATCGCGGCGCGCACGTCCGCGGTCACCGCGCGCAGCGCCAGGATCGTCTCGCTCACCCGGTCGAACTGTCCGGCCACGACGGCGCCGGCGATGGTCGCGGTCAACTCCGGGAGGCACGGCGCGGCGGCCGGGCCGAACTCCGCCAGCGCCTCGACCGCCGCCCGCACGACCGCCGAGTCGCGGTCGGCGAGCACCTTCCCCAGCGCCGGCACGACTGTGTCGGCGTCGGCCCCCATCCGTCCGAGTGCCCGCGCCGCCGCCGGGCGGACCTCCGACTCGCCGTACCAGACGGCCTGAATCAGTTCCGGGATTGCTGCTGCCGCGACCGGGCCGAACGCCGCCAGTGCTGCGACCGCGCCGGCGGCGATGTCGCGATCGCGGTCGCCGACGCAGCCGCGGACCGCGTCGAGCAGGTCCGGAGCGGGGGCGTCGGTGTTCGCCACGTCCCACAGCGCCGCGAGGCGGAACCCCGGCGACCCGTGCCGCAGACGTTCGCCCAGTTCGGCCGGGTCGAGTGGCCGGTCGGGGAGCGGGGCGGTGTCCGGGTGGAACAGCGTGTCGCCTGTCTTGTGGAGGTAGCGGAGGCCGGCGCGGAACGGCACCGCCGCGTCCGGGCGGAGGTGGCACGCCCACCCGGGCTTCCACTCGTCGCGGGCGAACGCGAACAGCGCCAGTGCGTAGCCGAGCTCGCGCGACGTGAGGTAGCCCTGCTTCCCGACCATCGACATGCCGAAGCTGCCGTCGGTCCAGGAGGCGTCGTACACGGTGCCGTTCGCCGACAGGATGCCGAGCCCGAGGAACGTCGGCACCAGATCGGTGAGCCACTCGTGGTCCGGGTCGTCGGCTGTCAGGAGCCCGCCGCCGAGCAGGATTTCGTGGCCGAGTTCGTGCGCGAGCACCGGCACGAGGTAGACGGGTGAGCCGAGCCGCGACCGGGTGACGACGATCGTGCGCTGGTGGCGGTCGGGCTCGTACAGGCCGGCGGCGCCGGTCATGTCGTCGTCGTCGCGGACTTCGAGTCGGACGGAGTGCGGGGCCACCCGCATGTACCCACACAACCGGTCGAGGAGTGCGGCGGCGGACGCCTCGTCGGCGTGGAACGGGTCCGGGAAGAATTCGGAGGTGGGGAGGATGACAGGGGCGGAGAGGAGGCGGTTGATGCCGAGGAGTTGTGCGAGGCGCTTCATCCGCTTCTCGGCGAGCACCTTCTCCGCCGTCGGGATCGACAGGCGCGGGGCGAACCAGCCGAACATGCGGCCTCCGGGGGGGCGGTCGCCCCACGCTAGCCGTTCGGCCGCGACGCCGCAAGCGGCAGGAGCTGTCCCGCCGCTTGCGGCGTCGCAGTTGGTCGCGCGATTACACCGGCGGCCGTTCGCCCTTGCCGCCCTTCTCGCCCGGGGGGCCACCCTTGCCGCCACCGGGGAACCCGCCCTTGCCGCGACCGCCGGGGAACCCGCCGCCCGGTCCGCCGAACCCGCCGCCCGGGCGCATCGTTTCGAGCGCCTTCAGCTGGTCGGCCGTTAGCATCTTCTCCAGCTTCGCCTTCACGTCGGCCTCGATCGCTGTGAGTTGTGTCTTCTGGTCGTCGGTCAGCTTAAGCTGGTCCACGGCGAACGGCGGGAGCACGGCGCCGAGTTTGAACCCGGCCTTGCTCCCCGGCCCGCCGGGGAAGCCACCCTTGCCGCCCGGTCCGCCCTTGTCGTCCTTCCCGCCCGGCGGCTGGGACATCGCCGGCGACCCGATCAGCAACGCCCCCGCCGCGAACGCCGCGAACCCGCACAACAGCTTCTTCATCGCGTGACCCCGATTGGTGGAGTGAATCCCCGCCGCGAAGGAAAACGTGGCCCGGCAGTGTGCCGCGACACGCGAGCGCGCGGTTCCCATCCGACTCTCATCGGCGGTCCAGAGACGCGTACACGAAAGGACGGGACGGGTCGATAACCGTCAGCGGATGCCGGCGACGTTCGTGCCAATCGGGCAGGAGTCGTGCCACCCGCTCGTGAACGCTCCCCGACCGTCTCGCCCGTTCGATCCGGCAGCCCGTTGTGGTACTATGTGCGATGACAATTCTTGTGGCTAACTCCACCGGTACGGCCCTTGCGTAGCCGGTGCCATCACGGCAACCGACGAACCGAACACCGACCACGGAGTCCTCCCATGCCGACCATGCGCGCCGTGCAGGTCAACCGCCCCGGCGGCCCACTCGAACTCGTCGAGTGCCCGATCCCCGACCCGGGGGCCGGTTCCGTGCGGATCAAGGTCCAGGCCTGCGGCATCTGCCACAGCGACGTCCTGACCCGTGAGGGCCACTGGCCCGGGATTCAGTACCCGCGTGTCCCGGGGCACGAGGTGGTCGGGGTGATCGACGCCGTGGGCACGGACGTCCCGGCTCGGTGGCAGCCCGGCCAGCGGGTCGGCGTCGGCTGGCACGCCTGGCACTGCGGGTCGTGCGACACCTGCCGCCGCGGCGATTTCTTCGCCTGCCAGACCGGCGTGAAGGTGACCGGCATCTCATTCGACGGCGGCTACGCCGACTACATGGTCGCCCCGGCCACCGCCCTCGCGGTGGTTCCCGAGGGACTGGCGGCCGCGGACGCGGCCCCGCTCATGTGCGCCGGCGTCACCACCTTTAACGCGCTGCGGAACAGCGGGGCGCGGCCGGGCGACCTCGTCGCGGTTCTCGGCGTCGGCGGGCTCGGCCACCTGGGCGTCCAGTACGCGGCCCGGATGGGCTACCGTACCGTCGCCGTCGCCCGCGGGACGGACAAGGAACCGCTCGCCCGGCAGCTCGGTGCGACGCACTACATCGATAGCAAGGCGTTCGACCCCGCCGCCGAGCTGGCGAAGCTCGGCGGGGCATCGGTCGTACTCGCCACCGTGACCGACGGCCCGGCGATGGCCGCCACAGTGGGCGGACTGGCCCCGCGCGGGCGGCTACTGGTCCTCGGGGCCGCCGGGCCGATGGAGGTGTCCCCGCTCCCCCTCATCATGGGCCGCCGCGCGATCGAGGGCTGGTACTCGGGGACGTCCATCGACTCACAGGACACGCTGGCGTTTAGCCTCCAGGCCGGCGTGCGGTCGATGAACGAGGCGTACCCGCTGGAACGGGCGGCGGAGGCATTCGACCGGATGACGAGCGGCAAGGCCCGGTTCCGGGTCGTACTCACCACGGGAAATTAACCAGGAGAGCACCCATGAGCTTCGTCACCACCGCGGACGGCGTCCGCATCTTCTACAAGGACTGGGGGCCGAAGGACGCGCAGCCCGTCGTGTTCCACCACGGCTGGCCGCTGAGCTCCGACGACTGGGACGCCCAGATGCTGTTCTTCGTCGGCAAGGGCTACCGCGTCGTCGCGCACGACCGGCGCGGGCACGGCCGGTCGAGCCAGGTCGGCGACGGGCACGACATGGACCACTATGCCGCCGACGCCGCCGCGGTCGTCGAGCACCTCGGCCTCCGCGACGCGGTCCACGTCGGCCACTCGACCGGCGGCGGCGAGGCGGCCCGCTACGCCGCCCGGTACGGCCAGGGGCGCGTGGCGGAGTTGGTGCTCATTGGCGCTGTACCACCGCTCATGGTGAAGACGCCGGCCAACCCGGGCGGCACGCCGGTCGAGGTGTTCGACGACTTCCGGAAGCAACTCGCGGCCAACCGCACACAGTTCTACCGCGACGTGGCGAGCGGCCCGTTCTACGGGTTCAACCGGCCGGGCACGACGGCGTCGGAGGCGGTGGTCGAGAACTGGTGGCGGCAGGGGATGACGGGCGGCGCGAAGGCCCACTATGACGGGATCAAGGCGTTCTCGGAGACGGACTTCACCGCCGATCTCAAGGCGATTGCCGTGCCGACGCTTGTCCTGCACGGCGACGACGACCAGGTGGTGCCGATCGCCGCCTCCGCGCTGCTGTCGGTGAAGCTACTGAAGAACGGCACCCTGAAGGTCTACAAGGGCTACCCGCACGGCATGTGCACGACGCACGCCGACGTCATCAACGCCGACCTCCTCGACTTCGTCCGCGGCTGAGTCGGGGTGGCCCGTGCGCTGGGGGATGATCTCAAGCGACCCGACGGGTGTGTGACGGTGCGTGTGTTGGCGTCACGAATCACACGGCATCGAGTTCGACGCCGAACCCGTCCTCGAACCCGGCGTCGCCGATCCCGGACGGCCCGAAGACCCCGTAAGGGTCTAGCAGCACCGGGGAGAATGGCGGCGGGGCGAAGAACGTCTGCCTCGACCGAGCCGCGGCCGAGGCCGCTTGGACCGCTTGTTGGGTCGCCTGGTACTGGGCGTAGGCGGCGCTGATAACATCTGGCGGGGCGGTCGGTACGTTGAGCGGCTTGAGTGACCCGGCGACGGAGAAGCCGACCGACTGCCCGGCCGGGAGGCCGGCAACGCTGGCCAGCGGGGTGGTGGCCGGGAGGGAGTAGACGTTGGCCAGGAGGCCGCCGCTCCCCGGCCCGGTGATGAGCTCGGCGACCCCGTCGCCCGTCAGGTCCGCCGTCGCCACCCGCACGCCGCCCCGGAACGACGGGTCGTACGCGAAGAACGAGGCGAGCCGCTGACCATCCGGGCCGAACACGCCGACCGCCGGCCCCGCCCCCGCGCCGGCCCCGGTGACGATGTCCCCGCCCCCGTCGCCGGTCACATCCCCGACGGCCACGTAGACGCCGCCCGCGAAGGCCGCATCGTAGGCGAAGAAGCCGCCCACCAGGGTCGGCGTCGCCGACCCCGGCAGTACGCGGTACGTGCGGACGTCCGGCCCGCCGCCGGGGCCGGGAGCCGTGACGATGGCAGTTCCCTCGACCCCGCCGAGGTCTCCGGCCGCCACCCGCACCCCGCCCGGGAACGCCGGCGTGTATGCGAAGAACGAGGTCAGCAGGCTGCCGTACCCGTCGAACACGTTGACCGGCGGCCCCCCGCCGGCGCCGGCCCCGGCGATGATGTCGCCGACCCCGTCCCCCGTGACGTCTCCGACCGCCACGTACATGCCCCCGGCGAACCCCGATTCAAAGGCGAAGAAGGACGCCACAACGGCGCCGGAGAGGCCGTCATACACCCTGACCGCCGGGCCACCGCTGCGGCCGGCGGCGGTCACGAGGTCCGGGTAGCCGTCCCCGGTGACGTCGCCGACGGCCACCCGAACGCCGCCATAGAACGACGGGTCGAAGGCCAGGAACTGCGTCCGCACCGCTCCGGTGCCTGGGTCGAGTAGCTGCACGAGCGGCGGCCCGCCCGCATCGGCTCCGACCGCGATCTCGGCGCCGGTGAGGAACGCCGGCGTATCCCGCTGCTCGAGCGTCTCGAGCCCGAGCCGCGGCCACAAGTGCTGAGTCGTCGGCTTTGGAAGCAGGGCAGGGTTCCGGCGACAGGTGGGCGACGATCGGGTACACCCGGTGGCGATCGCAACCCCTGTGCCGCCGATAGGCTTGCCGAAATCCGCTTGAGTGGCGGGCCCCACGACGAGCGATCGGGCGACTCCGGCCCTGGCGCGCGACGTTTCAGAATGGAAGTCGGCTGGCACTATTGGGTGCGAGCATGGTGTCGTGACCGAACCCACCAGCCGAGGAATTCCGGGTAGTAGCTGCCGCCCCGAGGCGGGTAGTACCCGCCGAGGCCGAAGGGGTAGGTGTGGGAGCCGACCGAGGTCGGGAACGTGGTGTACGGGTACAGGCTACCGGGGGCGTAGGGCCGGTAGAACCACTCCGGGGTGCGGCGGGGCCAACCTGTCGGTGTGGGTGGCAAGGCCAGCAGCGCCTCCAGCGTGAGCCCGGAACTCGGAACGTGGGCCGGCGGGGCGACCGATTCGTGTGTGGCGAGCGAGCACGACTCCTGCCCGCCGACCGTGATACGGGCCATGACTTCTCCTCCGACAGCGTCGCGCAGGATACGAAGCCGCACCAGCCGTGCCGCCGACGGATCGGATGGTCACCGTCAACCGCTCGGGAATGGCAATCCGTTACGAGAAGTGATCGGGGGAACATCGCGGCCGGGCGGCACCCGTGGTGACCCGTCTGTTCCGGGTGAGGTCGGCTGGTGTATCGTCTCCCAGAATCGGTCGAGCACGTGGATCAGTAGGTCCGGCAGAACCGGCTTTACCAGGTACAGGTCTGCCCCAGCTTTCCGGGCCCGTCGTCGTCCGTCGTCACTGTCGCGGCCGGAAACCACGATCACCAACGAACGGCCCGGGTGTGACAGGCGGAGCCGATAAGCCAACTCCAGCCCAGCGACCCCGATTGACGCCGGGTCGAGGATGAACACGTCCGGCCAATACTCTTCGGCCAACTGGGTGGCCTCGGCACCGCCACGCGCCACGCGGGCGCGGTGCCCGGAAAGGCGTAGTAGGACGGCGAGGCGGTCGGCTGCGTCGGGTTCGCCGTCCGCCACCAGAACGGTGAGACGGGTTGCGGAAGGCCAGCCTGGTCGAACACGTGTCATCGTAGTCCCGGCGGTGTCAGGTCGCGGCGTGGGGCAACCGGACGATTGCCAACCGAATGCCGAGACTCGCCAGGAGGACGGAGAGGACTGCGGCAAGAAGTGCAACGGGGCCGCCGGCGAGCAGCATACCCATCGGGACGACCACCCCGGTGAGCAGCACGAGAAGGCCGGCGGCCCACAACTCCCGGCGATCGTGAAGACGGGCCAGCAGAGGAGAAAGGTCCGCGGCCAACAGGACCAGCGGGGCGGCGTTCAGGATCACGAGCAGGCCCAGGGTCGGGCGGAGCGTGGCGGCCGCCGGTGCGCGGTCGGTCAGAACCGCGATCAGGAGCAACTCGGCGGCGCCGAGCATCAGGGCCGAGTTCATCAGGTACGCGCCGAGCCAGCGCGCGTCCTTCCACCCCGGCTGGGCGCTCGTGCTGAACAGCACCCCCTTGTACGCGGCCGACCCGAGCGCGAACGGCAGCCCGCCGACCACCGCGAGCGTGCGCGCCCACCACGCGACCGCGGAGTCGCCGGGCAGCCACCCCAGCGCCACGGCGGCCACGACCGCCACGACCACCGTGAGGAAAAGCGAGAAGACGGTCAAGCACCACGTCCCGAGCGACATCGGCGAGCTCGGCTTGAACACCCGCAGCATGTGGTGGAAGCGGAACGGGTCGCCGAGGTCGAGGACCAGGCAACCGAGGTCGGCGAAGAGCAACACGAGGGCGACCGGGTACGCCCAGGCGGTGACCGCGGCGAAGACCGCCGGGGCGGCGAGCTCCCCGACCGCCGCGACCAGGAACAGGCCGGTGGACAAGTTGTTCAGCAGGACGTCGAGGACGACGAGTTCGTGCCAGTTCGGCGCCTTGGTCACGGTCCGGCCCGCGTAGCCGGCCGGCGGCGGGACGTTGCCGGTCGGTGGGCCGTTCGAGCGGGTTCGCATCTCAGCCCCCCCACGCGAGGACGGCGGCGAACAGGGCCGCGAGCGTGACCACCCCGGTGAGCAGCGTGCGCAGGTAATCACCCCGCATGTGGAGCCACGGGTTGACGGGCTTCGCCGGCAGCCCGTACACCTCAGGCCGGTCGGCCAGCAGGTAGAACGAGTGGAGCTCGGTGTATGTGTCGGTCGGGGCGTCGCCGTACAGGTACGCCCCCGTCACGCCGCGCGCGTGCAGCTGTTCGACGCGGCGGCGGGCGCGCTCGCGCAGCTCGGCGAGTGGGCCGAACTGGATCGACGCGGTCGGGCACGCCTTGGCGCACGCCGGCACGAGGCCGTCCTTCTGCCGGTCGTAGCAGAGGGTGCACTTGTGGGCGTGGCCGTCAAAGTCGGCGCGGGTGATGACGCCGAACGGGCACGCGGCGATGCAGTACGCGCAGCCGTTGCAGATATCGGCCTGGATGTACACGTTGGCGAACTCGTTGTGCAGGATCGCCCCGGTCGGGCACGCCTGCTGGCACGGAGCCGCCGCGCAGTGCTTGCACACGTCCGACATCATCAGCCAGCGGTCGAGTGTCGGTACCGCGGGGGTGGGCGGCGGCGGGATCACCTCCAGCGGGACGCGCCTGCTGCGGTCCGGTAGCACGTCCGCGAACTGCTCGACGAACTTGACGTGCCGCCAGGACGTGGCCGAGAGCCCGCCGGTGTTGTCGTAGCTGTCGCCGGTGAACCCGAACCCGTCCGCCGGGAGCTGGTTCCACTGCTTGCACGCCACCTCGCACGCCTTGCAGCCGATGCACACCGTCGTGTCGGTGTAGAACCCCGCCGCCGGCTGCGGGGCCGGTGGGGTGCCGCGGCGGAACGGGCCGACAAGGCGGTGCAGCAGTTCGCCCAGCCGACTGCGCGGCGGCGCGGTGGCGCCCGGGGGAAGATCGGCCAGCTGAAACTCTCGGGCGGTCATTGGCCGAACTTCCCTTCGGGCTGGGCGGCGGCCGGCGTGTCGGGGATCGGGTCGCGGGTCGGCCACGGGGCCGCGGGTTTCGTCGGGCCGGGCGCGGGCTCGCCGGACCGGCCGGCGCGGACCTCGCAGGCGAACGCCTTGCACTCGTGCATACTCACGTTCGGATCGGCCAGGAGCGCGGTGAGGTCGTTGGCGTTGCCGCCGCTGACCTCGCCGGCGAAGGCCCAGTGGAACGGGATGCCGACCTGGTGGACGACCCGGCCCGCGACGAGCAGCGGCCGGAGCCGCCGCGTCACCATCGCGCGAGCCTCGATCCGTGCCCGCGGCGTCTCCACCGTGAGCCAGCCCCCGTGCTCGATCCCGCGCGCGGCGGCGAGTTCGGGGCTGAGCTCGACGAACATCGCCGGCTGGAGCTCGTTGAGCCAGCTGTTGAAGCGGCTCATCGGCCCGCTCAGGTAGTGCTCGGTGAGGCGGAACGTGGTCGCCACCACCGGGAACGCGGCCGTGGGCGTGCGGGCGAGGGGGTTGAGCGGCCCCTCGAACAGCCGGACCGTCGGGCTGCACGGCTGTGGCGGGTAGAGCTGATTACCGACAGGCGACTCGACCGGTTCGTAGTGGACCGGGAGCGGACCGTCCTTGACGGCACCCGGCGCGTACAGCCAGCCGACGCCGTCCGCCTTCAGGATGAACGGGTTGTCACCGGCGATGGCCGCCATGCCGGTCGCGCCCGGGGGCGGGCGGTAGTCGGGCGACTTCTCCGCCTCGAAGTCTGGTACGTCGTGGCCGACCCAGCGGCGCGCCGCCTCGTCCCACCAGACCAGCTTCTTGCCCTCCGACCACGGCCGTCCCGCAGGGTCGGCAGACGCGCGGTTGTACAGCACCCGCCGGTTGGCCGGCCAGGCAAAGCCCCAGTCGGGCTGGACCGGGTTGTCGGTCAGCACCCGCTCGCGGGCGCGGTTACGGTCGTGGGCCGGAAAGACGCCGCTGTAGATCCAGCACCCGCACGCCGTCGTGCCGTCGTCCTTCAGGTCCGCGAAGCCCGCGACGAGCCTCGACCGGCCCGTCGTCGGGTCTGCCTCGTCTAGCTTGTACCCGTTGATCTCCTGGAGGACTTTTTCCAGGTCCGGCTCGCCCACGATCCGGCTGGGCGTGCCGTCGGGCAGGTGGGGGTGCTCGTCGAAGTCGTAGTTCCAGGTGAGGTTCAGGAGGGGCTGGTCGCGCGGGTCGATCGAGCCGGCGTACAGTTCCTTGAGGCGCTTGCCGAGGTCGTAGAGGAACCACGCATCGGACCGGCTGTCGCCGAGCGGGTCGAGCGCCCGGTCGTGCCACTGGAGCATCCGCTGGGTGTTGGTCAGGCTTCCTTCCTTCTCCTGGGCGGCGGCTGCTGGGAGGAAGAACACCTCGGTCTTGACGTCGGCCGGCGGCGGGCCGGTCGGGTCGTTTTTCCAGAAGACGGCGCTCTCGATCTCGAACCAGTCGGCCACCACCAGCCAGTCGAGGTTCCGCAACCCCGCCCGGTGCAGGCCGGCGTTCGGTCCGCCGCCGCCCGGGTTCTGCCCGAACAGGAAGTAGCCTTTCACCCCGCCCCGTGCCATGCGGTCGAAGTAGGCCAGCTGCGAGTAATCGCCGTCCACCCGCGGCAGCCACGCGAAGCCGAAGTCGTTGGCGGGCGTGGCGGCATCGCCGTACCACGCTTTGAGCAGGCTGACGATGAACTTGCGGAAGTTCGACCAGTAGCCGGTGGCCATCCCCTCGTATTCGACGTAGCCGTCGAGCGTGTCGTGGTCTGCGTCGGCGACCGGCTGCGGCAGGTAGCCGGGTAGGGTGTCGTACAGGGTGGCGAGGTCGGTCGAGCCCTGGATGGTGGAGTGGCCGCGCATCGCCATGATACCGCCGCCCGGCCGCCCCATGTTGCCGAGGAGGAGCTGCAGGATGGCCGCGGTGCGAATCATCTGCACGCCGGTGGTGTGCTGCGTCCAGCCGAGGGCGTACACGACTGCGCTCGTCCGCTCGCGGCCGGAGTTGGCGCAGAGCAACTCGGCCACCCGCACCAGCTCGTCCGGCGTGCAGCCGCACACCTCGGCGACGACCTCGGGCGTGTACCGCGCGAAGTGGCGCTTCAAAATCTGGAACACGCAGCGCGGGTGCTGGAGCGTCGGGTCGCGGGTCTGACCGGCCGAGGGGGCCGTCAGGTTCGTCTGCGGGGCCGCGTGCGCCGGCGCCCCGCCCTGGAGGGCGTGCCCGTGGACGCCGGGCTCCTCCTTCGGCCCCGGCCCGTCGTCGCCCCCGGCCGACGCGCCCGCGTAGCCCCAGTGCCCGTCCGCGGCGTCGTACTTCCCGGTCGCCCCGTCGCCGTCGTAGCCGCTGAACAGCCCCGCCAAGTCCTCCGTGTCCCGGAACCCGTCGTCGATGACGGTCGCGGCGTTCGTGTAGTGCAGGACGTACTCGCGGAACCACCGGTCGTGGGTCAAGACGTAGTTCACCAGGCCGCCGAGGAAGGCGACGTCGCTGCCGGCTCGGATGTCCACGAACACGTCGCACAGCGCCGACGTGCGGGTGAACCGCGGGTCCACGTGGATGAGGGTCGCCCCCCGCTCCTTCGCCTTCATCGGCCAGCGGAAGCCCACCGGGTGGGCCTCGGCCATGTTCGACCCCATGAACAGGATGCAGTCGCTGTTCGCCAAGTCCTGCTGATACGTGGTGGCCGCGCCGCGGCCGAACGAGGCGCCCAGACCGGGCACCGAGGCACTGTGTCAGATCCGCGCCTGGTTCTCGATCGACACGACCCCCAGCCCGCCCCCGAACAGCTTCTTGATGAGGTAGTTCTCCTCGTTGTCGATGGTCGCCCCGCCGAGCGTGCCGATCGTCGTGACGTGGTTGCGCAGCCGGCCGTCCGCGCCGCGGGCGACGAAGTCGGCGTCGCGCGCTTCCTTCACCCGGTGGGCGATCCGGGCCATCGCCCAGTCGAGGGGCCTCACCTCCCACTGGTCCGAGTACGGGGCGCGGTAGAGCACCTGCGTGACGCGGTGCGGGTTGACGGTGAGCTGGAACGCGTTTGCCCCTTTTGGACAGAGCGTCCCCTCATTGACCGGGCTCCGCGGGTCACCCTCGACGTCGATGAGCTTGCCGCACTTCGTGTAAATGAGCTGCCCGCAGCCGACGGCGCAGTACGGGCACACGCCTTGGGTGACGGTCGCCCCGCGGAGGCGCGACGCCTTCGCCGCCGTCTGCGGGCTGAACGGCTGGTCGGACACGACCGGGAGGTGGAACACGGGAGCGCCCTCGGAGAACTTGACCGGGACGATGGAAGAAAACTACCCACGCAGGCAAGCAAAGCTGGCGCCGAAATCCGCCAATGCGGGACACTTTATCAAATCTCTAGATTCCGAAAGAGCGTTTCAGCCGCGGTCCGGATTATCCGATACTAGCCATACTATCGGTCGTGAGCACGGGGCGGGAGCGCGAGCGATGCCCGATATGCTGAAGGCGGTTCTCGGTGTGGTGGTCGTTCTGCTCGTCGGGGCACGCGCCTCCGGTCAGCAATTGCAAACGCTGTGGGACCTGCCGGCGAACCGGGCCGCGGTCGTCTCGACGCAGCCGGAGGGCGGCGCGCCCGGCGGGGCGGAGCGCCCTGCCGAACCGCGCGTAGTCCACACCGCGGGCGGCGGGTCGAAGACCTCGGGCGGCGATCCGACCACGCCCGGGCGGGCGCAGGAGGTCGGCAACCGACACCGCGGGAAGCTCGAACTGAAATCCTTCTACGAATATGGTGACGACGGCTTCCGGTGGACGACCGAGGACGACGAGTACAGCCTCGGCATCCGCGGGATGTCGCAACTCGACACGCGCGTCTACTCGCAGCCCACGCCGGGGTTCACGAGCAGCGGGTTCTACAACCCACGGACCCGTCTCTACTTCGAGGGCCACTTCTCCCAGCCGATCCAGTACGAGGTTTCGTTGCAGAACACGTTCGACAGCGTCGCCCTGCTCGACGCCTACGTGAACTTCAACTACGATCCGCGGATCCAGCTCCGAATCGGCCGGTTCAAGACGCCGTTCACCTACGAGTGGTACCGGGTCCACATCTGGGACACGCTCGCCCCGGAACGGTCGCTCTACGCCACCAACTTCGAGAGTAACCGGCGGTTCGGCCTAATGCTGTGGGGCGTTTTGCTCGACCAGCGAGTCGAGTATGCGGTGGGGACGTTCGACACGCAGCGGAACTCGCTCCAGGCGTTCAGCGGTCGCCAGGATCTCTTGGCCTTCCTCAACTTCAAGCCGTTCACCAATTGGGAGGACTCGATCCTGAGAGACCTCCAGTTCGGCGGCTCGGTGGACGCGGGAAGCCCGAACCAGCCGCCCATCCCGGCGGCCCTGCGGACCAACTCGGCCCCGTCCGGCAACGCTGTCGGCGGTGGTGCGGCCGGCGACGCCGCCACCGTGCCGTTCCTGGCATTCAACCCTGGGGTGCGAGAGAAGGGCGGCCGGGCACTCTGGGAACTGCACACGGCGTACTACTGCGGTGGTCTATCGCTGTTGGCCGCGTGGCAGAGTGGGTACGAGAGCTACGCCCCAGGTGCGAACGGGGCGTCCACCCGCATCCCGATCGACGGCTGGTTCGTCCAGGCCGGCTACATCCTTACGGGCGAGACGATCCGCGACCGCACTCTCATCGATCCGCTCCACCCGTTCGACCTGCGGTCTGGCCGGTTCGGGCTCGGGGCGTTCGAGCCCACGGCCCGCTACAGTGAGCTCCGTCTCGACCCGCAAATTTTCTCCGCGGGGCTCGCCGACCCGACGCGCTGGACCAATCGCGCCCAGCTGATCGACGTCGGCTGCAACTGGTACCTGAACAAGTTCGTGAAGGTCTACGGCGGCTGGGAGCACGCCATGTTCGGTAGCCCCGTCTTCTCGGCTGGCGGGACGCCGACGAAGTCGAATGACCTGTTCTGGGTGCGGACCCAGCTCTACTTCTGACCAGCGACCGGTCCCCGACGGTCACCCCCTGGTAGTGCGCGGGCTGGTGTCGGCGTGGCCGACTACTCCTTCGCGGCGCCCGGGGGGGCAATGAACACGTCGCGGCGCGGGAACTTCTCGAACAACTCCGCCGGCTTGCTGAAGTTGGTCGCCAGCACGTCGGTCGGGTTGCCGGCGATCCACTGCGACAGGTCGATCGTCTTGTACACCCCGGTGTTGAACCCGATCAGCACCCGGCTCCGTCCGCCGCCGACGTTCTCGATCGAGTGCCCGTACCCCTGCGGGACGTAGCCGACATCACCCTTCTCCAGCGTCTCGGTCCGGTACCGGCCGTGAGACCCGAACATCGTCACGCTGACGCTCCCCTCGACCACGTACTGCCACTCGTCGGCGGTCGGGTGCCAGTGGAGCTCGCGGAGACCGCCCGGTTCGAGGTCGAGGACCACGCCGGTGACCGTCTGGGAGATCGGGAACCGACTCGAGTCGACGCGCCACTCCCGCCCGCCGGGGAACACCTTGTGCGGGGGTTGGGCGAGGAGCTCGTACTTGTGCGTCTGCGGCGGCAACCGCCGGCCCTGGAGCGGGATCGACTGCTGCTCCGGCGGTCGCGCCCCGCGGGCGAAGTACACCTCCTCCCGCGGGAACCCGTCGAACGCCGCCTCGGGGAGGCCGAAGTTCTTCGCCAAGAGCGGCTTCGGGGTGTGGCCGATCCAGTCGGTGATGCTGAACGTGCCGAACTCCGAGAAGTACCCGTTGTCGAAGATCAGGATGAAGTGGCACGGCCGGTCGCCGAGGCACTCGAGCATGTGCCCGTGGCCGCGTGGGAAGTACCACACGTCCCCGGGGTTGAAGTCGTTCGTCTCGGCGCACCCCTCCGGGTCGATGACGGTTGTCCGCACCCGGCCTTCGAGAACGAACGCCCACTCGGCCGCGGTGGCGTGCCAGTGGAGCTCGCGCATCGCGCCCGGCTGGAGCTTCATCGACACACCGGCGATCCCCTTCGAGATCGGCAACTGCACGACCGTCGCCTCTTTCCCGAAGCTCCCGTCGATCACCTTCCCCTCCGATCGCTCGAGGGCGAACTTGAAGGTCGGGAGCTCGTGCCCCGCGAGGAGCGGGTCGGGGACGTTGTTCATGAACGACGGGTCACCAGCAGCGACCCGGGTCGCGCCACCGAGGGCGGCTCCGGCCGCCGTGAACGCGGCGGCGCGGGCCAGAAAGTCACGACGCTGGAGACCGGACATGGCATCCTCTGGGTTAACGGACCGGGAGAAAACGGGGCCGTGACGCGATGACCGTGGGCAAAGCAACGCCGGTGCCGAGACGAGCCGAGGCGGCGTTCATGTTGAGAAGTGTGGGCCGGCAATGCAAGTGGGTTGTCCGACGGGCTTCGTCGAAGGTGGTCGGCCGGGCCTGCCAACGGTACGGGACTGGCCAGAGTGACAACCCGGGTGCCGGCTCGTCACTGGAACAGCGCGAGGGACGTGACGGCCGTTCGCCAGACGCCCCAGGCGAGGGGTACCGCCACAACAGCCCAGCGGGCCAGCGGCCCGACGCGATTCGTACTCACGGCTTCTCCCGACGGGCGACCGGCCGGACGAGCAGGTTGCACACGAACCCGACCGCGAGCAGCCCGGCCATGAGGTACATCGTCACCGTGTACGCCTCGACCTTCGGCACGCCGCTCTCGATCTGGTACGCCCGGATGTAGTTCACCAGCACCGGCCCGGCGACGCCGGCGAGCGACCACGCGGTCAGGAGTCGGCCGTGAATCGCCCCGACGTGGGCGACGCCGAACCGGTCCTTCAGGTACGCCGGGATCGTCGCGAACCCGCCGCCGTACATGCTCATGATGACCCCGTACCCGAGTACGAACAGGGCCACGCTCCCGAGCCGGCCGGCCTGTGGCGTCAGCGCGTAGAGGGCTGCCCCGAGCGCGAAGAAGACCACGTAGGTCGGCTTCCGCCCGATGCGGTCCGAGAGCGACGACCAGCCGAACCGGCCGGCCATGTTGAACAGGCTGAGCAGGCCCACGAACCCGGCCGCGGCCGCAGCCGTCACCCGGCCGGGGAACGTCTCCTGGATCATGGGCGACGCCTGCCCGAGCACCCCGATGCCGACGGTCACGTTCAGGAGCAGGACGGCCCACAGAAGCCAGAACTGCGGCACCCGCACGGCCTCGCCGGGCGTCAGTCCACCTCCGGCCGGTCGCGCGCCACCGGTGGCGCCGCCCGGCGACCACCCCGGCGGAGGGAGTCGGACCGTCAACGCCCCGAACACCATGAACGCGAAGTAGACGAGCCCGAGCACCACGAACGTCTCGGTGACGCCGGCCGAGGTCGGGCCGCGGAACTGCCCCATCAGCCACTCGGAGAGCGGCGAGCCGATCATCGCGCCGCCGCCGAACCCCATGATTGCCAGCCCGGTCGCCATCCCCGGTCGGTCCGGGAACCACTTGATGAGGGTGGACACCGGCGAGATGTACCCGATCCCGAGGCCGACCCCGCCGAGCACCCCGTAGCCGAGGAACAGCAGCCAGAGTTGGTGCGCCCACACGCCGGCGGCGGCGACCAGGAACCCGCCTCCGAAGCAGCCGGCGGCTGCGGCCATCGCCTTCCGCGGCCCGGCCCGTTCCAGCCACGCACCGAACACCGCCGCGGACAGCCCGAGAAACACGATCGCCAAGCTGAACACCCAGCCGACGTCGGTCAGTGCCCAGTCGCCCGGGGCCGGGTGGTCCACGCCGATGAGGTGGGTGAGCGGCAGGTTGAACACGCTGAACGCGTACACCTCGCCGATGGACAGGTGGACGGCGAGCGCGGCCGGCGGGACGAGCCAGCGGTTGTAGCCGGGCGGGGCGACCGACCGCGCCCGGTCCAGCAGGCCGGTTGTTGCGGGTGGGTGTTGCTCGCCGAGAACGGTCGACATGGTTCCTCCCGGACGCCGTTCTACCCGCGCGGCGGGGCGGCGGCGAACAGTTCGCTGAGTCTTTTCGCCATCGTCGGGTGGGCGAGCACCATGTCCCAGAGCACAGGGTAGGGTAACTCCGCGACCATCGCGACTTGGACCGCCGCCATCACCTTCCCGGCCTCCGCCCCGAAGGCGGTGAACCCGAGAACGCGGTCGCCGTCCGCCTCGGCCAGCGCTTTCGGGAATCAGCGCGGTTCGGACAGCGTGTGCGTCCGTAGCACGTCGGCCATCGGAATCTTCGCCAGCCGGTAGCGGGCTCCGCGCTCCCGTCCCTCCCGCTCGCTCAGCCCGATGTGGGCCAGTTCGGGGTCGGTGAACAGGCAGAACGGCATCTGGCGGCCGGTCGTTACCCGGTCTCGGCCGGCGAGGTTGTCGCGGACCACGCGGAAGTCGTCGACGGCGGCGTGCGTGAAGTACGGGCTGCCGGCGTCGTCGCCCAGTGCCCGCCGCTGTGATATGGAGATGATCGTTCACCCGCACGGGCCACGGGCGTCCGTCTCGACCCCGGCCTGCTCCGGCCCGATCCCGTCGGTGTTCGGGGGCGCCCGCCGGCGACGAGCAGGTACGTCCCCGTGACGACCGTCTCCGCGAGGTCATAGTCTTTGGTCAAGAACATGATCAACTCCAGCGCAGGACCGCGGTGTGTCTCTCCGTTATGTAGTGGCTGTAGGCGCAGGCAACGACCGTGCCGCGGCGGAAACAGCCCGTCACGGCGTACGGGCCGGATGCCTCGGGGAACGCGGGGGGTACGGAGGGCGTCAGGTTGGGCGGAATGGTATCAGGGCGGTCCCGGTCGAGTTCGGCCGCCACGCAGTGCACTCGCCACCAGGCGCGCACCTCGGGGAGTAGTTTCGGGTGGTCGCGGCACACCTCCTCCGGTGCGGCGCGGGAATCGAGCCGTGCCTCGGTGCGCGGCCCGTCGGTCACGGACGGACCTCAGTTCGCGCCCGGCGTGTCCGTGCCCGGGCGCAGGTCGCCGAGCCCCTCGGCGAGCAGGTGGAGGCCGCGGTGCAGCCGCCGCTTCACCGTCATCGCGGAGACGCCCAGCACCTCGGCGGCCTCGGCCTGTGACAGCCCCTGGATCCGCACTAGGTCGAACGCCTCGCGCTCGGCGTCCGGCAGGCCGGCGATGGCGTCGAGCATGCGGCGGCCGTCCGGGCTGAGGCCGGAGTCGCTGTCGGCCGGGGCTGGGACGAGTCCGTCGCGCAGTTCCGCCGCGGGCGGCCGCTCATCTAAGCGGCGGGCCAGGTCATTCAGCTCCCACCGCATGTGCTGGTTGGCGAGCGCGAAGAACTGGCGGACGGTCCCCGGGCGGGCCGCGCCCAGTGCCTTGAGCAGGCGCTCGACCACCGCGCCGAGTAACTCCTCGGTCTGGAGGTTGAGCGGCGGCTGGGTCAGCCGTGGGTAGCTCCGATAGAGGAGGGCGGCACAGAGGTGGTGGAGGCGGTGGACGGACCGGTCCAGCAGGACACGGACGACCGGCCCGGCGGGCGCGTCGCCGGCCAGCCCGTCCAGGTAGCGCTGGACGGCGGCGGTGGTGGGTTCGTCGTCCACGTCCGGTTTCTCGGAAGGGGTTGTAGTGACGATGGTAATTCTATCCACGCCGCCTGTTACCCCACCACGCTTAGGTTTGTGTTCCTGGCGAGTAACCGCCCGACCGCCTCCTTCGACACACGACCGGGAGGGTCACGCGATGACCGTTGTTCGCACGCCTCGCCCGCCGGCACGCGGCCGGGTGCGGGACGATAGCCAGGCCCCGGGGGCGCGGCACGACGCTCGGGGACGCGGCGACGAGTGGCTCGCGGCCCTGGCCCACGAGCTGCGCAGCCCACTCGCCACGGTCGTGTACGCCCTGGAGGTCGTCGCCGGCGGCCGCGACCTCGACCCGGATGCGCGGCGGGCGTGTGCCGTCGCCGAGCACCAGGCGCGGCGGGCGGCGCAGCTTGTCGATGATCTCTTCACGCTCTGCGCCGCCTCGCTGGACAAGCTGCCGCTCCGCAAGGAGGTGGTGGACCTGGCCGGGGTCGTGGCGGGGGCGACGGAGGCGACGCGCCACCTGCTCGTCGCGCGCGGCCACCGGCTCACGGTGTCACTCCCGCCGCGGCCGGTCGTGCTGGAGGCGGACCCGCTCCGGCTCGAGCAGGTGCTGACGAACCTGCTCGCCAATGCCGCCAAGTTCACCGACCCGGGCGGTCACGTCCGGGTGCGCGCGGAGGCGTGGCCCGGGGAGGTCGTCGTGCGGGTCCTGGACAACGGCCGGGGGATCGCACCGGGCTTGCTGCCGCAAGTATTCGACCTGTTCTGCCAGGGGCTGAGCCCCGGTGTCGGGGCGAGCGGCGTCGGCCTGGGCGTCGGGCTGGCCCTGGTGAAGTCATTGGTTGAGCGGCATGGCGGCACCGTGACAGCCACCAGCAACGGCCCCGGCGCCGGGGCCGAATTCGTGGTGCGACTCCCGACACGGACTTGATGACCGGTGGAACGTGGGTGACCAGTTTGGCGATTCCGTGACCCGGGAAAGGATGCTGTTCGCCACGGGCGCGACCGGTCATCGCCCCGGTGTCGCGGCGAGGTCGTGGAGGTGGCGCAGGGAAAGGGTGTCGGTCAGGCGGAGCAGGTCCGGCACCGCGGCCTCGACCTGCGCGGCCAGGTCTACCGCGGCGTCGAGGTCGCCTGCTGCGGCGAGGTCCTCGGCCTGCGAGGCCAGCGACCCGGCCGGGGCGGAGAAGACCGACAGCATCCCCGCAAGCTTGTGAGCGGTGGCCTGGATGCGGCCGGCGTCCCGGGTCTGCCGAGCGGCGGCTAGCTCGGCCGCGCGCGCCGGCATCTGCTTCTGGAACCACCCGCACAGCTTCCGTAACAAGGCCGCGTCGTTCTCGCACGCCGCCAGGATCGCCGCTGGGGTGAGGCCCGGACGGTCCGGCGACCCCGCGCCCGAATCACCGGTGACCCGGGCGATGGCGGCGAGCAGGTCCGGGATGCGCGCCGGCTTGGTCAGGAAGTCGTCCATCCCCGCCGCCAGGCACCGCTCGCGGTCCTCGGGCCGGGCCCGGGCCGTCAACGCGATCACCGGCAGATGCCCGCCGGCGGTCCGCTCGCGCTCCCGGAGCGCCCGGACCACCTGGAAGCCGTCGAGTTCCGGCATGTGAACGTCGAGGAGGAGGAGGTCGAAACCGCTGGCAGTCGCCAACGCCAGTGTTTCCCGGCCGTCGCCCGCCAGCCGGACGCGGTGGCCGCGCCGGGCGAGCAGTTGCTCCATCAGCCCGGCGTTGAACTCGTTGTCATCGGCCACAAGGATCGAGAGCGGTCGGGGCATGGGTGGCTCTTGTGCGGGTGCGGGTGGCGGGACGGGAGTCGGCTCGGTAGTGCCGGTCGGCCGGTCGAAGCGGACGGTGAACGCGAAGGTGCTGCCACGGCCCGGCGCGCTGTCGAGGGTGATCGTCCCGCCCATCAACTTTACCAGCCGGTCGGCGATCGACAGACCGAGGCCGGTCCCGCCGTACCGGCGGGTGGTGGCGGTGTCCGCCTGCTCGAACGCGCGGAACACTCGGCCGTGCAACTCCGCCGGGATACCGATCCCGGTATCCTGCACGGCGAACCGCACGCCCGCGGCGCCGGGACCGGCCTCGACCCGCACCACGACTTCGCCGGACGGGGTGAACTTGACTGCGTTCCCGATCAGGTTGAGGAGCACCTGGCGCAGCCGCCCGGCGTCGCCGACTAGCGCGTCCGGTAGACTGGAGTCGATCGTGGCGCGGAGGGCGAGTCCCTTGGCCGCTGCGAGCGGGGCGGGCATCCGCACGACGTCATCGACCGCCGCCCGGGGCGAGAAGACGACCGGGTCCAGCACCAGCCGGCCGGCCTCGATCTTCGAGAAGTCGAGGAGGTCGTTCAAGACCGTCATCAGGGTGTCAGCGGCCGCCCGGACGGTGCGCAGAGACTGCCGCTGGTCGTCCCGCAGGTCGCCTTCCAGCACCAGGTCGGTCATCCCCAGGACGGCGTTCATCGGGGTGCGGAGCTCGTGGCTGACGTTCGCCAGGAACTCGTCCTTCGCCCGGCTCGCCGCCTCGGCCGTGTCCTTTGCCCGGCGCAGTGCCCCCTCCGCCTCCACGCGCGTGGTGATGTCGGTACAGGTGCCGACCCACTGGGCCAAGCCGTCGCCGGCGGCGACGCCGCGGGTCTTGAACCACCGGAAGGCGCCGTCGGCCCGGCGGAGGCGGTGCTCGACCTCGAACTCGGCCCGCTTGTCCGCGGCCGCCGCCCACGCGGCCCGGGTCGGTGCGAGGTCGGCCGGGTGGACGACGTCCATCCAGCCCCAGCCGAGCAGGGCGCGTTCGGAGAGGCCGGTGTACGCCTCGCACTGGGTACTGAAGTAGTCGATGGCGCCGTCCGGGCCGGCGGTCCAGACCAGCTGCGGGAGGGTTTCGGTGAGGCTCTGCCAGCGCGACTCGCTCCGCCGCAGTGCCTCCGCGGCCCGCCGCCGCTCGTCGGCCAGGATCCGCCGCCGGGCGCGGTGGAGCGCCTCGCACAGGCCGCTGATGATGAGCGCGACCAGCACGAACAGCGGCAGCGCGAACATGGCGTTGAGGCTTTTGATCCCCAGCCGGTAGTGCGGTTCGGTGAACACGACGTTCGCCGCCACCGCCCCCAGCGCGGTCGCCAGCAGCCCGGGGCGGAACCCGCCGGTGTAGGCCGCGAGGGTGACGGCCGGGAAGAAGGCCATGTGCGGGACGGCGTCCCCGAGCACCGGCCAGAGGAGCAGGCGGACGCCGAACGTCGCCCCCGTCACCGCCAGCGCCACGCCGTAGCCGACGCGCCGGCTCCGCACGGGTTCGGACATCACCGCGTCGGCACTCACGGTCGGTCCTCGGCGTGACGGCAGTCTGGGTCGGCCGACCCGGAGACGCCCGTTGCGTTCGTGGTTATCCACGGCCGGACGGCAATGCGAATCCCGTTCCGCGGCGCGGCCCAGTGGCCGGGGCTTGGCGCGCGGCGGAGAATGGGCGTGTCCCTCCCACTTCAGCCACCCGGTCCCGAGCCCCGCGTCATGGCCCACGTACTGCTCATCGACGACGACCCGGACCTGATCGCCGAGCAGGTGCGCCACGCCTTCCCCCCGCCGCACCGGGTCGAGGTGGCGCGGACCGGCGCGGACGGCCTTGCCCGGGTGCGGGAGCACCAGCCCGACGTGGTCCTTCTCGACCTCGGGTTGCCCGACCGCCCCGGGCTCGACGTGTTCGACGACGTGCGCGCGACCGACGCCCGCATCCCGGTCGTGTTCGTCACCCTGTCCAAGACGGCCGACGCGGCGATCGAGGCGATGAAGCGGGGCGCGTTCGACTACCTGTTCAAGCCGGTCGACACTGCCCAGCTCCGCCGGGTGGTCGGCGAGGCGGCGGAAGTGGCCCGGCGGATGCGCGAGCCGGCCGTCCTGGCCGAGGCGCCGCCCGACGAGGACGTGCCCGGGGCGATCGTGGGGGCGTGCCCGGCGATGCAGGAGGTGTACAAGGCGGTCGGCCGGGTGGCCGCCCAGGACGTCCCCGTCCTCGTCACCGGCGAGTCCGGGACCGGCAAGGAGCTCGTCGCCCGGGCGATCTACCAGCACGGCCGCCGCAGCCGCGCCCCGTTCCTCGCACTGAACTGCGCGGCCATCCCGGAGGCACTGCTGGAGAGCGAGCTGTTCGGGCACGAGAAAGGGGCGTTCACCGGCGCCGACCGCCGCCGCATCGGCCGGTTCGAGCAGTGCAACGGCGGCACGCTGTTCCTCGACGAAATCGGCGACATGCCGGCCGCCCTCCAGGCGAAGATGCTCCGCGTGCTCCAGGAGCAGACGTTCGAGCGGGTCGGTGGCACGGAGACGGTGACGACCGACGTGCGGGTCATCTCGGCGACCCACCGCGACCTGAAGGCGGCCGCGGCGGCGGGGACGTTCCGCCCCGACCTGTACTTCCGGCTCGGCGTGTTCACCGTCCACCTGCCCCCCCTCCGCGACCGGGGCGACGACCTGCCGGTGCTGGTCCGCCACTTCCTGCGGCGGTTCAACCGCGAGCTCGGCCGCGACGTGCGCGACGTGAGCCCGGACGCGCTGGTGGCACTGCGGGTGTACCCGTGGCCCGGCAACCTCCGCGAGCTCCAGAGCGTGCTGAAGCAGGCGCTGCTCCGGACGACGGGCGCGGTCCTGCTCCCCGCCGCGCTCCCCGAGCTGACCACCGGGCCGGTCGCGGCGGCCCTCCCGGCCGTCGAGCGGTCGGACCTGGAGGCGTTCGTCCGCCGCCGGCTGTCCGAGGGGTCGGAGGAGTTGCACGACGAGGCGCACCGCGAGCTCGACCGGGTGCTGCTGCCACTGGTGATGGAGCACACCCGCGGCAACCAGTTCCAGGCGGCGCGGATCCTCGGCGTCGCCCGGCAGACCCTCCGCCGCCGCCTCCGCGAGTTGCACATCACCCCGCGGTTCACCGACGGCATGGAGGACGACGCCGACTGACAGCTGGTCCGCAACCGCCCAGGTTGGCAAGCGGGTGATCCCTGCCCGCGGCCATCGCTCCTCCCGCCACCTCTTCGATCGGCTGGAAACACAGCCTTTGCACCGCCCCGCGCGGCCGTCGTGACCGGACGGCACGAGCGGTGCGATACGGGTTGTCGGGCACTCAGCAGTTGAGTGGTCCCACGACAACAGGAGGGACTTCGATGATCCGTCAACTTCTCCCCCGCGCGCTGCTCGCCGTGGTCGCGGTGGTGGCCCTTCCACGCCCCCGTCTACCACAGCGCCGTGCACACGTACACCGCGTTCCACAACTACGGGTACCATTACTACCCGGCCTACCGGGCGCACCCGGTCTACCATTACGGCTACGGTTACCGGCCGTTCTACGGCTTCTACCCGTACTCCTACGGGTACGGTGTGTACCCGTACTCGTGGTCGTACCCGCCCGTCGGCGGCTACCTGACGACCGACCCCGCGGTCGGTTCCGTGCCGGCCACCGACCCGCCCGCTGCAAACGGGACCGACCCAGGCGGCACGCAGAACCCGCCGCCGGCCGCAGCGCCGGTGAGCGCGGGGGCCGACACCACCCGGACCGCCCACATCACCGTGAACCTTCCCGCCGACGCGGTGCTGTGGTTCGACGGAATCCAGATGACCGCGACCGGTACCGTCCGTGAGTTCAACACCCCGCCGGTCGCGGCTGGGCAGCATTACGCCTACCAGGTCCATGCCGTCTGGATGTTGGACAACCGGCCGATGGACCAGACGCAGCAGGTCGAGTTCACCGCGGGCGACCGGATCGCGGTGACGTTACCGATGGCGATCCCGTAAGGATCGACGCTGGGCGAGCGCGCGAAGGAACGGCAGGGGCAACCCCGGCCGCTCCAAGCCCCGTTTTCGTGCGTTTATCCCCGATATTTCAGGGATTTTCGGGTAGTGGCTTGAACGGTGGCACCGTTCTACTTTGCCCGGATGGGCGAATCGGCCACGGACGCGGGCCCCACCCCGCCATGCCCCCGGTGTTCGGCGACCCACGTGGTCCGGAACGGGGTCAACACCTCGGGCACCCCGACGTTCCGCTCTCGGGGCTGCGGCCGGCGGTTCGTGGCCGCCCCCAAGAAGGGT
>JAFKFQ010000711.1 GCA_017308215.1 bacterium | reverse complement strand
GAGACGGAACTGCTCCCACCGAGCGAGCGCGGCGCAGGCCGCGGCGAACACCGCCTCCCCCTCGCCAAGTTGCACGCGGGTGTGATCGACGACGTACCCGGCCGGCGGCGTGCCCGCCGTGACGCCGGCCGCCGGGTAGGTGAAGTCGAGCGCGGCCTGCGCGGCGCGGAACCGGTCGAGCGCGGCCGGCGCCGGCTTGCGGAGTGTCAGCATCGCGGCCCTCCCGCCAGTCGAACCGCGACCGGCCGCGGTTCGCAACCGACATCGCGGCCCGCACCCGGCGTCGGGTACACCCACCCCTTCCGCCCGGAGGTGCGCCATGCCCGTCGCCGTCGAGAGCCGCCGGACGAAGCCCGCCACGATTGCGAAGCGGTGGCCCGGCGTCGCGGTCGTCGACGTCACGTCGAAGGGGCCGGAGCCGTGGGTCCGGTTCAGCCCGTTCTATCCGCACGGGGGCATCCCGATCCCGAACACGCCGGACGAGACGGCGGCGTCGGTCGAGGGTTTGTGGCAGGGGCTGAAAGTGTTCGAGTGCGAGGACATCGACCCGGCGAAGTGGGCGGTCACGAACCTGAAGGGGATTAAGCGCGCCGGGCGCTCCCGCGGACCAGTGCGCGGCCACCGGTTCGGTGTGGGGAGCGACGTACTCCTCGACTACCACGACGCCCGCTATCGCATCTACCTGCCGGCGTACCGCTGGGTATTGGAGCACCGCCTCGCCACCGAGGTCGGGCAACTGCGGGCGCTCGCCGCCGAGCGCACCGTGGTTCTTCTCGACTACGAGACGAATGCCGACGTGAACGACCTGTCGAGCCCGCTGTCGCACGCCGCACTAGTGAAACGCTACCTGGAGGGCGACTGGCCGGTTCCCGACCGGGCGTGACAACATCTCGACAGCTGCGACACTTCTCCGACACCACCGCCCACAGTTCGACACCGCGCCCGCCTCGGACGGCTGCGTTTCCCGCCACACGGCGCCGGCATGAGAAGTGCAATTCTTTGCAACCCCCTCTCCGATCGTCTCATCACTCCCGCCCTGGTGTCCGCATGCGCCACCCGTTCCCGAGGTCTCGCTCGGGCTTCACGCTGATCGAGTTGCTCGTCGTCATTGCCATCATCGCCATCCTGATCGGCCTGCTCCTCCCCGCCGTGCAGAAGGTCCGCGAGGCGGCGGCGCGGATGAAGTGCTCGAACAACCTCAAGCAACTGGCCCTGGCGCTCCACACCTACCACGACGCCAACGACCGCTACCCGCCGTACTACCCCAAGTTCCTTGGCACGACCGATCCGAAACGGTACACGGAGAACTGGTCGTTCCTGCTCCTGCCGTACCTCGAACAGACGGCGATCTACAACCAGACGATTCCCGACCGGACGACCTACGACAATCTTGTCCGCCACCGGGTCGTTCCGGCCTACGTCTGTCCGAGCAACCCGCAGCCGACGACGTACACCGGGGCAACCCCGGCGATCGCGCTGGGGAGTTACCTGGGCGTCACCGGGCGGCAGCGGAGCGACTGGAAGGCGCCGCCGGCCGGGTTCAACGCGGACACCGGGATCATGGCCGTGACCGACGTGAACGGCGGGCCGATCAAGGTCAACGTCGCGTCGGTAACCGACGGGCTGAGTAACACGCTGGCGTTCGCCGAACGCCCGGCGGCGGTCGACCAGCAGTGGGGCTGGATCCTCCGCGGGTCGCCGAACCTCGACAGCATCGGCTGGGCGCAGTTCACGTCAGCCGACACCCAGATCAGCGGCGTGACCGGGTGCGTGTTCCCGATGTACTTCCAGGCACCTTTGAACCCGCCGTCGATGTGCGACACCTACCACTTCTGGTCGTACCACACCGGCGGCGGCAACTTCGCCCTCGGCGACGGCTCGGTGCGGTTCTTCCGCTACCAGGCCGGACCGACGGTGATCGTCCCCATGTCCACCCGCGCGATGGGTGAGGTGGTGCCGAACGAATGATGTGCCTCATCCGCCCCGCCGTGGTCGCGGCGGCCCTGGCCCTGACCGGGTGCGGGGAGAAGACGACCGACGTGACCGGGAAGGTGACGTACAAAGGCAAGGCGCTGGTGTACGGGAACGTCGCCATCCTCGACGGCGGCCCGGCCCCGAAGGGCGGGGCGATCCAGCCGGACGGCACTTACCGCGTCAGCGGGGTGAGGCTCGGCGTCCATAAGGTCGCCGTGTCGAGCGCGCCGCCGCCCGGGTCGGACGCCACCAAGAAGTCGACCGACCGCCGCGACATGGACGACGAGCGGACCACCGCTCCCGTGATCCCGGCCCCGCCCGAGGTGCTCAAGGGCTGGTTCGCCATCCCGGACAAGTACGGCGACCCGGCCAAGTCTGAGCTGACCATGGACGTGAAGCCCGGCCAGCCATTCGACCTCGACCTGAAGTGACGCGAGGGGTGCATGACCCGAACCGCTTCCACCGCCGCCGCGCTGCTCACGCTCGCGGCGGCGGTTGCCGTCTCCGCGGGCACCCCCGCCGACCCGATCGTCGATTCCAAGATGACGGACGGCGAGGCGTTCAACGGCCTTGACCCCGCGTGCCCGAAGGAGCTGCGCGACCGTCAGAAGGTCGTGGCGGTCACCTACTGGGGTTTCGACGGGAAACTCCACCGCGGGCAGCTCGTGGTGGACAAGGAACTGGAGAAGGACGTCCTCGCCGTGTTCGAGGTCGCGCGGGCGGAGAAGTTCCCGATCCGCTCGGTGGTCCCGGTGTCGCACCCGCGGTTCCGCAAGAACGGCAAGTGGGACGACGACCTGTCGATGGCCGCGAACAACACGTCGGCGTTCAACTACCGCGCGGTGACCGGCGGCACAACGCTCTCGAAGCACGCCCTCGGCCGGGCCATCGACGTGAACCCGCTCATCAACCCCTACGTGAAGGGGAAGCTGACGCTCCCGCCGGGCGCGACCTACGACCCGGCGGCGCGCGGCACGCTGACCGCCGACCACCCGGTCACGAAGGCGTTCCTCGCCCGCGGTTGGGCGTGGGGCGGGAACTGGACCTCGCTGAAGGACTACCAGCACTTCGAGAAGCCGCTCCCACCCGCGAAGTGACCGGCGAACGGCCGGCGTGAGCCGGCTGGTGGTTGGTGCGGGTGCCCGAGCGGACCACCCAGGTGATCGGTCGGTGCGTCAGGCCACCGTACCAACCACCAGCCGGCTCACGTCGGCCGTTCGCCCCAACCCCGAGCCCGTGACATGACCCGCCGCCTCGCGCTCCTCCTGCCGGTGCTCGCCGCGCTGGCCCTCCCCGACACGCCCGCCCCGGCGCAGCCCACGCCGGCGGCGTGGACGCGCCCGGCGGCGCTCAAGCCCGGCGACACTATCGCGTTCGTCGCGCCCGCCGGCCCCGCCGACCCGGAGCGCGTCGGCAAGGCGAAGGAGAAGTTCGAGGCGATGGGCTTCCAGGTGAAGGTGCCGCCGACGCTCACCCAGCGCAAGTACCTCTACCTCGCCGGCACCGACGTGGAGCGCGCCGCCGAGTTCAACGCCGCGGTGAAGGACAAGTCCGTTCAGGCGGTGTTCGCCATCAAGGGCGGGTACGGCCTCACCCGCATCCTCGACCGCATCGACTACGCCGCCGTCCGCGCCAACCCGAAGGTCATCGCCGGGTTCTCGGACCTGACGGCGCTCCACCTCGCCATTGCGAAGAAGTGCCGACTCATAACGTTCCACGCGCCGATGCCGCAGTACGGCCTGTACCGCGACGACGGCGGGTTCGGGTACTCGAACGACCTGTTCTGGCGGACCGTCCGCGCCGACCGCTACCCGAAGGCCGGCGGCGGGTACGCGGTGCCGGTGCCGGCTGACGGCCCGCAGCCGCGCCGCCTCGCCGGCGGCAAGGCGCGCGGACGGCTCGTCGGCGGGAACCTCACGCTGGTCGGTGCGACGATGGGGACGCCCTACGAGGTGGAGCCGGACGGCAACATCCTCCTCCTCGAGGACACCGGCGAGAAGGGCTACCGCATCGACCGGCTGCTGTCGCAGCTGAAGCTCGCCGGGCACCTCGACAAGTTCGCCGGGTTCATCCTCGGCACGTTCGACGGGGCGGACGAGGCGGAACTGGCAGCCATCTTCCGCGACTACTTCGCCGGGCGGAAGGTGCCGGTGATCGTCAACTTCCCGGTCGGCCACACGGCGTTCAACGCTACGTTCCCGCACGGCGGGTTGGTCGAGCTCGACGCCGACGCGCTGACCGTGCGCGTGGCCGAAACGCCGGTCGAACTCGGCCGGTAGCGCCCCGCCGGAGTGTGGTGCGGCTCTCCGAGCCGCCTCCCGTCGGGTGCCTT
>JAFKFQ010000710.1 GCA_017308215.1 bacterium | reverse complement strand
CCGACGGGATCGGCCGATGTCGCCCCGGTGCGGCTGCGCTCCCCCGCCGACGTGCTGACGCTCTTGGAGGCCGAGGCCGCCCGCGTCCGTGCCGACCCGACGACCGATCCCGTCGCTCGGGCGCGGGCGGTGGGCGCGCTCGCCCGGGTGGCGCTGGCCGCGGTCGAGGCCGACCAGGTGGCCGCCCGGGTCGCCGCCCTCGAAGCCGTCCTGGCCCGGAGGAGCCCGTCGTGACCGCCACCACCTTGTCCCGCCACTACCCGTCACTCCGACCGGACGAGCGGCTCGCGCTCATGCTGGCCGCGGCCGCCCGCGGGGACGACCTCGACCACGCCCGGCTCGTCGCCGCCGCCCCGCGGGTGACGTTCACCACCCTGGACACGTTCCCCCGCGCCCTCGCCTTCCGCGAGGTGCTCGACCGATTCCGGGCCGAGCGGCTGGACCTGGCCGCCCGGTACTTCCACGCCCGGTCGCTGGCTGCCGGGGCGACCGGGCGGGTCCGCGAGCGGTTCGATGGGGTCGCCCGGGTGTACGGCTACCTGCTGCTCGCCTACCGGGACGGGTGGGCGCGGTTCTGCGAGCAGGTCATGCTCCCGCCGGGCGGGCTGGACGAGCACCTGGTCGGCGGGGAGGTGCTCGCGGCGGCCGAGGGCGAGGCGGAGGACGACGCGGTCACCGGGGCGGCAGTCGAGGGGTTCTTCCGGCGGGCGGGAGAGTCCGCCTCCGGTTCACTGCGAACGGCCGCGTCAGTGGCGGGCGAGCTGGCGGAGACGTTCGCCGCCCGGCTGGCATGGTGGGAGGGGACGAGCGATAAGGGTACAAGTGCGGGTGGACCGGCTGTGGCGGGCTTTCGCCAGCGGGTCGACTCAACCTCGTCGTGGCCATGTCAGTCGAGCGTGGGATAGCTGGCAGCCTCCAGCCGAGGATGCACATCAACGCCGACGGAGGTGACGACATTCGTGTTCGGTGGGCGGGCAAGCCATGCTGGCGGGGTTGGAAGGGTGGCGGTCCCTGTCGGGCCGACTGCTGCCGCCCGCCAATGAACCTCTGAGTCGGCCATGATACCAGATTCCCCTCAACCCACCACCGGCAGGAACTGAGAGGAACCGACCGGCAGTTACCTGACCGGCTCCACAGCCAGGTTGATGGCGGCGAGTTCCGTTGCCAGTCGTGCGACCAGCTCCGACCGTCTAGCCGGATCGTCGCAGAGAAGCTGCAAGGCTCGGGTGATCGCACGCCGGGCCACGCGACACCGGTGCGCTCGGACCTCGGGAAACGCCCGGGCGAGCGCCTCGGCGAACTCCACTCGCCCGGAAGTGATCTCGATCATCGTGTCGGTGGCTGCTGCAAGATCCACACGCCCGTCTGCCAGCCGCCGTGCGACCTGGTCGCACGCCTGGACCTCGGAAACCAACTGGCGGTGTCGGGAGTCGAGGTAGATACGTTCGGCGGAGATCGCCTCACATTCCGCTCGCAGGGCGGGCAAGTTCCACACGTCCAGGTCCATGCGGCGAACCCAGTCACTGAAACGGGCCGCTGCCCCGACAGCTACCCCGAATGCGGCCAGCGCCGCGACCGAGGCGGCCCCGGTTCGTGAGCGGGTCGTCATCCAACGGCCTCCATCGAGCGGGTCACGGACTGTGCCAGGTAGGCCGCCAGCGTTGTCCTGGGGGTCACCACGTAAGGCTCGACCACGGTCCCGGTGTGAATCTCCGGTCATTTCCCCACTGTCCGGAGTTCACGTGCGTACTGCAGGAACCGGTCGCGGTCCGGTGCCGGCGGGCGGGGCGAGTTCGCCGGTGGCATCGCCCTCGACTCGACCAGCCGGACCACCTCGGCCCAGCCGCCCGGGTCGCGCCGGATCGCGGTCTCGTCCTGGTAGCCGGTCAGCGACCGGAGGGCGCCGGGGCTGGTGTCGTTGTGGCATGACACGCAGTGCCGGCGCAGGAACGGGTAGATGTCCTTCTGGATGTTCACCGGCTGGGCCGGAGGCTGGTTGCCGCCACCGACCGCCGCCGCGACGAAGAGTGTCAGGCCGGTCCACACGTCAGCGGTCCCTCGTTACGGGTTGGTGGCGGCGGGCGGGGCCGGCGGGGTGGTCAGGTCGGGGAGGCGGACGACGGTCACCGTGCCATTCCCGTTGACCGTCGCCACCCGGTCGCCGGCCGGGTGGAACACCACCTGACTGACGGTGCCGCGCGGCGTCCGCAGGGCCAGCGACTTCAGCAGCCGCCCGTCCGCGGCGTCCCAGAGCCGGACCGTCCCGTCGCCGGCCACGGTCGCCAGCACCTTCCCGTCGCCCCGGTAGGCGGCGGCGAGAGACCGGTCGAAGTGGCCGGGGAGGAGCCGCTGCGTTGCACCGGTCGTGGCGTCCCAGAGTTTCACCGTGGGCGGCACGTCGCGGTTGCCGACGGACGCGATCTGCTTCCCGTCGGGGCGGACGGCGACGGTGAGCGGGTCGTCGTCCTCGTCCGGATCGAGGGTGCGGACGAGCCGGCCGTCGGCCGCGTCCCACACCCGGATCACCCGGTCGTCGGCTGCGGAGACCACGTGCGCCCCGTCCGGGGTGAAGGCGACGGACGTGACCGCCCCGTCGTGGCGGGCGAGCGTGTGGAGGGCCTTCGCGGCGGCCACGTCCCAGACGAGCACCGCCTTGTCCGCGCCGGCGGTGGCGAGGCGTGTACCGTCCGGGCTGAACGCAACCGCCGTGACCGCGTCCTTGTGCCCGGCGAGTGCCACGACCTTCCCGTCGGCCGGGCCGAGGAGCGCGACCTGTCCGCCGTCGGTGCCGGCGGCGAGACGGCCGTCGGCCGCGAACGCGACCGCCCGCGCCGCGCCGGTGCCGACCGGCGCGGCGCGGAGTTCCTTCCCGGTCGCCGCGTCCCACACCTTCACCCCGCCGTCGTCGTCGCCGGTGGCGAGGCGGTCGCCGGTCGGGCTGTACGCCACGCTCACGAGGCTCGCCGACACCCCGGCCCCGCCGGACGCGCCGACCGTGGTGAACCGGACGACGGTGTCGGCGCCGCCGCTGACCACGCGACGGCCGTCCGGGCTGATCGCGACGCCGAGGACCGGCCCGCGGTGAGTGGCGACCACGCCGCCCGGCGACCCGCCGGCGACCGCCCACGTGCGGACGGCACCGTCGTGCCCGGCGGTGACGACCGTGTTCCCGTCGGGGGTGACGGCCACGCCGAACACGGCACCGGCGTGCCCGCGCAAGACCGGCCCGGCCTTCCCGTCGCCGACACCCCACGCCCGCGCGGTGCCGTCCAGCGCCGCCGACACGACCGTGCGCGAATCCGGTGTGAACGCCAGGCCACTGACCCGTGCCGTGTGCCCGCTGAGGATGTGCTTCACGTCGCCGGTGTCGGCCGCCCACAGCTGAACCGTCGTGTCCCACAGTCCGACCGCGAGCGTCGCCCCGTCCGGCGACCAGGCGACGGCCGAGACGAAGTCACCGACCCGGTCGAAGACGCGAAGTTCTTTGATCGGCTGGCCGGTCACCCCCGGTATCCCGTCGCGCGGGACCGGGTCCGGGGTCGGGTTCACCACGTCCCAAAGGCGCACGGTGCGGTCGTCGCTCCCCGACGCGAGTACCTTGCCGTCCGGGCGGAAGGCGATGCCGGCGACGGCGTCACGGTGGCCGATCAGTGTCACCTGGAGTTCGCCGGTCTCCACGTCCCAGATGCGGATCGTCTTGTCCGCCGACGCGGCGGCGAGTGTCTTCGAGTCGGGGCTGAACGCGAGGGCGTAGACGGCGACCGACAGTTGCCGGTTGGCGCCGCTGGCGAAGACGCGGACCTCGCGGCCGGTGGCGGCGTCGCGGAGTTTCACCGAGCCGTCGTCGCCGGCGGACGCGGCCCACCGGCCGTTCGGGCTGAACGCGACGGCACGGACCACGTCCCAGTGGCGGACTGGGTCGCCGAGCGTCAGCACCACGGCGGCGGGTTCGCCGCCCTTGCGGCCGCGGCGGTCCTTGTCCTTCTGTTTCGTCGTATCCGGTGGCTGGGCGGCGGCCGGGTCGAGGGACGCGGCGGCGGCGGCGGTCGCGGCTGCCAGTAGGGCAGCACGCAAGAGGCGAAAGCGCATGGCGGGGATTCCGTGGGGTGTGGGCGAGCCACTCGGGGACGGCCGTCCCCGGGCGTCGTGGAGGATCAGTGTCGGAACAGGAATTCCTTGGTGTTGATGAGCGCCCACTGCACGTCTTCCCACGCCCGCCGGCGGTCGGTCGCCGCCCGGACGTGCCCGAGAACCGCCCGCTCCTCCGCCGCCGTCGGCGGGCGGGTAAGCGTCGCCAGGTACAGCTCGC
>JAFKFQ010000709.1:1635-5950 GCA_017308215.1 bacterium | reverse complement strand
AGGGGGTGTCACTCACGGCGGCTCCACTGAGGTCAAACATTCTGTTGTCTGCTAGGCTATAACCCCAGTGCGTCCAGGTCGTCCACCAATTTGTCTAGCTCGTCTTTCGGTGTCGCCGGCTTGTCCGTCTGCCGCTTCGCCACGCCGACCGTCGCGCCGACCGCGACGCGGCCGTCGTTCACCAGCTCGCGGTCGCGCTCCGCCACCGCCGTCCCCAGCGCGTCGCCGACGTCACCGCCGAACAGCCGGCTCAGGTCGATCTTCAGCCCGCCGACCGCGCCCGTGTCCGCCCCCGCGATCGCCGCCGACTTGTACTCGGGGAAGATGATCGCCTGCTGCGGGCACACCCGGCTGCACGCCGGGCACCCCTTCTTGCACTGGTCCTGGTTCTCGGTCACGATCCGCTCCAGCGAATCGACGCCGTACACCCCGAACAGGCAGAAGTCGAGGCATTCAAGGCAGTTCGTGCAGCGGCTGTAGTCGATCACCGGGTACCAGCGCCGCCCCGCCGGCGCCAGCAGCGCCTCGGGCGCGAAGGCCGGTGCCGGCTCCTTCGCCGCGAGGCCGAGTTGGATGATCGCCGGCGCGTTGGCCGGCTTTGCGGCGCGGCGGTCGCGGCACTCGGCGGCGATGCGGCGCACCTCCGCGACGCAGGGCTCGTGCTTGTTGAAGTCGCGCAGGTCGAGCGTGTAGATGTGCCGGTCCGGGACCGTTCCCGCGGCGCCGATGGCCTGCGGCTTGTCGGCGGCGGGCTCGGCCGGGGTGTCGTCCTCGTCGTCGTCAGCCGGCGGCTTCAGTTGCGTCTCGCCGGCGTGACCCTTGATGCCGTCGCGGTCGAGGAGCCAGAACGCGGCGCGCGGGTAGAGCCAGCTGAGCACCACCAGGTCGCCGCGGACCGATCCGAGGAACAGCCGGCCGGTGTGGTCCGGGCCGAGGTCGTACAGGTTCGGCACGACCGACACTTCGAGCCCCGGTTCGAGCAGCAGCGCGGCGACGATGCTCTCTTCTAGTGCCCGCTTCGCCGGGTGCTTCCCGGGCGCCTGGGACACGACGACGGTGAGGCGGCTCATGCGGACGGGCTCCGGCGGGGGGCACTAGTCCAGAGAAGGGAACGCGGCGGGGATGTCAAGCGGAATACGCGAGCGGCGGCGCGGGGCGGGCACCGGGGCTTTACCCCGTAGGGGTTGAATTCCACAGCCCCGGGTCGCCGGTTCGGCGCACCCGGGGGACCCACGCACGACGGCGCACGGCCACGGCGCCCGCGCGAGGCATCCGCGTGAACCGCACGAATCGGAACGCCACCGCGCTGCGACCCCGGGTGCGCCGCGACGGCAACCCGGGGCTGTGGAATCCAACCCCTTCGGGGTAAAAACCCGTTACTGTTAACGCTTCCACCGGTCGGACACGCCCGCTACGCTATCCGCGTCCGCCGTCTCCACCGGAGGGTTCCCGATGTTCCGCCCGCTCGTCGTCGTTCTTGCGGTCGCGCTCGCCGTCGCCGCCGCCGGGGCGCAACTGCCGCCCGAGAAGAAGGCCGGCCCCGCCATCGGCCACATGGTCTACTTCAAGCTGAAGGACTCGTCGCCGGCCGCCCGCCAGAAGCTCGTGGCCGCCTGCGACAAGTACCTGGCCGCCCACGACGGCGTGGTGTTCTACTCCGCCGGCCCGATCGCCGCCGAGTTCAAGCGCGACGTGAACGTCACCGACTGGGACGTGGCGCTGCACCTCGTCTTCGCCGACAAGGCCGCCCACGACCGCTACCAGGACCACCCCGAGCACCTGAAGTTCATCGCCGAGAACAAGGACACGTGGGCGGCGGTCCGCGTGTTCGACTCGGAGTTGAAGGCGGTGAAGGGCGGCAAGAAGGCGGCGGCAAAGAAGGAGGCGAAGTAGGCGGAAGCCCGGCTCGGGTTCGGAGCTCGGTAGGGGCGGGAGGCGTGTAGCCCGGGGTGGAACCCCGGGCGGCGTCGGCGTGTCCGTGTGGCATCGCCCCCAACCTGCCGCTGTGCCCCCGCCCGGGGCTCCACCCCGGGCTACACACTTCCCGCCCCTACCGGGGCTCAAGACCCATGCCCCTCCACGACTGGCCGACCACCGAGGCCGACGCCCTCGCCGTCCAGGCCGCGCTCGCCGCGCGCGTGGACACGTCCACCCCGCTGCCCCGCTTCGAGACCGTCGCCGGGTGCGACATTGCCTACCACTTGGAAGCGCCGCTCCTGTTCGCGGCCGTCGTTGTGCTCCGGGCCGAAGACTGCGCCGTGGTCGAAACGGCGACCGTGACGGCGGGAGTGACCTTCCCGTATGTGCCGGGGTTGCTGTCGTTCCGCGAGGTGCCCCCGCTGCTGGACGCGTTCTCCCGATTACGGACATTGCCCGACGTGATTATGGTGGACGGACAGGGGACCGCTCACCCGCGCCGGTTCGGCCTGGCGTGCCACCTGGGGATGTGGCTCGACCGTCCGTGCGTCGGCTGCGCCAAGAGCTGGCTCGTCGGCGACTACGCCGAGCCCGGCCCCGCCGCCGGCGACGCGAGCCCGTTGACCGTCGGCGGCGAGGTGGTCGGCGCGGCGGTGCGGGCGGCGGCGGGGGCGAAGCCGGTGTTCGTGTCGCCGGGCCACAAGCTCGACCTCGACTCGGCGCTGGCGGTGGTCCGCGCGACGCTCAGCGGCTACCGCCACCCACACCCGACGCGGGCCGCGCACCTGGCGGCGAACGCGCTGCGGGCGGCGCACGGGGCTTGAGGGGAACCGGGGAAACCTTGCGGGTCCGGTCGGGTCGGCGGGCGCACGCGCGGCGGGGTCGGCGCCGCGAAACCGAGTGTCGCGTCGGGCGTCAGACGCGCCACGGCGCGCCGGCGGGGACTGCGGGTGTGTCGCACGGGCGGTTTCCCTCAAGCCGAGCGGGCTTGAGTGGTTCGTGGGAAACTCGGGGTGGAACACGGGTTCCGGCGACGGCGCGACTCGCCCACCGGGTACCTTCGGGGCGACTCGCCCGCCGGACGCGTCGGCGAAGCCGAACGCCGCCGGGCGGCAGAAATCGGTGTCGAGGCCGCCGCGGCGCCGACGATGAGAGGGGCGTAGAATGGGCCGCGGTTCACTGAACGGGTGAACCGTATCCCGGGCGGCGGAACCGCCCGCACTTGCCGGCCGCCGACAGGCGGCACGGCGCGTGCGAGAGAGCAAGGTAAGCCGCCCGTGCAGGACCGGGGGAGAACGGCCCCCGCCCCGCACGCCGCACGACGGCCGCCGTCCCCGCACACGGGCGCCGGCCGGGAGACACGAGACCCATGAGCAACGCACCCCAGTGTTCCTGGCGGCGGTGGCGGGTGGCACCGGTTGAGGGACCGGCCCCCACCCCGACCCCCCGGATCGCCCACCGGACGACCGCCATGTCCGCGACCATGCCCGCGCTCTCCGCCGCCGACGGCATCCGCCACGACCTCGTCGCCCGCGTCCGGGCCGAGATCGCCGCCGGCACCTACGACACCGAAGACCGGTGGCTCATCGCCGAGGAGCTCCTCCTCCGCCGGACCGTTGCCGAGTAACCCGGCAATGACGAATGGCGAATGATCCACCAATGACGAAGGAAACCCGAAACCCGAAATCCGAATGACGAAACGGCCGCGGGGTGCGGTTTCGTCATTCGTGCTTGGCGCGTCGGGCTTCCTTCGTCATTGGTGGGTCATTCGCCATTCGTCATTCGGGGGTAGCGGGACCGGCTACAATACGGTCGCCCCCTGCGTGGTCCCGGAGGCCGAGTCGTGTCGCTCCCGTCGGTGTCGGTGTCCCAGAGCCCCGAGGGCCGGTTCCGCGAGTACCTCGCCAGCCGCCCCGAGCCGAAGCGATTCACGAACCAGCAGCGCGAGCTGCTCGATCATATCTTCGCGCGGCACAAGCACTTCGACGCCAATGAACTACTCGACGACCTGAAGGCCGCCAACAGCCCGGTCAGCCGGGCTACGGTCTACCGCACGCTGACGCTGCTCGTGGACGCCGGCCTGCTGAAGCGGATCGAGGTGGGCAGCCGCACGGTGTACGACCACGACTACGGCTACCCGGCGCACGACCACTTCGTGTGCGAGATCTGCAATACGATGATCGAGTTCGCGCACCCGCAGTTGGACGAGGTGCTGAAGGAGGCGGCGGCCGAGAACCAGTTCCGGGCGACGGCGCACAGCCTCGTCATCCGCGGCACCTGCGCGGCCTGTGATCAGGCCCGTGCGGCGCGGCGGCGACTCGTGATGTGAATGCCGGCCGAGAACGGACAGGATAACAGGATGAACGGGATGCCGAACCATGCGCATGGTTCGGCATCC
>JAFKFQ010000709.1:0-1595 GCA_017308215.1 bacterium | reverse complement strand
GAAAATGTCATCTCTCTGAATCCCGAATCCTGACCCCCGAATCCTCCCCGCCGGGATGAACCGCACTCCGGTCCTGTTCCTGAACGTGCTCGTCGTTGCCACGTGCGGGCTCGTCTACGAGCTCCTCGCCGGCACGCTCGCGTCGTACCTCCTCGGCGACTCCGTTACGCAGTTCTCGCTCGTCATCGGCATCTACCTGTCGGCGCTTGGCGTCGGGGCGTGGCTGAGCGGGTTCGTCGGCGACAACCTCGCCCGTGTCTTCGTCGAGGTGGAACTCGGCGTCGCGCTCGTCGGCGGGGCGAGCGGGCCGCTCCTGTTCGTCGCCTACGGACAGATCGGCTACTTTCCGCTGTTCCTTTACGGCACGGTGTTCCTCATCGGCGTGCTGGTCGGGCTCGAACTGCCGCTGCTCATGCGGATCGTCCGCGACCGGCTCGACTTCAAGGACCTCGTCGCCCGGGTGCTGGCGTTCGACTACCTCGGGGCGCTGTTCGCGTCGGTGCTGTTCCCGATCCTGCTCGTGCCGAAACTCGGGCTGACGCGCACGTCGCTCGTGTTCGGGATGCTCAACGCGGCCGTCGGCCTGTGGGCGACGCACCTGCTCCGGCCGCTCATCCCGCGCGGCGTGTTCGGCCTCCGCGCCCGCGGCGTGCTGGTGCTGGTGGTGCTCGGCGTCGCGCTGGTGAAGGCCGACGCGCTGACCGCGTTCGCCGAGACTCAGCTGTACACCGACGAGATCGTGTACACGAAGACGAGCCCGTACCAGCGGATCGTGGTGACGCGCGGCCGGGCCGGGTTCAGCCTGTTCCTGAACGGCCACCTGCAATTCGCGTCGGCCGACGAGTACCGCTACCACGAGGCGCTCGTCCACCCGGCGCTGACTCTGCACGGAGCCCCGCGGCGGGTGCTCGTCCTCGGCGGCGGCGACGGGCTGGCGCTGCGCGAGGTGCTGCGCTGGCCGGGTGTCGGTGCGGTGACGCTGGTCGACCTCGACCCGGCGATGACGGGCCTGTCGGCTGCCTACCCGCCGCTCGCTCGCCTCAACGAGAACGCCTTCGCCGACCCGCGCGTGACGGTCGTGAACCGCGACGCCTTCCTGTGGGTGGAAGAGCCGGGCGCGCCGTTCGACGTGGCGGTCGTCGACTTCCCGGACCCGTCGAACTACTCGGTGGGGAAGCTGTACACGACACTCTTCTACCGGAAATTGAACGCGCGGCTGGCGCCCGGCGCGGCGGTGGCGGTGCAGTGCACGTCGCCGCTGTTCGCGCGCACGTCATATTGGTGCGTGGTGCGGACGCTCGAAGCCGCGGGGTACTTCGTGCGGCCGTACCACGCGGCGGTGCCGTCGTTCGGTGTGTGGGGGTTCGCGCTGGGCCGCCGCGAGCCGTTCCCGGTGCCGACGACGACCCCGTCGGGGCTGAAGTTCCTGACGCCGGCGGTGCTGCCGGGCCTGTTCGAGCTCCCGCCCGACCTCGGCCCGCTGCCGGTCGAGGTGAACCGCCTCGACAACCAGGTGCTGGTGCGCTACCACGAGACCGACTGGCGGACCTACGAGAAGTAAGAACGGCTCGCGCCAAGGCGCGGAGAAGAAACCA
>JAFKFQ010000708.1 GCA_017308215.1 bacterium | reverse complement strand
GCTCCCGGCCCTCGTCACAGGTTGCTTGCGCCTCGCGTCGGGTCTCGTCGCAAAGCCTCCTCGACCCGACCTACGAATCCGCCGCCAGGGTCACCCCGTCAGCGCCGCGTACATGGCGAACCCGAGCGCCGTCGCCGCGGCGGCGCTCAGCACCAGGATGACCGCACCGAGTCGGCGGGTGGCCTTGATCTGCCACCACATGAACAGCCCGGACACGCCCCAGAAGCACATTACGAACGCCATCACGTCCACGATCACCGCCCAGAACCACTTGGCGTTCTGCTCCCCCGGGTAGCCGTGAGCCGTGTGCAGCCGCAGCAGGAAGCGGCGCCACCCCAACTCCGTCGACGGGCTCGCGCCCTCCGGTACGCCGGTCACGGCACCGGTCATCGGGTTGTACGCCGCCGTCCACGTCCGACCATCGGCCTCGACCGGGAAGATCACGTCCGGCACCGATGTGACCGTGACCTCGCCCGTTGCGAACCCGATCCGCTCCAGGATCACCGGCACCGCCGTCTTGAACCGGTCGTGGATCAGATCCGACAACTTCACCCCCTCGGCGCCAGCCGTCACCGGCCCGCCACCGCCGCCGCGCGGCCCCCTTGCGGCCCCGCCCTTCATGCCGGCTTTGTCGCCGCCCTTCTCGCGCCCGGCGAACGCCTTCCCGCCGCCGGTCGTGAAGGGCGCCTTCTCGGGCGCCACCTTCTCGACCGTCTTCGTAGCGCGGACGGTCCCGCCGCCGTTCTTCACGTCGTAGAGGACGTTGATCGACTGCCCCTCGACCTTGACCGTGGCGAAGGCGAACTCACGCGGGCCGTATCGCGCCGCACCGGCGAGCTTGTACGGCGTGAGCGGCGTCTGCTGCTCGTTCAGCTTCGCCACCACCTGCTCGGCCACCGCGGTCGCACTCGGGGCGCCTTCCAGCGGCGTGCCAGCGGTCGCGTCGGCCCCGTAGGTCGTCGTCGCCTGCTCGCTGAACGCCGACGGGTGGTTGAAAAGGAACGCCGTGACGCCGTACAGGATCGCCCACGGGAACAGGAACAGCCCGAGGTACAGGTGCCCGCGGCGGACGCAATGCATCGCCACCTTGCGCCACGACCGCCCGCGCGGAGACGGGTGGGGCGACTCCAATACGGGGGGCGTGGTGGAGTACGTGACCGAGGTGCCGGGTTCTGCAGTGGTTTCGGACAGGTCCATCGGCGGAGCCTTGAGTAAGTGATGGGACCGTTGGTGCCCGCGGGGCACACCCCCACGGGCGAGAGGGCTCAGAAGTCCGCCGCAATCACCTCGCCCCCGTTCCGGCTGCCAAGGGCGTGGTATGTGTTCATGTCGATCGACTCGCGGACGAACCGGACCGACCCGTCCCCGAGCACGAAGTTGCACCCGCCGGTGTGCGAACTGCTGAACGACGAGATTGCTGTGTTTCGGAACCACGCCGTCGCGTCGTTGGTCGCCGTCCCGCCCACGGTCGCCGTCACGGTCCCGGCCTTGGCGTTGAACGTGCCGGCCTTGGCGACCACGGTCCGGGTGTTCATCGGCGTCATCGTTACGCCCTCGCTAGTGTCCGCCCCCGGGTGCGGGAACGCGTAGTTCGTGTTCCCCGTGTACGGCCGGCTGGTCAGGTCCGACCCGTCGTAGTTGCTCGTCCCGCTCGCCCACGTGCTCCCCTGCACCCGGTAGTGCTTTTCCCCCACCAGGAACGTGTTCGACAGCCCGTCGGTCACGCTGGTGAAGTTGATGAGGGCGATGGTCCCGAGGACGGTCGTCGGCGACCCGACCGGGGGCGGCTGGAAGGCGGAGGCCATCATCCCGTCGTCCGCGGTCCACCGGAGTTTCGGGGTGCTGACGACGGCCCCGCTGGCGTCGGTGGCGTACTGGAAGTTGCCGCGCGACGCGGCATAGCTGCAGTACGCCCCGTACCCGGGGGACTCGGGCACCGGCATCGACGGGCAGAGGTACGTCGGGATGGGGTTCCGCGTCAGCTCGTAGTTGGTCGGGCCGCCGGGGACGAGCGGTGTCGTCTTGTCCGTGGCGCCTTTGGCCGGGTTGAACTGGCGGGCGATGTTGTCCTGTTCGAGGTACGGCAGGAGGAGCAGGAACCCGCTGTGGTGCTTGGACGGAGCCTCGGGCGGCAAGGGGTTGGACGCGGCCCCGCCCTCGTCGTGCCCGTTCGGGGCGTAGCTGAACGGCGGCAGCCGGTTGGTCGAGTTGTGGAAGTTGTGAATCGCCAGGCCGATCTGCTTAAGGTTGTTCTGGCACTTGGCCCGGGCAGCGGCTTCGCGGACCTTCTGCACTGCGGGTAGGAGCAAGCCGATGAGGATCGCAATGATGGCGATCACCACCAGCAACTCGATCAGGGTGAAGGCGGGGGGGCGGCGAGTCGGACGGGGGCGGGAGGGACGCAGGCGGGGCAGGTGCATTAAAATCTCGTCAGATTATGGGGGCCGGGGCGGACGCCCGGCGGTTGGGTTGGTGGGTTAGAAGTCGCCGACGACCTCGCCGCCGGCACGAGTGGCCATTGCCCGCCAGTTGGCGACCGCGATCGAGTTCCGCACGAAGCGTACGCTCCCGTCCATCAGGAGCACGTTCACCCCGCCGGTATGGAAGCTCCGCGACGTGACCGCCGCGTAGGTGTCGCCGACGCTCGATTCGGTGGCGAGCACCAGATCCACGTCGTAGGTGTCGTTCGCGGCGGCGTGGGGGACGCGGGTGTTCGGGGCGAACACGGCGGTGACGCCGTTCTCGTGGACCTTCCCGTCCACCCACTCGACGTGGGTGTACGAGCTCGGGTTGAAAGTGCCGAGCGAGAACGCCGAGAGCCCCGCCGGGTCCGCCGGCGGGGTGGGCGGGGTGGTGTACACGGTCGTGTTCGCCGCCCCGGTCACGCGGTTCGTGAACGCTTTCACCTCGGCCATGCCGACGGTGTTGCTCATCCCGTCGGTGAAGTCGCCCGGGCGGTAGCCGCGATTGGGCGAGAACGCTCCGTCGCCCGTCTGCACCGCGGTCGGCTTGTTGGTCAGTACGGCCCACGTGCCGATGCTCACCGCGTAGTTGAGCGGCCAGTGCTTGTTCCCGTACACCGCGTCGGTGCCGTTCCCCTTGTCGTTCACCTCGCTCGGGCACATGAACGTGCCGACCCGCTTCGACGTGATCGCGGTCTGCGTGTTGTAGCTGGTGGTGAAATCGATCCCGCGGAACAGCGCCTCCTGCTCGATGTACGGCAGGATGCGGGACGACGCCGACCAGGCGTTCGT
The DNA here is from genome assembly GCA_017308215.1 of bacterium. Lineage (GTDB taxonomy): Bacteria > Planctomycetota > Planctomycetia > Gemmatales > Gemmataceae > Urbifossiella. The sequence goes on along the minus strand of JAFKFQ010000708.1, from coordinate 4,434 downwards.
GGTGGTCACGGCCGACCCGTTCCAGACGTAGTTGCCGTTCGCGGGGAGGCCGTTGTTCGCGTCCATGTACCCGTGCATGGCCAGGCCCATCTGCTTCAGGTTGTTCGCGCACTTGATCCGGGCGGCGGCCTCGCGGACCTTCTGGACGGCGGGGAGGAGGAGGCCGATCAGGATCGCGATGATCGCGATCACCACCAGCAGCTCGATCAGCGTGAACGCGCGGGGACGAAGGTGGGTCGGACGCATCAAAGTCTCGTCAGGTCTGGGAGGGGCCGGGGCAGCGGGAACCCCAGCCAAGAAACCAGCTTGGCACTTGGGCAGGCGTGGCGGTTACTTCGCGGACAGGTCAACAACGAGCGTGGCGTAGTGCCGCGCCTCTTCGTACTTCTTCCCGCCGTGCTCGCCGGCGGTCGGGACGATGTGCTTGGCCCAGGCGCCGTAGCGACCCGTAGCCGGGAAGCCCGGCGTGTGGCCGGTCGCGTCGGTCTTCGCCTTCGCCGATTTCCCGTCCGGGCCGATGACCGTCACCTCGGCGTCGGTCACGGCCTTGCCGGCGGCGCGGAACTGGAACCGCACCTCCGACCCCACCGCGACCGGCACGATCTCCGCCGGCACGGCCTTCTCGCCGATTACGAGCTTGTCGGCCGCCACGGCGCCGACCACCGCCTTCGGGTGGTAGGCGAGGAGGTACATCTTCCCCTCGCCCTTCTGCATCACCCCGTAGTTGACCGAGCCGAACACGACGCGCGGGCCGGAGCCGGGTATGGCGGCGGTGAGCTCGTGCTTCCCAACCGCGAGCGACACCGGCACGTCCTTCCCACCGGCGTCGCGGCAGGTGAGGGTCAGCCCCTTGATCTTCTCGATCGGCACGTTCTCATCCGGGGCGAGCTCGTCGCTCATCACGGCGATCACCTTCGACGGGTCCTTGCCGTCGGGGATGACGAACACGAAGTGGGCCTGGGCGGTCCCCGGCCGGCGGGTGCGGTCGGTGCGTGACTATTCCTTCTTGGCCGGCGGAACGACCGGCTGACCGGTCTCGGCGAGGCGGACGACTTCGACCGTCGCTGTGTTCCCCTCGCCCATGCGGGCGCCGCCGATCAGCAGGGTGCTCGCGGTGTCATTCGGGAGGAGCCGGGCGACGATCCGTGGGGTCGCCGCCTGCCCGACCTTCTCCCACGCCTGCCCGTCGGCGGTGAGGCGGTACATGGCGCCGGCAGCGGTGTTCACGACGACACGCCCGTTGACGGTCGCCGCCGCGGGCGAGAACGACATCGCCTTCTTCCCCTCGAGCGGCAGCGCCGGGCCAGTGGACCAGGTGCGGGTCGCCACATCGAAGACGTCCGTCGCCTTCCCCTCGGCGCCGAGGCCGCCGATGACGTAGACCTTGCCCCCGACCGCCGTCGCGGTCAGCGCCCGCCGCTGGAACGGCTGCGGGACCGACTCCCACTTCGGCGTCGCAGGGCCGAGGTCGAGGATCAGTGTCGTGTCGTGCCACACCGACTTCTGGCCCTTGCCGTTCATTTGCCAGCCGCCGACGACCACGAGCTTGTCGCCGACCACAACGATATCGTGCGACGACCGCCCGGCCGGCAGGGACGGGAGCGGCTCCCACACCTTCTTCGCCGGGTCGAACCGGGCGCAGTCGGCGAGCGAGTGGTTGTCGCTGGGGCTGCCTGGGGCGTTGCGCGGCTGCATCCCGCCGACGCGGTAGACCTTGCCGGCGTGGGCGACGAGGTTCATCCCCTGGGCGATCGGCCCGCCGGGGAGTTCCTCCCACGCCTTGCCGCCGTTCAGCTTGAGGCGGTGGAACGTGCCGAGCACCGACTGCGTGTCGTAGGAGTGCGTCTCGCCAGCGTGCCCGCCGTAGACGTACAGATAGCCGTCGGACACCACGGCGCCGAAGCTCGACACCGCCTTCGGCAGCGGGGGCAGGGCCGGCGAATTCGCCGCCGGCTCCGAGGCCGGCAGGGCGGTGGCGGACAGCAGCAGGGCGGCCGCGACCAGGGCGCGAACCGAGTGACACCGTATTGTCATCAGATCTCCTTGATGGTTGTGGGTGGGGGGCTCAGGGGGCCGACGCGACCTCGCCGCCGGCCCGGGTGCCGAGCGCAGCGAACGTGGTCGGGTCGACCGAGTCGCGGAGGAACTGGACCGAGCCGTCGGCCATCACGAACCCGGCGCCGCCGGTGTGCTGGCTGCGGAACGCGGCGTAGTTGGCGTCCGGGCTGCCGTCCCGGCGGTTGATGCCGTGGAGCGTGCCGGTGTAGTTGTACAGGTATCCGTAGGACCACACCGGGCCGGTGTTCGACGGCACCCCGGCGGGCATGAAGTCGCACTCACCGGCGAGCAGCGTGTTCGAGGTGCCGTCGGTGACGGCGACGACCGAAACAACCGAGTTGCCCCACTGGTCGCGCTGGGCGGGGTCCGCCGAGTACGCCTTATTGCGGATCGGGACCACGACGCCGTCGGACGCCTTGGCAGCCCAGCCGGCGTACCGCACCTGGTAGGCGGTCGGCGTGCCCACCGAAAAGACGTAGCTGCTCGGCGCGCGGACCTCGGGGGCCGTCCCGAGTGACCCGCCGGTGGTCGGGTTCGGCGGCGCCATCGACGGGCAGGTGTAGGTCGGGATCGGCACCTGCTGGAGAAGAAAGTTGGTGTACCCGTCGCCGTCCGCGTCGTCGGTGCTGTTGCGCGGGAGCTTCGGGTTCCACCGCTTTGCCACGCCGTCCTGCTCCAGGTACGGCATGAGCACGATCCAGCCGGTCACGTAGCTCGCCGTGCTCTCGCGCGGCTGGTAGTCCATCACCGAGTACGGGAACGTGCCGTTCGTCCCCTCGTAGTTGTGACAGGCGAGGCCGATCTGCTTCAGGTTGTTCTGGCACTTGCTCCGCGCCGCCGCCTCGCGGACCTTCTGCACGGCGGGCAACAGCAGACCGATCAGGATCGCGATGATGGCGATCACCACCAGCAACTCGATGAGCGTGAATCCGCGGCAATGGTGTCGGCGCACAGGGCAGCCCTCCGGTTCCGGGGAACGGGATCAGGCGAGCCGCGTTGCGACGGAGGGTGAGCCGCCCGGTCTCCCGGGCCGCGTCCCGAACGTTGGCGGAGCGTACTCGGCGGGCGGGGGCGGACGGACCGCCGGACCCGGTCGTGTTGAAAATGAGACACAATCTCAACAAGACGCCTTTACCTTATCCGGTCGCGGAGTACAGTCAAGAACCAGTGGCGAGAAAACCGCACCGGATTGATGCCCGATCTCTGGGGCTCAGGCCGGTTCGCGGTTTCCTGCTGATACGCCGTCTCACCCACGGGTGGCCCATGCCCGATCTCAGCGACGACGATGACCGCGACGACCACCCGCCCACCGACGAGGCCGCGCGGGTGGTCCAGGCCGCGGAGCTATTCGGCGAACAGCGCGAAGTGTGGATCGAACACGACGGCGTTCGCTACCGCCTTCGCATCACCCGCCGCGGGAAGCTGATCCTTCAGAAGTGAGCCTTGTCGCCAGCGGCTCGCGCCGCGGCCGAACGGCGACGAAGTTCTCCGTCCCCACTCCCCCAGCTTCCGCCGTTGCGCCTCCGGTAGTGGTCGCGCCGGGTTTGTGCAAAGTTCGGGGTTTCCGGGTGCCGAAACCTGTACCGACGCGACCGGCCGCACGAACTCTGTTCGCAGGGAACCGCCCCCAGCCCGCACCGCGGGCCTGGTTCGGGAGCCGGTCCCCGGGGGTGCGACGACGCTGGGGGGAACCATGAAACGGACCGCGACAACGCTGGCGCTGTTGGCCGGGTTCGGCGGCGGGTGCACGAGCACTGGCACCGACCGGGCCGAGAACCCGTCCGGGAAGTTCGGGACCGTGACCCGGCCCGTCACCATCCCGGGCGTGCAGGGACCGGCCGGTGAGCCGGTCACCATGACCACCGCCCGCTCGGCCATGCCGACGACCGAGAAGAAGGCGGCGAGCGACAAGAAGTCTGGTATCGTCCAGGCCGGCGGCAAGGCCACGGGCGGGCAGGTCGTTCGGGCGCACGTCCCGGGCGGGCTCGCGGACAAGGCCGACGCCGGGGTCGTGCAGGTGAACGGCAGCGGCCCGCCGGTCGGCGGCATCCTGCCGGTGCCGGGGATGGGGCCGCCCGGCGCCGTCGCCGCGGTCGGGGCGCTCGTCCCGCCGTTCCGGGCGCCGGCCACGAACCAGCGGACCTCGGTCCGGTTCACCGGCCCGGCCGGGATGAAGATCACCTGGCAGCTGCCGACCGGTGGGTTCAACGACGAGGGCAGCGGGCTGACCGCGCCGAAGGAGTATAACTTCGTCCAGGGGCAGGTGTATCGCCTGCGGCTGACGCAGGTACTCCCGAACTTCCCGGGTCGGAGCTTCTACCCGACGCTCGAGATCGCCCCGGCGACGCCGCGGACGGTCACGTTCCTGGCCCACGC
>JAFKFQ010000707.1 GCA_017308215.1 bacterium | reverse complement strand
CGCGAGGAGAAGAAGTACCGGGTCGCCAACCGCAGCCAGACCGACCGGACGCTGGTCATCGAGCACCCGAACCGCACCAACCAGCAGTTCAAGCTGGTCGAGACCGACCGCCCGGTGGAGGACACGAGGGACGTGTACCGGTTCCAGCTCTCCGTCAAGGCCGGGGAGGAGAAGACGCTCCCGGTGACCGAGGAGCGGGACGTCGCCTCCCAGGTGGTGCTGTCGAACAACCCGGACCAGACGATCCGGTTCGTCATGTCACTCAACGAGGCGACCCCGGCCCTGAAGCAGCGGCTGGCCGAGGCGCTGAAGCTCAAGGCCGCGTGGGACGGCCAGCTCCGCGACCTCACCCAGGTGAAGGCCGACCTGGCGCGGCTGGGCACCGACCAGGACCGGATCCGCAAGAACCTGGCGGCGACCCCGCGGGAGGCGGAGGTGTACAAGACGTACCTCGACCGGCTGGCGACCCAGGAGCGGGAGATCGACGGCCTGACCACCCGGGAGAAGACCCTGATGGCCGCCGAGTTCCAGGCCCGCAGGACGTTCGAGGACTTCCTCGCCAACCTCAACGACTGAGGTGACGCGAATACAGGGTGGCAAGCCGGCCGCCCTGTATCCGCGCCTTCCGCCGCGGTACAATTCCCCCACCCGCCACGCACCCTCCCCCGTCGCGCTGTCCCGCACCCAGGGGATCGTCGCATGTCGCCCGTTCGTTGCTCCGGTCCGGTCACCCGCCGCGAGGCGCTGCGGGCCGGCGCGCTCGCCCTCGGCGGCGTCACGCTCCCACAACTGCTCGCCGCCCGCGCCGACGGCCGCGCGCCGGACACGGCGGTCATCCTGTTCTGGATGTGGGGCGGGCCGAGCCACTACGAGACGTTCGACCCCAAGCCCGACGCGCCGGAGGAAATCCGCGGCCCGTTCCGCCCGACGCGCACGCCCGTCCCCGGCACGCAGGTGTGCGAGCTGTTCCCACAGCTCGCCCGGCTCGCCGACCGGTTCGCCCTCGTCCGCTCGCTCCGCCACGAGAGTTCGGTCCACAACGACAGCTCGATCGAGGTGCTGACCGGCAAGCCGGTGCCGCGGCCCGACCCGACCTCGACCGCCCTTTCGGAGCACCCGGACTTCGGCATGATCGCCGCCGCACTCCGCCGCGGCTCGGCGCCGGGCGTGCCGGGGTACGTCGGCATCCCGAAGGTGCCGTTCATGGTGCGGCCGGCGTACCTGGGCGTGGCCGCGCACGGCTTCGCCACCGGCGACCCGGCCGCACCCGGGTTCCGCCCCGCCGCCCTCTCGCCCGCCGCCGGGCTCGACCGCGGGCGCCTCTCGACCCGCCACGACCTCGTGGGCGAACTCGACGGCCTCCGCCGCCGCGCCGGCGACACGCCCGGCGGGCTCGGTGAGATGCGCGGGCGGGCGCTCGACCTGCTCACGAGCCCGGCGGTGGCCGCGGCGTTCGACCTCGGCCGCGAAGCCCCGCGCACCCGCGACCGCTACGGCCGACACCTGTGGGGCCAGTCGTGCCTGCTCGCCCGCCGGCTCGTCGAGGCCGGCACGGCGGTGGTCACGATCGACGCCCTCGCGCCGAAGCTCTCGGACCGCTACTTCTCGTGGGACGACCACATCAACCCGCAGACGAAGTGGGACTTGGCCGACGCCATGCGCTACCGGGCGCCGTTCATGGACCAGGCGCTCTCCGCGCTGCTCGACGACGTGTTCGACCGCGGGCTGGACCGGCGGGTGATGGTGGTGGCGATGGGCGAGTTCGGGCGCACGCCGCGGGTGGTGCGCGACGCCGGCACCGGCGTGACTGGGCGCGACCACTGGCCGCACGCCTACACCGCGCTCGTCGCCGGCGGGCGGGCGCCGGGCGGCGCCGTGGTCGGGGCGACGAACCGCCGCGGCGAGCACCCGCAGCACCGCCCGCTCGGCCCGCAGGACTTGCTCGCCACGCTGTACCGCCACCTCGGCATCGATCCGCGGCACGAACTGCACGACGCCACGGGCCGCCCGATGCCGCTCCTCCCGTTCGGCGAGCCGATCGCCGAGCTCGGATGAGTGTGGTGCGAGGCGAACACGCCGAGAACCAGAGCCGACGTGAGTAGTCAATCTCGCTTTGCCGCGGACCGCTGAGTCCGTTGGCCCGGTGTCCACCCGCTCAGTACCCGAACAGCACCCCCGGACGCTGCCGCCTCGCCTCCTCCAGCGCGGCACTACTGACCCTACTCGGAACGCTCACACTCCGCAGGGCAGGCGACTCGAACGCGACGATCGCCCTGAGCCCCGCCTCCGTGACCGCCGTCCGGTTCACCCGGAGCGTCTTCAGGGTCGGGAGCTTCGCCAGTTGGGCCAGGCTGGCGTCGGTGACCCGCGTGTCGGCGAGTTCCAACTCCTCCAGCCCCCGGAGTCCGGCGAGGTGCTTCAGCCCCGCGTCGGTCACGTTCGTCCCGGTGAGAAAAAGGACCCGGAGGCCCGTCAGCTTGCCGACCTCCGCCAGGGCAGCGTCGCCGAGGTCGCGGTGGTACATGATGAGCAACTCGCGCACGCCCCGCAGGGTGCCGAGCCCGTTCAGGTCAGCGTCCTTCAGGGACGGCCCGGAGGCCCCGGGCATCTTCAGGCGTTCGAGGTGCTTGAGCGCCCCGAGCGCCCCCAGCCCCGCCCCCGTCTGGCCGTGCGGCGACAGGGTCAGCGCACGCAGGTTGCGGCAGCGGCCGAGCGCCGCCAGCCCGGCGTCGGTCAGCTTCACGCCGCTGACGCCGAGGACCTGCAACCGCTCCAGTTTCTCCAGGCCGGCGAGCCCACCCTCCGTCACCGCTGAGGAGCCGACGTCCAGCTCGCGCAGGGCAGCGATCCGGCAGACCTCAGTGAGCCCGGCGTCGTTGACCCGAGTTTGGTAGAGGCCGAGGACTTGCAGGTCGGGGAGTGCGGCCAGGGCGCCGAACCCCGCGCCCGTCAGCTGGAGGTTGGCCGACAGCTCCAGTCGCCGCAGGGTTTTGAGCGCCGCGAGTTCCTTGACCCCCGCGTCTGTGATGTCGGTGCCGGACTGGTACAGGGCGAACGTCACGTCGGGGGCCGGCAGGTCGGCCACGATCCCGGGCTTGAACGTCTTGAGCGACAGGTACGGCAGCAACTCCGGGGCGTTCTCGACGTCCGGCCGGTAGTCGAAGAACTGGACCCGGTTCGCCCACCCGGCCTTGGCCCCGACCGCCTTCCAGGCCTTGACGACCTTGGGATCGATCGGCCGCGGGGGCAGGGACGGCTCGTCCTCGCGCCCGCCGGCGGCAACAAGTCCGTAGCACGCGCACAGCACGCCGAGGGCGGCGAGCCGGCCGCGGCGCGGGGAGAGTCGGGGCTGCATGGGCGCACCTCGCGGGACTGCGGGCAAGGCCGGCGCCGCCCCCCGGCGCGGCCCACGTCCGGGCATTCCCGGATTTGAGTGTACCCGGCCGGTGGCCTGGTGCAACGCCGGATGCCGTGGCCGCCGGTGGCCTGCTGGGGTCTGCGGTGCGTGGGTGTTTCCGATTCCAATCCAGGCACCCGACGGACGGCGGCACGGAGTGCCGCACCACACTACGGCGCCGTCGACCGGGCGTACGGCGCCAGGTCGATGTCTCGCTCCTTCTGGCCGTATTCGACCTTCTCGACCTTGTGGGTCTTCCAGTCCACGCCCGAGGCGATGAGCGGCGCCTCGGGGAGGACGAACCGCGCCTTCGTGAACCCGGCCCGCGCTGCCGCACCCAATACCTTGTGGACCTGGTCGTGCGAGAAATTCTGGTCGGCTTCGAGGCGGAACGCCTTCGGCCCGTTTGGGTCACGGAACGCACGGGTCAGGTGCAATTCGAGCACGTCGAGGTCGAAGCACTGGACCTCGCCGACCTTCCCGCCGATCACCTCGCGGACCGTGTACGGCGGTTTCACCCAGCCGACGCCCTTCCCGCCCTCGGTCACCGCGACGGCGACCGTCCCGCGCAACTCGGCAACCGCCTCGCGGGCCTTCCTGTCGTCCGCCAGATTAGCCCGCTCGGCCGCCGCCTTCTGAATCCGCTCGTCGAGCGCCGCCTTCTGCCGCCCTAGCTCACGCAGATGCTCGTCGAGTCGCCGCACCAAGTCATCGGGCGCGGCAGGCGGGAGTGGCTGCGCGGCCGGGACGGGCGCGGTCGGCGGGTCGAGCGCGAGCAACGACCCGCCGACGAGGAGACCCGCGCCGGCGAGTACGACCGCTGCGGCGGCCGCCAGTTTCTTCACCCAGAGCATGCGCAGCACCCCGTCGGTGAGGCCCACGACGGCCGGCGACGGCCCCACGTGGGTCGGGAACGAGCACGAAAAGACGGTCGCCGCCCGCG
>JAFKFQ010000706.1 GCA_017308215.1 bacterium | reverse complement strand
GGAGGACGAACGACCCCCCCTGCGAGAGGAATTTGTCGAGCGCCTGGCGGAGTCGGTCGTCGGGCGAGGGCGGAGTCACCGGCGGGCCTCCCGGTGGTTGCGGGGCGGCCGGTCGGTTGGTAGGCTGGGCCGCGTCCCCTCCCACCCCGAAAGGTCCGCCCGATGCGCTGGCCTTTTCCCACCGCGGCCGTCGTCGCCGCGCTGGTCGCCGTCCCCGCCCCGCCCGCTCCCGCCGCGGACGATTACACCCTCGGTCCTGACTCGACGCCGCAGCCCGGCGTCCCGCGGGGGAAGGTGATCGGCCCGGTCAAGCTGAGGAGCGAGGTCTTCAAGGGCACCGAGCGAGACTACTGGGTGTGCGTTCCGGCCCAGTACCGGCCGGAGGAGCCGGCGTGCGTCATGGTCTTCCAGGACGGGGTCGTCGCTCATGTCGAGGAAGTTCGACAGTTCGCCGGCGTAGCGGGAGGTCAGTTCGTGGGCCGCGCCGAACGCCAAGGCGAGGTCGAATCGGAGCTTCGAGTACGACACACTTTCCAACCAGTATGCCAGCTTCCTGGAAAAGGAGCTCCTCCCGGAGGTCGAGAAAACGGTGAAACTCCGCCAGGACGCGGCGGGTCGTGCGATCTGCGGGATTAGTTCCGGGGGCATTTGTGCGTTCACTGCGGCATGGGAACGGCCTGATTTGTTCTCGAAGGTGCTCAGCCACGTCGGCAGCTTCACCAACATTCGCGGCGGCGACGTGTACCCGGGGCTGATCCGCAAGACCGAACGGAAGCCGCTCCGGGTGTTTCTCCAGGACGGCTCGGGCGACCTGGACAATTTGCACGGGCACTGGCCGCTAGCGAACCTGTCGATGGCCGCGGCGCTGCGGTACACGGACTACGACTACCGGCTCGTATACGGCGACGGCGCCCACAACGGCCGCCACGGCGGTGTCATCCTGCCGGACAGTCTGCGGTGGCTGTGGCGGTAGTTTCGGGAGTGGAGGAGACTTCGGGAGTGAGGAGACCAAGGTCGGTTTTCCTTCTCGACTCCCGAAGACTCGCCACTTTTCAAACACGGCCGAGCAGGTCGGCGATGAGGTTGTCGTGCGGGTAGCTGTGGCCGAGGTGTTGGCGGAAGCCCTCGGCGAACGCCACGCCCGCCGCCTTCCCCTGCGCCGCGCCCCAGTCCTTCATCGAGTCCACGAGGTTATCGACCCCGTGGTGCTTCCGCAGCCACGCCCGCTGGCTCTCGTGGCACGCCAGCATCCGCGCCTTGTCGTCGATCACTTGCGACACGTCGATGCGGAACCCCGGGGCGATCGGCCGGCCGAAGGCGTCCACGCCCTCGAGCGGGTCGCAGTAGAACAGGTGCGGGATGTGGTCGAGCGGCGGGTGCCGCTCGTCGGCGCCGGGGCGGTTGTGGAGGAAGTTGCCGATCGGCGCCGCGAACGTCGCCGCCCGCACCAGCTTGCTCGTCTGCTCGTGGTCGAGGTGGTAGTCGTCCGGGCTGTGGGTGAACACCACCCGCGGGCGGAGCTTGTTCAGCAGCCGCACCACCTTTTCCAGCGCCGGCTCGGTGTAGATCACCCGCAGGTCTCGCTCCTCGAGGCAGTGGTACGCCGCCCCGATCGCCGCCGCCGCCGCCGCGCCCTCGCCGCGGCGGATGCGGGCGATCTCCTCCGGGGTGTGCTCGGCCGAGCCGCAGTCGCCCGGCGTCATGCTGGCGACGTGGACGGCCCACCCCTTCTCCTTCCGGAGGCGGATGAGCGCGCCGGCGCAGAGGAACTCGGCGTCGTCGGGGTGGGCGAGGATGGCGAGGGCAACGTCGGTCATGGCGAGAACCATAAAAGGTCGGAAACCGTAGCACGAAACTCGAAACGGCTGTGGGTTCGAGTTTCGTGCTACGGATTTCCGACCGGTTTCGGCTAGTGTTGTGGCCCCGCCGGGCGGGTCACGGCGTCGTCGGGGCCGGCGCCGGCTCTGCCTGGGTTGTCGTCACCCCCTGGCGGGACAGGACCGACTGCTTCACGTCGGCCCGGATCCACGGCGTCCCGGCCCGGCCGTCGGTGAGGGTGGCCGGCATCGTCCCGGCGAACGGCGAGAAGTACGCCTCCGCCACCCGGGTGTGGAGCGCGTCGCGGGCGGCCGTCGGCACGGCCGTCACGAACGGCACGGCCGCGCCGAAGAGGTCCCGGGCCGCGTCCCGCACCCGCGGGTCGTCCTGGGCGAGCAGGCGGAGGTACTCGAGCTCGTACTCGTAGCTCTCCTCCTCGGCGCGGTCGAACCGCTCCGGCCGGTGGAACGTCGGGTTGGCGAGGAGCACCGCCTTCCACTTCTCTAGCCCGTCCTGGTACAGCTTGATCGCCTCCAGCCGGTTCCCCGCCCGCCGCGCCTGGTCCGCGTCCCACAGCGTCTTGCGGGCGGCGATCGTCTCGGGCTGCGCCTCGACCTGGGCGGACGAGACGTAGAATGGGAAGTTCGTGACCGAGCGGTTCTGGTGGTAGTAGAAGAGGGCGGCGGTGGCCGCGTGCCAGCGGGCGTAGCGCGCGTCGGCCGCCTGTTCCGGGGTGATGTCCGGCGGGAGCGCGACGAAGTCGGGCGCGCCGGCCGGGATGCGGGCCTCGTCGCGGAGCCGCTGGATGCGGGCCGGGCTGAGCGTCAGGCCGTAGTTCTCCCCGTGCGTCCGCCACATCCCGGCCGCCTTCTCCCACGCCTCCCGCGACCACTCGCGGTCCTTCCCAATGACCACCGTGCGCTTCTGCGGCCCGCCCGGTCCGGGGTCGGTGAACCAGGCGTTCGATTCGTCCACCCGGGCGTCCACCTCCCACCCGGCGGCGTCGAACCAACCGTCCTTCATCATCATGTCGCCCTGGTACGTCTGCGCCCGCGGCGGCCCCTGGCGGAAGATGATGAGCATCGGCAGCCGCGGCACCCGGTACTTGAACGGGTCGTACCCGCCGGGGGCCGGGAGTGGCCTCGGCGTCGCCGCCGGGACCGGGTTACCGGACTCGTCGCGCGGGTTCGGCGGGACGAGCGTGTTGGCGTAGGCGAACCACGCCCGGGCCGCGAGGAACCCGGTGAACGCCGGGTCGTGGCCGGTGCGCTTGAAGTTGGCCTCGTCCGGCCCCTCGTTGAACGGCGGCGGGAGTGCCGGGAACTGCCGGTCCGATTCGGCCACCTCGGTGGCGTTCTTGAACCGGCTCGGCACCTTGTAGTTCGTCTTGAGGAAGTCCACCACGTCGGCCGGGGTGCGGGCGCGGAGCGTCTCGAAGCTCTGCGGCCCCTTCTTGTCGCGCTCCCGCCGCTCCTCGCCGCGGAGCCGGCGGACGAGCAGCGGGTTCTTCTCGCAGAACTGCTGGAACCGCTTCGAATCCACCGTCCCGTCCGGGTTGAGCAGGTCGGTCGGGTTCCGCTCGGCCGGCGGGATGTTGCTCAGGTCGAAGAGGCAACGGAGGGTCTGCACCTGGTCGGCGACGCCGAACTTGTTCTGGTAGTAGAACCCGATCTGGTAGCGCATGTCCGGCGACCGCTTGTTCCGCCGCTCGCCCTCGCTCAGGAGCTCGATCCCGCGGGCGATGTAGAAGTACATGTCGCCCATCGACTGCATCTCGACCGACACGTTGTACGCGATGTTCCAGCTCTGGAAGATCCAGGGCGTGATGAAGTGTGGTTGGAGCGTGGTGACCGCCTTCACCAGCTGCTCGAACTTGTGGAAATCGTTCCGCTTCTGCTGCTCGATGGCGTTGTACCACAGCACCGTCACCGCCACGCCGCGGGAGCCGACGAGCGACAGCCGGGCCACCGACCCGAGGATCTCCGGGTCGCCCTGCTCCAGCTCGCGCAGCTCGTACCGCACCGCTTGGCTCTGGATCGTCCGCGCCGACAGCCAGTCGGCGGCCGCGACCCGGCCGGCGAGAGGGATCGGGATCATCCCCCGCCAGAACATGCTCACGGTGAACAGCCCGAGGATGGCCCCGAGGTACCAGAGCTTCCGGCGGACCGCCGCTCGTTGAAGCGGATTCATCTGCGTGCCCGGAACAGAGGACAGAGGTCAGACGGCAGGGGACGGACGGCAGGGGGCGGCCGGCAGAGGACAGACCCGGTCTTGCCCGTCTGACTTCTGCCGTCCGCCCCCTGACCTCTCAGTTGGCGACTTCCCGCGACTTCATCAGGTAGTAGCCGAGGACGAACCAAGGGAGGAGGTACCCGGCGGTGACGAGCAGGTTCACCACCAGGTACTCGGTGTTGACGTTGAACCCCTCGGAGACGAAGTCGGTCCAGGTGAACGACTCCACGTCCGGGATCATGTTCTGGATGCGGCGGACGACCCACGCCCACCCGCGGTCGAGCACCTGCAGCGCCCGCGCGCCAGCCGTCTCGGACGACGGGGCGGTCGGCGTCTCGGCGCGGACGAGGCGCGAGATCGACTCGAACGGCCCGCCGCCGATGTTGCGGTTCAGGGCCAGGTCGGACAGGTGCTCGGTCGCGTACCCGGTCAGGAAGATCAGTCCGGTCACGAGTAGGCTGAGCACGCCGCTCAGGTAGGTACTGCACACCACCGACAGGCCGACCACGATGCACAGTCGGCACCACAGCCCGACCATCCCCTTGACGAAGTTGACCGAGAACGGCTGGTTCGCTTCGAGCAGGTACAGGTCCGGCCCGGCCATCCCGAGGAGCTGGCCGCGACTCTCGCACTTGACGTACACCGAGACGCGCGGTCCGGGGACGCTCTGCCCCTCGGTGTTGACGACCTGCGGTGGCGTACCCTGCTGGGCGTTGCGGAACAG
>JAFKFQ010000276.1 GCA_017308215.1 bacterium | reverse complement strand
CGGGTGGGGGTGGTCACGCGAGCGCTCCTTCGGAAGCCGCGGAGGCGAGGGCGAGCATGCGGGAACGGTGGGCGACGACCTCGCCGACCACGACGACGGCCGGCGCCGCCGCCCCGGCCGCGCGGGCGGCCGCCGGGAGGAGTGACAGGGGGCTGTCAATCACCTGCTGGTCCGGGAGGGTGCCGCGGCAGACGACCGCGGCCGGGGTGTCGGGGGGGAGGCCGTTCTGGGTCAGCCGGGCGGCGATGGCGTCGAGGTGCCGCAGGCCCATGTACACGACCAGCGTGCCGGTGCGGGCGAGGGCGGCCCAGTCGAGCGTGCAGTCGGGCGAGTCCGGGTCGAAGTGGCCGGTGACGAGCGTCACCGCCTGCGTCGCGTCGCGGTGCGTCAGCGGGATGCCGGCCGCCGCACACGCCCCGACCGCGGTCGTCACCCCCGGCACGATCTCGACCGGGACGCCGCGCCCGGCGAGGTACTCCGCCTCCTCGCCGCCGCGGCCGAAGACGCACGGGTCGCCGCCCTTGAGCCGCACGACCGTCAGCCCGGCCCGGGCGCGGTTCGCCATCACCTCGTGGATCGTTTCCTGGAGCGTCGAGCCGACGCAGTAGCCGCGCTTGCCGGCGTACACGCGCTCGGCGTCGGCGGGCGCCTCGGCGACGAGCTGCGGGTGGACGAGGGCGTCGTACACGACCACGTCGGCCCGCCGCAGCGCCGCCAGCCCGCGGAGCGTGATCAGGTCCGGGGCGCCGGGGCCGGCGCCGACGAGGTAGACGGTGCCGGGCGGTGTGAGTTCGAGCGTCTTCACGGGCGCACGGTCTCCGGGGCCGCGGTGCAAGACCACGACCGGCGTGCAGGCGACGGTTGAAACGAACGGCGAGCCTCACGACCGACCCGGCGTTCCGGCCGGGTCGGACGTTCGAGTCCGACAGAGCGATTTGGGCGTGGGGGTTAGCAACCGGCGGACCAGTTCCGAGTATCGCCCCGCCTCGGGGCGGCGGGTGGGTGCCGGATTACGTGGTTAACCACAGGTATTCGCAGGGGATTTGTGTGCGAATGACGGGCGAGAAAAAGTTCGGAAGCGGCTACGGTGTGGTGCCGGAAGCCGTAGCCGATGCCCGCAGAGCGTGCGACCGGGCTGGGCGGCCCGCCCGCGGTGTGGGCAGCGGAGCAGGTGTCTGTAGGTGGGGCCGGCGTCCCGCCGGCCGTGATTCGAGGGGACGGCCGGCGGGACGCCGGTCCCACCAGACGAGCCGCGGTCGCCAGGGAGCGGTTACTGAACCGGACTTCGCCGATCGCCGCCCGCGGTTGGCATCAGCCGCTCCCCGGCGGCCGCGGCAAGTGGGGCTGTTCGTACCTCGTTCGGGTGGCTGTTCTGCTCTGCCGACGACGTGTTCCGTCGTAAACGCCGACCGGCGGCCCGTCTCGGGGCCGCCGGTCGCGTGCCTTGTTCTCGCCGTCTTTCGTCCAGTCGAGCCACAGCGTCCAGCGGCGGGATTCCCACCGCTGGACACAATGAGAACTGCCGCGACCGACCTTGCTACGGGTTATTTGTTTCGAGCAGCCGGAACGTCGCCAGGTCGGCGGGGTGGATGGCACGCACGTCGATCCCGCGCGCCTTCGCCTCGCGGAACGCCTGCGCCGCCCGGTCCGGCTGCGGCGACGGCTGGTTCAGGTACAGCACCGCCAGGTGGAACCAGCGGAGGGCCGTCGGCTCCAGCGCGATCGCCTCCTTCAGGTCGGTCTCGGCGAGCTCGTACTGCCGCAGCGTGATCCGGGTCCGGCCGCGGGTGTCGAGCAGGTCGCCGGTGATCCCGGCCTCCCGCGCGGCGCGGTCGAGCAGGTCGAGCGACTGCCGGGCCGTCGCCGGGTCGGCGCAGCGCAGCCACGCCAGGTTGTTCAGCGCCACTACGTTGCGCGGGTCGCGCTCGAGCAGCTTCGTGTACACCTCCGTCGCCTTGTCCGGCTGCTGCCGCAGCGTCAAGTATTCGGCCTCGGCCAGCTTCATCGGCACGTCGGCGGGGGCGGCGGCGAGCGCGGCGTCGAGCCAGGCGCGGACCGTGTCGAACTGGCGGTCGGTCGCCCCGCCGGTCCGCAGCACCGCGAGCCCGGCCTGGGCGCGGACGCGGTCCGGCAGGTAGCGGCCGTACTGTTCGATCTTGGCGAACGCCTCCGGCGTCTGTCCGTCGCTCGCCAGCACCCCGGCGACGCCGACCACGGCCTCGGGCCGCGACGGCACCAGCGCCGCGAACCGCTCGGCGGCGGCGGCGGCCATCGCCTTCCCGGACGGCGTCCCCTTGACACCGGGGAGGCGGCACAATTCGTCGAGCAACTCGGCGACGCGCGCCGACCGCGCGAGGTAGTCGCCGGCCCCGGCGTCGGCGGCGCCGGCGTAGCCCTCGGCCAGCGCCAGCGCCCGGTCGGGCTTGCCCGACTTCGCCTCGTACCGCGCCACCGACGCGACCGCCCGGAACTCGCCGGGGTACAGCGACCGCAGCCGGCCGGCGAACCCGTCGGCCGCGGCGAAGTTGCGGTCCTCGGTGAGGTCGTCGAGCGCGGCGACGAGGTAGTACAGGTTCCGCGGGTCGGACCTCATCAGCTCGTTGAGCCCGGCGCGGGCCGCCTTGCGGTCGCCGGCGAGGCGGTGGAGCTGCGACAGGTTGTACAGGTCGCGCGGCGACTGCGTGGACTTGTGGACGCTGTCCAGCGCCGCCGCCGCCCGGCCGAGCGCGGCCCGGCGGTCGTCGCCCTCCAGGTAGCGGGCGAGCGTGGTCAGCACGCCGGCGGTCGCGCGCAGGTCTTCGACCGTCGCCCCGCCGCCGTTCGCATCGGCGAGCAGCCCCGCGGCGCGGGTGCGGCCCTCGGGCGTGCCGCGCGAGGCGAGGAGCATGGCGAGGTTTCGCTTCGCCCAGCCGGCGTCGGCCGGGCGTGTGCCCGTGTCGGCGACGAACGCCTCGAGCACGCGGACGGCGGCGTCGGCGTCCGACCGCGACAGCGCGACCGCGAGCTGTGCCTGCGCGAACGCCCGCTTCTCGGCCGGGTCGGTGACCGGCGGGGTCCAGCCCTTGCCGTCCGGGCACTGGGTGAACACCGCGGCGGCGGCGAAGTACGCCGACGGGCTCAGCTTCCCGCGGGCGGCGGTGAACGTGGCGTCGACCTGCTGCGGCCGCCCGGCCGCGGCGTGGCGGAGGGCGAGGCGGAGCCAGTCGTCGGCGGTGGCGGTCGGCGCCGCGGCCGCGGCGGCCAGCACGGCGTCGGCGCCCGCCGGCGCGCGGGCGGCGAGCCACGCCGGGCCGTCCGGGTCGCGCTCGATCGCCGGCCGGCACCACGCCAGTACCGCGGGGGCGGATGCCGGCGGGACGCGCTCGATCACGCCCGCCATGAGGCGGCGGAACGGCTCGCCGGCCCAGCGCGGGTCGGCGGCGAGGCGGGCGACGGCCTTCGCCGCCTGATCTTCGGAGCCGGCCTTCATGAGCGCGAGCACCCACGCCCGCGCCGGCTCGACGCCGGTCGGCTCGAGGAGGTACGCACGCTCGGCCAGCCGCACCGCCTCCTTCGCGTCGCCGGCGTCGGCCTTGACGCGGGCCAGTACGAGGCAGGCGTCGGCGCGGTTCGGGTTCGCGCCGACGGCGGCGCTTAGCTTCTCGGCGGCCCTTGTGTCCGTTGCGACACGGGCGTCGCAGACCAGGACCGAGACGCCGGTCTCGCCCTCGATCTTCGCCAGCGCCGCCCGCGCCTCGGCGAGCGCGGGCGCGTTCCCGGCGTCGGCCGCACGCTCGGCGACGCGCAGCCACCCGGCGGCGTCGGTCGGGCGGCGGGCGGCGATGGCGCGGACCATCTCGACGACCTTCCCCCGGTCGCCGAGTTCGTCGTACACGTCGGTGAGGCCGTAGAGCAGGCGCTGCTGATCGGCCTCGGCCCAGCCGTCGATGTGGTCGGCGAGCGGGGCGATGGGGCGGATGCGGCCCGGCTCGCGGGCGTAGAGGCGGGCGCGGGCGAGGCGCACGTCCGGCCCGTCGCCGGCCGCCGCCTGCGCCTCATCGACGACGGCGAGCCCCGCGGCGGTGCCGGTGGCGTCGGCCGCGGCGTGGGCGAGTGCGGCCCAGAGGCGCGTGTCGCCGGGGCGGCGCGCCGCCTCCTTGCGGAGCAGCTGCGCCGCCTCGGCGTACTTCCCCTGCGCCGCCGCCGCGGTGGCCCGCAGGACGATCGGCTCGCTCGACGCCGCCCCGAACCGCGGGGCGAGCGCGACCAGCGCCGCGTCGAGCTTCCGCCCGTCGTCCGGCCCCGCCGCGCCGCTCCGCAGCCGGTGCGTCTTCGTGCGCGCCCACTGCGTCACCACCATCCCGGGCGCGAGCGGCGACGTGACGGCCGCGTCGAGTTCCCGCGCGGCGTCGTCGAACCGGCCGAGGTTCTGGTACAGCAGCGCGACGCCGAGCCGCGCCGGGACGTGCGCCGGGTCCGCGCCGAGGACGCGCATGAGCGCCTTCTCCTGGCCGTCCGAATCGCCGGTCCGCTCGAAACAGGTGGCGAGGAGGAGGTTCGACTGCGTTTCGAGGCCGGGCAGTTTCGTGCTCTCGGCGCGGAGCTTTTCCAGGTGGTCGATCGCCTCGGCCCACTTCTCCTGCCGCATGGCGAGGCGCGCCTTGAGGTACTTCACCTGCGTCGGCGGGAGCCGCTTCGCCTCCAGCCGGCGGAGGATGTCGGCGGTGCGGGCGGTGTCGCCCTGCTGCACGAGCAGGTCGGCGAGCGGGACGAGGAGGTCGAGACCGTCGGGCGCGTGCCGCAGGCCGTCTTCCAGTGCGGCGAGCGCGGCCGGGACGTTCCCGCGGATGAGTTCGAGCCACGCCAGCGCCCGGGTGAGGCGCAGGTCGCGCGGGTACAGGCTCGCCGCGTCGCGGAGGACGGCGTGCGCCGTCGGGATGTCACGCCCCTTCTGGAGGAGCTCGGCGAGGAGCAGCGAGCCGTCGGCGTTCTCGGGGTCGAGTTCGAGCATCCGCCGCAGGTCGCGGAGGGCCAGGTCGAGGTCGCCGGCGCGGTTGGCGCGGGCGTCGTCCTCGGCGACGAACGCCTCGAACTTGGCGCGGATCAGGTACGCCTGCGGCTCCTGCGGCAGCGCCGCGACCATGCGGCCGAGCACGGCGCGGGCGCCGGCGGTGTCGCTCTGGTTCTTCCACACCAGCTGCGCGAGCCGCTGGTAGGCGGCCATCTCCGTCGGGTTCTTCGTGATGGCCGTCTCGTACGCCGTCCGGGCCTCGACGGTCTGGTTCAGCCCGAGCTGCGCCGTGCCGAGTTGGCCCCACAGCGCGCCGTCGTCCGGGAATTTCCTGACGAGCGCATCGGCGTGCGCGGCCGCGTCGGAGTACCGCCCGACCCTGAGACAGTGGGCGAGCGCCTGCTTGCGGGTGTCGTCGCGGTCCGGGTCGAGGCGGAGGATCTTGTCGTACAGGAAGACCAGCTCGTTCTGGCCCCGCCCGCCGGTGGCGCGGGACTTGATGAGCTCGACGAGGCGGACGTGGGCCTCGATGTCGTCGGGCTCGAATTCCAGGTACTGCCGCAGGTAGCGGATCGCGGCATCGGTCTTGCCGTTCTCGGCCGTGAGGTCGGCCTGGCGGCGGAGCGCGTCGGGGATTCTCCGGGCCTGGAGCGCGTGGGCGGCGGCGAGCGTGCCGGCCAGCCCGAGCACGACCAGGACCAGCTTGAGGAGGAATCGTTTGTTGATCGTCGGCATGGTCCGGCGTCCGTGCTGCCGCCGGCGCGGCGGGGCGGCGTGGGCGGCGCCCCGAGTCCCCGACCTGTTCCGCGGACCGGCAGACCGCGGATGCTACGCCGGCCCGAAACGCCGGGTCAACCCCAACACGGCCGAGTTGTCCGCGGCGGAGATGCGCGGTACGATCTGTTTTGTGAATGAGATTCGGACTCGCAGCACCCGGACTCTCCCTCCGTGACGGTTCGCACCTTCCAGCCCGGCGACGAGCGCACCCAGGCCGCCTTGTACAACGGGGCGGCGTTCGCGCTGCCCGGGTTCAAGCCGGCCACCGAGGACGACGTCCGCCGGCGCACCCGCGCCCGCGGGTTCGACCCCGGGAGCCGGTTTTACGCGGTCGAGAACGACCAGGTGGTTGGGTACTGCGTCCTGGAGGCGGACCAGGGGCGGATCGGCTACCCGTGGTGCCTCAAGGGGTACGAAGCGGCGGTCGAGGAGTTGTTTGTCGCGGCCCTCACTGCGGCCCGCGAGCGCGGCCTCCGCAAACTCCTCACCGCCTACCGCCGGGACTGGGATGCGGTACTCGGGTTCTTCGCCGCGCGCGGGTTCCAGAAAGCCCGTGACGTGGTGAACTACGCCGCCGACCCGGTGGACCTGCCGACGATTGCCGACCGCGGGGGCAAACTGGTCCGCCGACTCACCCGGGCCGACATCCCGTTACTGGCCGAGATGGGCCGCGGGGTCATCCGGGTGCCGGACGAGCAGCTGGAGCGGTACGTCTTTGCGAGCCCGTACTTCCCGGCGGAGTCGTTCCTGGTCGTGGACGGGGCACACGGCACCGGCCCGGTCGCGGTCGGCGTCGGCCTGGACAACCCAAACTGGGCGGACGTGAAGAAGGTGGACCCGCTCGCGCCGTGCTTCCGCATGGGCGCATTCGGGACGGAGGGACTGAATTCCAAACGGGTGAACGGCCTGTTCAGCTACGTGGTCATCAAGCCCGAGCACGCGCTGCCGGCGGGGCTGGCGCTGCTCGCCGAGATCAACCAGGAGCTGACCGAGGGGTCGGTGGCGACCCTGGCCGCCCAGTGCCCGACCGACGCCCCGCACCTGCTCAACTTCTACGCCCGCTACTTCAAGGAACAGGGCCGGTTCCCGGTGCTGGAGTTGGAACTGACCTGACCCCACCCAACCCGGGGATACCCGCCCCCGGACGTTCACGCCGCCCCTCTCCTCGGCCGCGCCTTCAGGTCGAACAGCCCGAAGATCTCGTCCTCATTCAGCCCGAGCGTCGCCGGCTTGTCGGCCTGCGCGAGCAGGTCGTGGAACACCTGCCGCTTCTGGTCCAGGATCAGCGCGATCCGCTGCTCGATGGTGTCGCCGGCGATGAACCGCGTCACCGTGACCGGGTGCCGCTGGCCGACCCGGTGCGCCCGGTTGATCGCCTGGTCCTCGATCGCCGGGTTCCACCAGCGGTCGAACAGGAACACGTAGTTCGTGAACTGGAGGTTCAGCCCGACGCTCCCCGTACCGTAGCTCATCAGGATGACGTGTTTCGTCGGGTCCGCCTTGAACTGGTCGAGGATCGGCGTGCGCTCGGCCTGGGGGATGCGGCCGTGGTACTGGAGCGGGCCGAACGGCTCCAGCGCCTTCGCCAGCACCTCCAGCGGCTCCACCCACTGGCTGAACACGATCGCCTTCCGCCCGCTCGCCGCCACCTCCTCCATGTCGGTGACGAGCTGCTCGAGCTTGGCGCTCTCGCCGGTGAGCGGGTCGAAGTTGCAGATCTGCTTCAGCCGCATGACGAGCTGGAAGACGTGCTGCACGCTGATCGTCTCGCCGAGCTCGTTCAGGTGGATGACGCCCTCCTCCTCGGCGAGGCTGTACGCCTGCCGCTGCGCCGGGGTGAGGTCCACCTCGAGGTCGCGGTACGTCTTCGGCGGCATGTCCGACTGCACGAGGTCTTTGGTGCGGCGCAGGATGCAGTCGGACGTGTACCGCGGCAGGTGCTTGGGCGGGGTGTCGGGCGGGATGCGGCCGGGGTCGAGGAACGCGAACAGGTTCACGAGGTCGTCGGGGCTGTTCTCGACCGGCGTGCCGGAGATCGCCCAGCTCCGCCCGCGGCGGATCGAGCGCACCGTCTGGGCGGTCTTCGACTCCTTGTTCTTGATCCGCTGCGCCTCGTCGAGCACGACGGCGTCGAAGTACACGCGCGGGTCGGCGGCGAGGTCGGCGTCGCGGGTGAGGGTCTCGTAGTTGATGAGCTTGAGCGGGCAGTTCGACACGAGCCACGTCGTCCGCCGCTGCTCGGCGTCGCCGTCGAACGGCTCGTAGGGGAGGTCCGGCGCCCACAGCTTGAGCTCGCGCGCCCAGTTGTGCATC
This sequence comes from bacterium, assembly GCA_017308215.1. Taxonomy (GTDB): domain Bacteria; phylum Planctomycetota; class Planctomycetia; order Gemmatales; family Gemmataceae; genus Urbifossiella. The sequence continues at coordinate 27,362 of JAFKFQ010000276.1, read as the reverse complement.
AGCGGCTTCGGGCAGATGAGCAGCGCCTGCCGGATCTGGCCTTGGTGGAACAGCAGGCGCAGCGACAGGATCGCCTGCGCGGTTTTGCCCAGCCCCATTTCGTCGGCGAGGAGCGCCGCGTGGCGCGGCATCAGGAACGCGATCCCTTCGAGCTGGTACGGGAATGGCTCGAACGGCACCGCCAGTTGACGGCCGTCGAACAGGCCGTCGAGCGGCGGTTGGAGGAGCAGCAGCAGGCGGTCCTTGAACAGCACCGTGTCCGCCGTCGGCTTCGGGCGGATGCGCGCCTTCGCTGCGGCGTTCGGGTCGTCGGGGAGCGTCGGCAGATCGACCGCGTGCTTCCCGATCGCGGGCTCGGACGCCATTCGCGGTGGCGGCGTGTACTCGGGCGGCGGGGCGGGGAACTTCCAGCCCTCAGTCGTCACCGTCAGAGTCAATTGCCCGGCCGAGCGGACCCACGGCGAGTCCGTGAGCAGCCGCGCCTCGCGCACGCCCGTTTCCAGCGGCCGGTCGAAGCGCGGGAGCGGCAGCACATCGACCACCGGGGCCGGCGCGCGGTCGGCGGCCGCCGGCTGGTCGATGAGCGCGTTCAGCAGCTCGACCGGGACCGGCGGCGGGTCGAGTTCATCGTCACGCGACACGGCCGCTCACCCCCAGCTTGCGGGTTTCGGCGACGGCCTCGCGGATGCGCGTGAACGGCTCCGCCAGGTCGACCGCGGGGTCGACCGCGTCGAGCTTCGCCACCAGCGCCGACTCGTCGGCCGCGAACGCGGCCGGGAGGAGCAGCGCGACCGACGCCCGCGGGTGGGTCAGCGTGCGCGTCTCGGGCGGCAGGACCGCCGCGTCCGGCCGCAGCGCCACGACCGGCACCTCCACCCGCGAGCGGAGGGCGAGGACGGTTGGCGAATCGGTGACGATCAGGTCGGGCTTGAGGCCCGTCTTCTCCACGAGGGCTTTGCCGATCACGTCGGCGTGGAGGTAGTCGAGCAGCGTCGGGCCGTACAGCGCCGTCTGCACGCGGTTGGGCTGTACCGCGGACGACAGGCGGAATTCGAGCGGACGGCCCCAGGCGTTCGTCACGAGGTAATACCCGGCCCAGCCCGCAGGTTCCTGCTGTACGCTGAGGAACCCGAGGGTCGGTGGCGAGGCGGTGCGGTCACTCACGCGGAGTCCTCGAAGCCTCGAAGTCCGGGCGGTCACCCGCCCGGTTCGCCTCCCTTCATCGGACCCATCCGGGGTGATGCTTCACCGCCTTCCGCCTTGCTCTAACCGCCTTTCGGGTCAAGGTGTCGGTTCTTCCGGCGGCGATACTTGACTTTTCTGATAAACATTGCCGGGGAACTGCGCTTCCGATTCCGGCCGGTTCCGCTACAACACACGTATCGCATCCGACGATGCAGTAGAGTCCCGCGTTCAGGAACCGACGGACCATGTCCACCCAGACAGCCCCTGCGCCCGCCACCGACACGCCCGCCGAGCCGAAGCTGTCGCCGGTCGAGGCGATCAAGGAGAACAGCCAGTTTCTGCGCGGGAAGATTCTCGCCGAACTCAACGACCCGGCGCTGGATCACCTGTCGGAAGAGGCCAAGAACATCATCAAGTTCCACGGCAGCTACCAGCAGGAGGACCGCGACGCGCGGAAGAAGCGCGACAAGGCGGGCGTCGGCAAGGCGTACATGTTCATGATCCGGCTCAAGCTGCCGGGCGGGGTGCTGACGCCGCACCAGTACCTCGAAATGGACCGCCTCTGCGAGCAGTACGCCAACGGCACCCTGCGGTTCACGACGCGGCAGAGCATCCAGTTCCACGGCATCCTGAAGGGCGACTTCCGGTCGATCATCGGCGGGATCAACGACGCGCTCGTCTCGACGCTCGGGGCGTGCGGTGACGTGAACCGCAACGTGGTGACGTGCCCGGCGCCGATCAACGACCCGGCGCGGAAGCAGATGCTGGAACTGGCCCTCGCCGTGGCGGCGCACCTGGCGCCGCGGGCCGGCGGGCACGCCTACCACGAGATGTGGGTGAACGGCGAGAAGGTCGCCGCCCCGGCCGGCCCGAAGGACCACGGGCCGATCTACGGCAACACGTATCTGCCGCGGAAGTTCAAGGTCGGCTTCGCGCTGCCGGACGACAACTGCACCGACATCCTCGCCCAGTGCCTCGGCTTCCTCTGCATCCGCGGCGCGGACGGCAAGCCGGTCGGGTACAACCTGTACGCCGGCGGCGGCCAGGGGCAGAGCAATGCGAAGCCCGACACGTACCCGCTGCTGGCGCAGCCGGTGTGCTTCGTCGAGCCGGACGAGGTGGTGGCGGCGGCGGAGGGGATCATCAAGCTGTTCCGCGACCACGGCAACCGGGCCGACCGGAAGCGGGCGCGGCTGAAGTACGTGATGAAGGACTGGGGCGTCGAGAAGTTCCGGGAGGTCTTCGCCCGCGACTACCTGAAGACGCCGTTCCGCCCCCCCGTTGACGCGCCGATCACCGGCCTCGACCTGCACCTCGGCTGGCAGCCGCAGGGCGACGGGAAGTGGTTCCTCGGCCTGAGCGTCGAAAACGGCCGCGTGAAGGACGAGGGCTCGTTCCGCCTCCGCGCCGGCCTGCGCGAGATCGTGAAGAAGGTCGGGTGCGGCGTGCGCGTGACGACGCAGCAGGACGTGCTCCTGTGCGACATCGCCGCCGCCGACAAGGGGACGGTCGATTCGCTGCTGTGCGAGTACGGGGTGCCGCGGCCGGAGGGGCTGACCCAAGTGCAGAAGTGGAGCATGGCCTGCCCGGCGATCCCGACGTGCCCGCTGGCGATCACCGAGAGCGAGCGGTCGATGCCCGCCGTGGTCGATCAGCTCGAGCCGATCCTCGCCGAGCTCGGTCTGGAGAAGGAGCCGATCAGCGTGCGCATGACCGGCTGCCCGAACGGCTGCGCCCGGCCGTACCAGAGCGAGGTCGGCCTCGTCGGCCGCGGCGGCACGAAGTACACGCTGTACATCGGCGGCGACTCGTTCGGCCGGCGGCTGAACAGCGAGCTCCAGGACTCGGTGCCGATCGAGCAGATCGCCCCGAAGCTGAAGACGATCTTCACCGCTTTCCGCGATGAACGGCAGGGCGGCGAACTCTTCGGCGACTACTGCGAGCGCGTCGGCCTGGATCGGCTGAAGGCGATGGTCGGCGCGAAGTGACCGGCCGCTTGCGGCCTCGCGCTACAGCGCGAGGCCGCAAGCGGCGGCCGAACCGGGGCTCAGGAAGCAATTCGCCATGCCCCCTCCGGTCCGCTACGAACGCACGGGCATCGTCTCCGTCTGGGCCGGCGACCTCGCCGGGCCGGACGAGGCGGACGCGTACTTCACCGAGGAGTACGACGCGCTCGACGTGCCCGAGGCGCCGGTCCACTGGGAGCCGTCGCCGTTCCAGCGCCAACTCGGCCTCGGGTTCTACCCGCCGTGGCGGCTGGAAACGAACTTCCCCGGCCCACCGGCGCGACAGCTCGCCGAACTGATCTCCGAGATCACGTTCGCGGAAACCTTCGGCCCGCTCGCGCTCGCCGCGGCCGCCGACCGGCGGATCACGACCCCCGGTGGCGTGGCGTGCGTGTTCCACTTCGACTACCGCCTCAAGCCCGACTGGCGGGACGCGGTCGGCCCGGTCACGTTCCTCGGGGCGTTCTCGTTCATCTCCTACGAGCCGCGCGAGTACCGCCAGTACCAGGCGGTCGCGGACCGGCTCGGCGTCTATGACGGGGCGGTGCTCATCGTCGCCGGATTGCTCGCCGACTGCTCCCGGAGCCGCCCGGCGGGGCAGACGACGTTCTCGGCGGTCGAGTTCGCCCAGTTCATTCGCGGCCGCGACCCGGAGGTCATCGACCTGATGCGGGCTCACCGGCTCGACACGAGCGAGGCGGTCGGCCATATCGTGTTCGCGCTCGTGGACGCGGGACTCGCCGGGAAGTCGCCGCACGAGCGGCCGTCCGACTTCGACCGCCTCTTCGACCTGCGGGGGTTCGACCGGTGACCGACGACGCCCGGGCGTTCCTGACGCGCCAGATCATGATGCACCTCGAAGCCCTCAAGGCGGCGGGCGTGCAGTTCGTACCGAAGGGCGCTCCGCTCGCGCTCCCGCCGCCCCCGGTGCGCGACGCAGTGAAGCGGGGCGTGCCCGTGCCGCACCCGCCCGACGCCGCCGCGCTCGCGGCGCCCGCCGACCTGTTCGCCGCGCCCGAGCAGGTGCCCGACGGCCCGCCCGCCCGACGCCAGGAACTCGTGGTGCTCGCGGACGAGGTGGCGAAGTGCGACCGCTGCCCGGAACTGTTCGGCACGCGCACGCAGACGGTGTTCGGGGTCGGCCCGGTGGACCCGGACGTGTGCTTCATCGGCGAGGCACCGGGGGCCGACGAGGACGCGCGGGGCGAGCCGTTCGTCGGTCGCGCCGGGCAGTTGCTGAACAAGATCATCGCCGCGTGCGGGTTCCAGCGCGCCGAAGTGTACATCTGTAACACGCTGAAGTGCCGCCCGCCGAACAACCGCACCCCGACGACCGACGAGCGCGACAACTGCCGCGGGTTCTTCGACCGCCAGCTCGCGCTGGTGCGGCCGAAGTACATCGTCTGCCTCGGCGCGACGGCGGCGAAGAACGTGCTGAACACGACGCTCGGCATCGGCCGGATGCGCGGCCGGGTCCACCACTACCGCGGCATCCCGGTGATCTGCACGTACCACCCGTCCGCGCTCCTGCGTGAGGAGTCGTCGGGCGGGTCGGCGATGCGCAAGGACACGTGGGAGGACATGAAGATGCTGCTCCGCGAGATGGGGCGCCCCATCCCGGGGGCGAAGGCTTCGCAAGGCGAGCGGCCGGCGTGAGCCGGCCGGTGGCTTGGGTTTCGGCTCGGGTTTTCAGCCCGGAGGGCGCCTGGGCGAGCTCAGGGCGAGAGCCCTGGGCGGTGTCACGGTCGCGTGGCACTCCTGTGATCCGCCGGAGGCCGCCCGGGCCAGTGTCGTTTCGGCGGTGATCTATTGGCCGGTAGCCGCAGGCTTTAGCCTGCGCTCGGCATGACGCAGGCTAAAGCCTGCGGCTACCAAACCGGAGCCGTCGACCGCTTGCCCGATCAGTGCGGCACGGCCGCCGGCGCCGCCGCGGCCGCCTTCCCAGGCCCGCGAAGCTTCATGTTGATGAACTCGATCACCACCGCGAACGCCATCGCAAAGTAAATGTAGCCCTTGTTCATGTGCTGCCCGAGCCCCTCGGCCACGAGCATCACGCCGATCAGGATCAGGAACGCCAGCGCCAGTACCTTTACCGTCGGGTGGCGGTCCACGAAGTCGCTGATCGGCCCGGCGAACGCCAGCATCACCCCCATCGCCAGGACCATCGCCACGACCATCACCCACAGTTGCTCGACCATTCCGACCGCGGTGATGACCGAGTCGAGCGAGAACACGATGTCGATGACGGCGATGGTGGCGATCGTCTTGGCGAAGCTCGCCGTGCCGTTCGTCGGCGGGGGCGTGCCGGTCTCGCGGTGGGCCTTCGCGTGCTCGATCTTCTCGTGCATCTCGAAGACGCTCTTGCCGATCAGGAACAGCCCGCCGCCGAACAGGATGATGTCCCGCCACGACACCTCACGCGCCTCCAGGTCGTGGACGAGCGGCAGGTCGGGGAGCGTGAACACCGGCGCCGTCAGCCCGAGCAGGAACGTCAGCGAGAACAGGAGCAAGAGCCGCGTGCCGAGCGCGGCCGCCAGGCCGATGCGGCGGGCCTTCGGCTGCTGCTCGCGCGGCAGCCGGGCCGACACGATCGCCAGGAAGATCACGTTGTCCACGCCGAGCACGACCTCCATCACGGTGAGCGTGAGGAGCCCGAGCAGGATCGCGGTGAGGGAGTGCGGGTGTGCGACCCGGACGCGGACCTCGCGCAGCTCCGCCTTCGGGTACGCCTTCACCGACCCGCCGGACTCGACCGGGAAGGCGTCCGCCGTCACCCGCCCGCGCACGACCTCCTTCGTCGTCAGCTCGACGAGGTCTTCGGACTTGCCCTGCGGGTCGCGCTGGAACGTCACCCGGCGGACGTGCTTGATGTCGATGACCCGGGAGCCGGTGTCGGTCCGCAGCGGCACCGCCTGGAGCTTCAGCACGCCCTCGACCGCGCCGCCGCCCTCCAACTCGACCTCGACCCGCTGGTACTCCTGGGCGGGCACCGCCACCGTGACCTGCTCGTCCGGCCCGCCGCGCGCGGGGCGGGCGACGGCGAGGCACACGACGGCGAGGCCGACGGCGATCGGGAGGGTGGGCAGGCGGCGGGGCATGAGCGTCTCCGGGCGGGCACGGCCCGGTACACTCTAGCGGCCGCGGTCGGGCGGCGGCAGGGGCGGGACGGGATTCGGCCGTACCCGCTGATGACGAAGACGACCGGCACGCCGGCCCGGGGCCGACGCGGCGGCGTGGGTCGGGTTCCGAGGGCACGCAGGTGTCGTTCCTGTTCCGCGGGAAAGCCGTGGGCCGGCCGCCCCACGGCCTCCGTACCTACAATCCCCGCATGAGCCGCGAACACGACCTGCACCGAGTCCTCGATTGCGGCATTGTCGCCGTCGTCCGCTTCTCCGACCCCGGCCCGCTGGTCGAGGTCGTCAAGGCGCTCGCCGACGGCAGGGTGACGGTGGCCGAGGTCACGTTCACCGTGCCGAACGCGATCGACGTGATCCGCGAGGCGAAGAAGCAGCTCGGCGACCGCGTGCTGCTCGGCGCCGGCACCGTGCTCGACCCGGAGACGTGCCGGGCGGCGTTCCTCGCCGGCGCGGAGTTCGTCGTCGCACCGAGCCTGAACCTCGACGTGATCCGCATGTGCCGCCGCTACGACAAGCTGGTCATGCCCGGGGCGTTCACACCGACCGAGGTCGTGGCCGCGTGGGAGGCCGGCGCCGACATCGTCAAGGTGTTCCCGGCGGAGATCGTCGGGCCGGCATTCTTCAAAGCGCTGCGCGGCCCGCTGCCGCAGGTGAAGCTGATGCCGACCGGCGGCGTCGATCTCACGACGGCGGCCGAGTTCCTGAAGGCCGGCGCGGTGTGCCTCGGCGTCGGCAGTCAGCTCGTCGAACCGAAGGCGGTCGCGGCCGGCGACTTCGCCCGCATCACCGCGCTCGCCCGCGAGTACAGCGGCGTGGTGAAGGCGTACCGCAATGCACAAGGCGAACGGCCGGCGTGAGCCGGCTGGTTGTTGCCCCGGGCACCCCACCCCGACCAGCCGGCTCACGCCGGCCGTTCGCCAGGATTCTGAGAGAACCATGTCCGTCGATGTCGTCACGTTCGGCGAGGTGATGGTCCGGCTGGCGCCGCCCCACTTCCAGCGGCTCGAACAGGCCCGGTCGCTCGACCTGGAGGTCGGCGGCGCCGAGCTCAACACGGCCGTCGGGCTCGTGCGGCTGGGGCGGTCGGCGGCGTGGGCGTCGCTGCTGCCGGACAACCCGCTCGGCAAGCTCGTCGCCAACCGTGTCCGCGAGGCGGGCGTGTCCGACCGGCACGTGCAGTACGCGGCCGACGGCCGCTGCGGGCTGTACTTCCTCGAGTTCGGCGCCGCGCCGCGGGCGAGCTCGATCCTCTACGACCGCAAGGACTCGGCGGTCTCGCGCGCCGCCGCGGATTCGTTCGACTGGCCGGCGGTCCTGTCCGGGGCACGCTGGTTCCACGTCTCCGGTATCACCGCGGCGCTGAGCGCGGGCGCGGCGGGCGCCGTCGGCGCCGCACTGGCGGCGGCGCGGGCCGCGGGCGTCGGCACGAGCATCGACCTGAACTACCGGGCGAAGCTGTGGACCCGCGAGGAGGCGGCGCGGGTGATGGGCGCACTCCTGCCCCTGTGCGACCTGCTCATCGCCAGCGAGGCCGACGCCGAGTTCCTGTTCGGGATCACCGGCGCCGACTTCCCGGCGGTCGCCGACGGGCTGATCTCGCGCTTCGGGGTGAAGGCGGTGGCCGGCACGCGCCGCGAGGCGCCGCTGGTGTGGCGGAACCGGTTCGCGGCCGTCGGGTATACGATGGGGAAACTCTACGAATCGGCGTGGTACGAGGTCGAGAGCGTGGACCGCCTCGGCGCCGGCGACGCGCTGGCGGCAGGGCTCATCCACGGCATGCTCGACGGCGACCTGGGGAAGGGCGTCGAGTACGGCGGCGCGATGGGGGCGCTCAAGCACACCATCCCCGGCGACCTGCCCTGGATCAACGCCGACGAGGTCGAGGCCGCGCTGCAAGGCCACGGGCTGCGCGTCCGGCGATGATTGTTCTCGGCCGAATATTAGACAGGATAACCGGATGAGCAGGATGCCGAGCCGGGCCTTTTGCTTGGTTCGGCATCCTGCTCGTCCGGTTATCCCGTCTACCGATCCGCAGGTGGTCCGCGCCGTTAGGCCGGGGCGCAAGCCCCGGTGGAGTGTCGGTGACATCCCGAAGTCCACCGGGGCTTGCGCCCCGGCCTAACGAGGCAACTTCGACTACTTGCGGGTCAGTAACATGGGGCGAAAGTCGGGCGGCTGACTCACTCGATCGCTCGCCGGGAGTACGTGTCATGTCGTTCACACTGAGCCGCGCCCAGGGGCGCGACCTCGACCGGCGGGCGGTCGAGGAATTCGGGATGCCCGGCGTCTGCCTCATGGAGAACGCCGGCCGCGGCGCCGCGGAACTCCTCACGAGTCTCAACCCGGACCGCCTCCCGACCCTCATCCTGTGCGGCCCCGGGAACAACGGCGGCGACGGGTTCGTCGTCGCCCGCCACCTCGACAACCGCGGCTGGCCGGTGACCGTGTGGCTCGTCCGCCCCGAGACCGGGCGCGAGTTCGGGTTCGCCCGCGCCGCGGCGGCAGTTGATCGCAAGCTGTCGCCGGACTGCGCGACGAACGCCGAGGTGTGGGCGCACGCCCGCCCGCTGAAGACGAACGACGCGCCCGGGAACGCCTGGAAGGAAGAACTCGTCGCCGACGTGCAGGCGGCCGGGTGGGTGGTCGACGCGCTGTTCGGCACCGGCCTCACGCGGCCGCTGGAATCGCCGTTCGACGAGCTGCTCCCGTTCCTGAACGCGAGCAACAAGCCGGTGCTGGCGATCGACGTGCCGACCGGCCTCGACTGCGACACCGGCGAGCCGCTCGGCCGCGCCGTGCGCGCCGCGCACACCGCGACGTTCGTCGCGCCGAAGAAGGGCTTCCTCGCGCCCGGCGCGGCGGCGTGGGTGGGCGAGGTTCACGTCATCGACATCGGCGCCCCGCGGGCACTCGTCGAGAGCTATTCCGCGGCTGGCGGGCAGACCCAGACAACGGCGTAGTACGCCACGCTCGCCGCCCATCCCCGAGGCGGGCGTGTGGGGCAGGGCGGTCACGCCGCCCGGCGCGCCGGGGGAGTTGGGACGGCCGTCGGGGGGGGCGCGGCCGGCCGCCGACGACCGAGGCGCAGGAGCGGCGCTTCGACGTAGCGGTGGAGGAGTACCCCCGGGCCGACGGCCGCGGCGAACATCAGCCCGAGCCAGAGGACGTGACCGGCCTTCCCGTGTGTCATCCCGGCACGGATCGACAGGTAGAGCCCGACGACCAGGCCGGTGACGTGGAGCAGATAGACCGAATACGAGGCGTCGCCGACGCGGCGGAGCCACCGAAGCCCGCACCGCCCGCCGCCGCGCTCCCACCCGGTCGCGGCCAGCACCGCCAGCGCCGCCGCCGGGCCGAAGACAGCGACGCGGCGGGCGGGGTCGTTCACCAGCCGGTCCGGGTCGGGGTCGTGGGCGACGGCCAGCGCCGCGACGCACCAGCCGGCGGCGGCGAGCCCGAGCGCGACCGCCCCTCGGCCGGCGAGCCGCACCGGAAACCGGGCGAGAAGGAATCCGGCCAGAAACTCGAGCACGAACGGTGAGACGGGGAGGGCGAGGTACGGGTCGGCCGGTGCCGCCCCGACCGCGACCGACCAGACCGCCACCAGACCCGCCCACGCGCCGACCGCCGGGACCGCCGCCCGCGCCGGCAGAAGGAACAGGCCGCCGACGGCGAGGTAGAACATCAGCTCGTAGGTGAGCGTCCAACTGACCGCGAGGAACCGCGGCTGACCCGGTGTGGGGAGAAGGAGAAGGGTGTCGGTCGCCTCGCGCGCCGGCGCCGGGCCGAGTACCGGGTCGGGACTCAGTACCGCGTGGACCGCGACGGCGGCGGCCAGGGCCACCCAGTAGATCGGGTAGACGCGCCACGCCCGGCGGAAGAGGTACGACGGGAACCGGCCGGGCTGCCCCAGGTCGGCGCGGGTGGTGGCGGCGATGATGAACCCGGACAGGACGAAGAACAGATCCACGCCGGCATAGCCGAACCAGCGGACGGGTTTAAGTGGGTTGAACCCGAGCCCGAGCCGGGCCTCCTCCCCGCCGAGGTGGAACGCCACGACGAGGAGACAGGCCGCCCCGCGCAACGCCTGCAGCGTGTCGTACCGTTCGCGCATCCGGCGCCTCCGCGGGTCGCCCGTCATACCCGCGCGGCCGGCGTGGCTCAAGCTCAAGCCCGCGCTACGGCTTCGGAGGAGCGGCGTTCTCGGCGGTCACCCGCGTCATGTCCGGGCGGCGGAGGTGGTGGCCGGTCGCGTCCTGGTACGCCTTCGCCACCGCGAGCAATTCCGCCTCGCCCCACAGCCGGCCGGTGAACGTCAGGCTCGTCGGCGTCTCCACGCCGCCGGCGCCGCGGCGGAGGCCGTTCGGCAGGCACACGACCGGGTGGCCGGTCAGGTTCGTCAGCAGCCCGTTGTCCGGCGCGCCGACGTACAGGTCCACGTCGGTCATCGCCTCGGCCATCCGCTTCATCAGCAGCGTGCGCACCCGCTGCGCCCGCAGGTACTCGACCGCCGGCACGAAGCGCCCGCGGCGGAACGTGTTCGGCCAGCCGTTCAGCCCCTCGGTCGTGCCGGCGCGGGTGAGGTTGTCGAACGCGGCCGACGATTCCACCTCGAGGATCATCGACAGCGCGCCGACCGGCAGCCCGTTCGGGAGGCGGAACGGCACGAGGCGCACGCCGAGGTCGGTGAGCACCTGTTTCACGTCGTCGGGCGTCGAGTCCTCGAAGAAGCCGACGCGCAGCTCGCGCACCGGCCGCGGCGCCGGCCACGTGAACGGGTGTGTCACCGCCGTCGGGTCGAGCCCGTCGTGGCCGTGGATGACGGAGAAGACCAGCGCGCAGTCCTCGACCGTGCGGGCGATCGGGCCGAGCTTGTCCATGCTCCAGCTGAGCGCCATGCACCCGTGCCGGCTGACGCGCCCGAACGTCGGCCGCAGGCCGGTGACGCCGCAGCGCGTGGACGGCGACACGATGCTCCCCCACGTCTCGCTGCCGATGCCGTAGGTCGCGCACCCGGCGGCGACGGCCGACGCGGTGCCGGCCGACGACCCGCTCGACCCCTGCCGGACGTTCCACGGGTTGCGCGTCATCCCGCCGAACCACTGGTCGCCCATCGCCAGCGCGCCGAGCGTCACCTTCGCCACCAGCACGGCGCCGGCGCGGTCGAGGCGGTCGGCGACGGTCGCCTTCGCGTCGATCGTCTGTTCACGGAACGGGGCGGCGCCCCACGTCGTCTTGTAGCCGGGGTAGGCGATGAGGTCTTTGGCGACCCACGGGACACCGTGGAGCGGCCCGCGCGGCGTGCCGGTGGTGATTTCGCGGTCGGCCTCGGCGGCCTGCTTCAGCGCGAGTTCTTCCGTCAGGTTGACGACGCACTTCAGCGCCGGGTCGTACTTCTTGAGGCGGGCGAGGGCGAGTTTTGTCAGGTCGGTCGAAGTGACCTTGCGCTCGCGGAGCAGGGCGGCGAGCTTCGTGAGCGGGAGGAACGCGAGGTCGTCGTCGTTGGCGGGGCGGTCGGCGGCGGGCGGGGTGAACGCGAGTGTGCCGCGGCTGCCGGCGGCCGGGCGGCCGGGGTCTGGGAGGAAGTGGAGCGCCGGGGGCACGTCGTTGCCGACCCGGGCCTGGTGCAGCGATGCGACGTTGCGGAGCGCGTTCGTCAGCCCGCCGGCGACTTGCCGCCGCTGCTCGTCGGTCAACTCGATGCCGGCGACCCACTCCGCGTTGCGGACCATCTCGGCGGTGACGGTGGTCGGCAGGTCGGCGGCCTCGGCGGCGAGCGCGCGGTGGAACGTCGTGGTGCCGACGCCGAGGCTGGCGGCGGCGGCGAACAGGTCGCGGCGGGTCGGGCTCAAGGTCGCACTCCGGGGTGGGGCGGAGAGGCCGACCGATTCTACCCACAATCCCGGCGGAGCGGAACGCCCGGGCGGAGAGGTTATTCCGCCCGAACGGCCGGCGGCTCACCCTCGTCCGGCCCGGCCGGTAGCACGACGAGGTTGACGACGCCGGCCAATGCCGTCACCCAGGCGATCAGGTAAATGCCTACGAAGAACGCGACGGTCGACCCGGCCGCGCGGTCGGTCGTCGCCTGGGCGTGGACGTCGCGCACCCACATGGCGAGCTGCGCCAGCGGCCGTGGCTTGGTCTGTCCCTGGTATTGCGCCCGCCGGACGAGGTCGGCGAGCTGGTCGTCGCGGAGCCCTTCCGGGGTGTCCGCGGCGTCCGGGTACGCGGCGCGGAATCCCACAGCGGCGCCGGCCTGGGAGCTGGCGAGCGGCGTGCCGAGGAGCATGAGCCCGGCGAGCACCCCCAGCACCCACGAGCCGGCGTCCCACGCGATCAGCCCGAGCCCCGCCACCGCGAGCAGCCGAAACACCGCCGTCGCCGCCGGCCGCCGGGCGAGCAGCAGAACCTCGAACAGTCGGCCGCCGTCGAGCGGGAAGAGTGGGAGCAGGTTGAAGGCGTTCAGCACGACCAGCGTGAAGGCGAGGTCGTAGACCCACGGCTCCTGGTGTGCGGCACCGCTCGCGGCCAGGACGAGCCCGACGACCAGCCCGGGCACCGGGCCGAGGAGGAGTACGACGGCCTCCTGCCAGGCGGGCGCCGTCTCCTTCATCCCACTCGCTCCGCCGCCGAAGAAGGGGATGAAGAACATTCGCACGTTGCGATAGCCGAACGCCCGCATCCCGAGGTAGTGACCGGTCTCGTGGAGGAAGATGACGGCCACGAGGGCGGCCACCGACGTGGTCGCGTCCCGGCCGACGCTCATTACGAACAGCGCGAGCGAAGCGACGAAGAGTAGTGCGGGGTTGGCCGCCACACCGCCGGCCGGCGTCGTTCGGAGGCGCACGAGTTCGGCGCGAATCTCGTCGGCCGTGTAGATCGAATCCGGCGACGGTGTCGGCGGCGCGGGCGCGGCTGGGACGGGTTCAGGTTCGTCCGACGGGGTCGGGGTGGGACCAGGAGACATGGGCATTCCCGGGGCCGGTGGGGGCGGTGGTAATGGAAGCTCCTTCCCCGCCGATTGTACCCTTTCCCTCAAGTCGCAGGTCTTACAATCGCCGCCCCACGGTGAGCGATATGGTCCAAGAATATGCGACGACGGAAGTGGTGTCGTAGCCACGTGTTGAAGGAATTCTGTTGCGGGTCGGCGCGAGGGCCAGCGCGAGTGGCACGGCCCCTGCTTTAGTTGTCGGTCGTAAGCGACAGTTACAACCGAAACCAACCGGCAAGGAGCCGCATATGACCCCGGTTATCAACGCCACCAAGACCGCCCCGGTTGCCCGGACCGCCGAGGCCGAGCAGCTTCTCCGCGACGCCGCCTACGTCCTCAAGCTGACCCGCCGGGTGAAGGCCGACATCCTCCGCGACGCCGCCCGCCCTGCGACGGCGCCGGTCGCGTCGGCCGAGCGGACCGGCGCTCCGCTGGGCGTCTGATGCGACGCTTGAAGGGGTGAGCGGGTGAAGGGGTGACAGCGTTGTGTCGTCACCCCTTCACCCGCTCACCCCTTCACCCCTACATCAATCACGCACCCATCACGTACGGCAGCACATACGGCCCCTTCGGGATCACCGCCAGCCGGGCGGTCGGGCCGTGCTCGGCGAGGCTCTCCGCCACCGCCGCCTCGACGCTCGCCGCCGGCTCGACCCGGCAGCGTGTCAGCACCTCCGGCGGTAGCCCCTTCGTCACCACCTTCACGCGGCAGTGGGCGAGTACCTTCTTCAGCATCACCAACTGCCACTCGTCCATCTCGCACGTGTCCGTTTCACTGGGGCGGTCGTACTTCCCCGCCGCCTCGTACTCGGCGAGCGACTGCTGGAACTCCGGGCTGCCGAGCCCTTCGGTCAGGCTCGCGGCGATGACGATGGTGCCGCCCTTCTTCACGATCGGCAACGCCCCGGTCAGGCCCTTCACCGCCTGATACCACGTCGTGTCGAGCGGGTACCCCGCGCAGCTCGTCACCACCACGTCGCACGGCGCCGGCACGCCGGCCTTCACCGTCTCGCGGCAGAACGCCACGCCCGCCTCCCACGCGGCGATCATGTCGCCGGCGCCGACCCATGTCACCCGGCGCTTGCCGTCGATGCACACGTTCACGATGAAGTCGCACCCGGCCATCTTCGCAATCAGCGTGTTCTCGGAGTGGACCGGGTTCCCCTCGACGATGCCGGCGTCGGCCCGCGGGTGTTCGAGGAACTTCGGCCCGTGCCACACGCGCACGGTTTCGAGCCCGACGATGCCCGGGCAGATCACCTTCCGCCCGCCGCTGTACCCCGCCATCAGGTGCGGCTCGATCAGGCCCGTCGTGATCTTCAGCTCGGCTTGCGTGTAGCGGTTGTCGATCCACACCGGGACGCCGTTCGCCGTCGTCCCCAAGAAATCGTGCGACGCTTGATCCTTGCCGAAGTGGTTCACGCAGCGGTAGTTCGCCGCCACCTCGGCGCCGACGAGCTCGACCAACTCGTCGCCCTCGTTTGGCCGGTGGAGGCCGGTCGCCACGAGGATCGTGATGCCGTCGCGCGGCACGCCGGCGTCCTCGATCGTCTTCAGCAACGGCTTGAGGATGAGCGCGTTCGGCACGGGCCGGGTGATGTCGCAGACGACGACGCACGCCGTCTTCTTGCCGCGGGCGATCTCGGCGAGCGGGCGCGAGCCGATGGGGTTGGCGATGGCGGCGGCGATGGCGGCGGCGGCGTCCGGGAGCGGGTCGGCCGGGCGGAGCGCCAGCGGCGGGGCGATGAGCCGGTCGGCGGGGAGGGTCACGTCCAGGCCGGTGCGGCCGTAGTCGAGCGTCACGTGCATGGGTCGGGAGTTGTCGGTTGACGGTTGGCGGTTGGCAGCCAGGCCGGCGGTTGCCCGGTCGGCGTGCCGTTCATAGTATCACCTTTCGCGGTTGCGGCGGGGCGCGTCCGGCTGCCAACTGATAACTGACAACTGACCACCGGCGAAGCCATGAGCATCGACAAGAGCCTGAAGCGCAAGGGCGGGATGAACCGCACGCGCTGCGTGATGACCCGGGCCGAGCGGATCGAGAAGATGCTGGAGAACGGCGCGTTCAAGGCCGACCAGAGCCCGTTCGGCATCCCGAAGACGCGGGTGACGAAGGTGGTGCTGAAGAAGAAGGCGAAGAAGGAAGCCGCCGAGGGCGAGGCGGCGACGGGCAAGGACGCGAAGAAGAAGTAACGGCCGGAACCGAGAAACACGAAATCCGAAGCACGAAATTCGAAACCCGGTGTTTGTGTTTCGACTTTCGTGCTTCGGATTTCGACTTTCCCTTCTGCCATGCCACTCGCGTACCTCGGTCTCGGGAGCAACCTCGGCGACCGGCGGGCGGCGCTCGACGCCGCCGTCCGTCGCCTGCGGGCCGAGCCGGGGCTGCGGGTACTGGCCGTCTCGGAATACTACGAGACGGCACCCGTCGATTGCCCGCCCGGGAGCGGCGATTACCTCAACGCCGCCGCCGCGGTCGAGACGGACCGCGACCCGCATGACATTCTTAAACTGCTCCACCGCATCGAGCACCAATTCGGTCGCGTCCGCACCGGCGTGAACGCGCCGCGCACCCTCGACCTCGATTTGCTTCTCTACGGCGACCGGGTGATTGACACCCCGGATCTCGTTGTGCCGCACCCGCGACTGCACGAGCGGGCGTTCGTACTGATCCCGCTTGCCGCCATCGCAGGGGACGCGGTTCACCCGACGCTCGGAAAGACGGTCTGTGAGTTGTGCGCGGCTGTGCCGACGGGCGACGTGCGCCTGGTGCCGCCGCCCGAGCCGCCCGTCACAGCCACGCTCGCCGGTCTTACCGCGCTCGTCACCGGCTCCACAAGCGGCATCGGCGCCACCGTCGCAGAAGCCTTCCGCCTCCAATCCGCCAGCGTCATCACGCACGGCCGCCGGGCCGACGTGGGGAAGCACATCGCGGTCGACCTGTCCGACCCCGCCGCCTGCGACCGGCTCGCGGACGAGGCGTGGGCGATGTCCGGCGGGCTCGATGTCGTCGTCCTCAACGCCGGCGCCGACACGCTCACCGGCGACGCGGCGAAGTGGTCGTTCGACCAGAAGCTCGACGCCCTCCTCGCGGTCGATCTGAAGGCTACGATGCGGCTCGGGCGTACCCTCGGCGCCCGCATGAAGGAGCGCGGCCGCGGCGTCATCCTGACCGTCGGCTGGGATCAGGCCGAGACTGGCATGGAAGGCGATAGCGGGCAACTGTTCGCGGCGATGAAGGGGGCTGTGATGTGCTTCACCCGCTCGCTCGCGCTCAGCCTCGCGCCGGAGGTGCGCGTCCACTGCCTCGCGCCCGGGTGGATTCGCACCGCCTGGGGCGAGACGGCGTCGCCGGCGTGGCAGGAGCGGGTCCGACGCGAGACGCCGCTCGGTGTGTGGGGGTTGCCCGAAGATGTGGCGGCGGCGGCCGTGTGGCTGGCGTCGCCGGCGGCGGCGTTCCTGACGGGGCAGACGATTCGGGTGAACGGCGGGGCGGTGCGGGGGTAGGTGGGCGGTACGCTTCGGGCGAACGGCCAGCGTGAGCCGGCTGGTGTTGGTCCGGGAGCTCGAGCGGACGAGCCGGGTGACCGGTCGCTGTGTCCGGCACCCGGACCAACGACCAGCCGGCTCACGCCGGCCGTTCGCCAACCGTGTCAGTCCACGTACGGGTCGGCCCCGATGTCTTGCAGCATCTCCTGGCGGTGCTTGTCGTAGTTCATCAGGTCGAGGCGCTGGCGGTAGTGCTTCCGCTCGATCCGCTGCTGCGCCACGCGGAACAGCGGCGCGTACTGGTCCCAGTTGCGGTTGCCGCCGGCGCGACCGAGTTCCATCAGCTCCCGCTGTTTTCCCGTGCCGAGCCCTTCGAGGAGCTGGTCTTCGAGTGAGAGCATGAACTGCGCGCTGCCGGGGTCGCCCTGGCGGCCGGCGCGGCCCTGGAGCTGGCGGTCGATCCGCTCCGCCTCGTGCCGCTCGGTGCCGATCACGTGCAATCCGCCGGCCTCCGCCACGCCCTCGCCGAGCTTGATGTCGGTGCCGCGGCCCGCCATGTTCGTCGCCACCGTCACCGTCCCCGGCTGGCCGGCGGCGGCCACCACCTCGGCCTCGCCCTCGTTCTGCTCGGCGTTCAGCACGCGGTGGACCACGCCCACCCGCGACAGCTTCGTACTCAGCTTCTTCGACGCCTCCACCGTCCGCGTGCCGATCAGTACCGGGCGGTTCTTCTTCAGCATCTCCTGCGTCTTCCTCACCACCGCGTCGAACTTGGCGTCCTCGGTCGGGAACACCTGGTCCGGGAACACCTCGCGCTTGCTCGGGCGGTTCGTCGGCACCTTCGTCGTCCAGCGGCGGTAGACCTTGCGCAGCTCCCAGAAGTTCGGCAGCAGCGTGCCGCTCATGCCGGCGAGCTTCGCGTAGAGGCGGTAGAAGTTCTGGAACGTGATCTGCGCCGCGTGGTCCGACGGCATGTTGATCTGCACCTTCTCCTTCGCCTCGACCGCCTGGTGGAGCCCGTCGCGCCAGTGCCGGTCGGGCATCGGGCGGCCGGTCCCCTCGTCGATGATGACGATCTTCCCGTCCTTCGGGTTGACCATGTAGTGCTGGTCGCGGGCGAACCGGTAGTAGGCGTGCAGCGCCTTCTCGACCGATTCCAGTAGCTTGTCCATCGCCTTCGCGTTCTTGCCGGTCGGCGGGTTGGAGTAGCGCACGAGGTGCCGGCCGGCGTCGGTGATCTCGATCTTGTCCTTCTTCAGGTTCAGCGTGAAGTGCTCGTCGCGGCGCATCTCGCGGGCCACGTTGTCGGCCCACACGAACACCACCTGCTCGTCGGCCTCGGCGGGGCGCGTCGGGTTGGCGATGATGAGCGGGGTCTTCGCCTCGTCCACGAAGATGGAGTCGGCCTCGTCCACGATGGCGTAGTGGAGCTCGCGCTGGACGCGCGGGTCCATCTTGGCGGGGCCGGCGCCGCCCATGAACGGCGCCCAGAACGGCGCCGCCTGCGCCTGCCCGCCGCGGAGCTTGAGCCGGTCGCGGAGGAAGTCGAACCCGAACTCGGCGGCGGTGCCGTAGGTGATGTCGGCCTTGTACGCGGCCACGCGCACGCCGTCGTCCATCTTCTGCTGCAACACGCCGACGGTGAGCCCGAGCTTCTCATACACCGGCCCGATCCACTCGGCGTCGCGCTTGGCGAGGTAGTCGTTCACGGTGGTGACGTGGCACCCCTTGCCGACCAGCGCGTTCAGGAACGCCGGCGAGCTGGCCGTGACCGTTTTCCCCTCGCCCGTCGCCAGCTCGACCAGCCCGCCGAAGTGCATGACGACGCCGCCGGCGAGTTGTACGTCGAACGGGCGGATGTTGAGCACCCGCTGGATGGCGACGGAGCAGAGGCCGAACGCCTCCGGGAGCAGCTTGTCGAGGTTCCACTTGCCGCGGGCCTTGCCGCGGAGGGCCATGCTGGCGGCCTTCAGGTCGTCGTCGTTGTGCTTGAGGAACTGATTCTCCCAGTGCCGGATGGCGGGGATGAACAGCGCCGCCTTCGACAACCGTCGCGTCCACGGCAGGCCGGTGGTGGCGAGAACGCGATTGACGGGCGGGGGGCCGAGCCGGCCGGGGACGTTCTCGATCGTCCGGTGCGGGTGCGCCACCCGCTCGCTCGGCGGCTCGACGACGGCATGACTCATCGGCACGGACCTCCACCGGGGACACCATCCAGGATACGGTACGATTCGGTTGGAAGGAACGTGGGTCGGTGGGGGAGTGGAGCCGACTTGTCGCCCGACGCCGCCCCGGAGGGAACCCGGGGCTACGCACCACCCCCTCCCGGGCGAAATCCCGGCGGGTCGGTGGCTCGGTACTCCGCGTGCGGGAATACGCCGACGTGTAGCCTCGGGTTCCACCCGGGGCGGCGTCCGCGGTGTCACGTCCGACACCGCGCGTCGCTTGCCCGCACTGGTATTCTACACCCAGCCCCCCTCTTCCGGAGGCGCCACGCGATGCCCGCGCCCGACCCGGCCCCGAAGACACCGTTCGACGCCCTCACCGAGCCCGACCAGCCGGGCGTCGAGCGGCCGGCGTACAGCGAACCGGCCGCCGACGAGTACGTCTCGCAGATCAAGGAGACCGCGGACAAGCTCCTCCGCGACCGCGCCGGCCGCGGCGACGTGAAGCTCCTCGCCACCGCGGTGCGCGAGCTCCGCTACTGCCTCAAGGTGTTTGCCGGCTACCGCGGGCGGCGCAAGGTGACCGTGTTCGGCTCCGCCCGCACGCCGCCCGACCACCCGACGTTCAAGGCCGCCGAGGAGTTCGGCCGCAAGATCACCGCCGACGGGTGGATGGTCATCACCGGCGCCGGCAACGGCATCATGGAGGCGGGGCACGTCGGGGCGGGGCGCGAGAACAGCTTCGGGCTGAACATCATGCTCCCGTTCGAGCAGTCGGCGAACCCGGTCGTCAACGGCGACCCGAAGCTGATGACGCTGCGCTACTTCTTCACCCGCAAACTGATGTTCATCAAGGAGTCGGACGCGGCGGTGCTGTTCCCCGGCGGGTTCGGCACGCACGACGAGGCGTTCGAGGCATTGACGCTGGTGCAGACGGGCAAGTCGCACATCTTCCCGGTGGTGCTTGTGGACGAGCCGGGCGGTACGTACTGGGCGGCGTGGGACCGCTTCATCCGCGAACAGCTGTTCGACCGCGGCTACATCTCGCCGGCGGACCTGTCGCTGTACAAGGTGACGGACTCGGTGGACGACGCGGTGGTGGAGGTGACAAAGTTCTACCGCGTGTACCACAGCATGCGCTACGTCCGCGGCCACCTGCTGCTGCGCCTCCAGAAGCGCCTCCCGGATGGCGTGATGGCCGAGGTCCGCCGCGACTTCGCCGACATCCTGGCCGGGGGTACGTTCGAGCAGGTCGAGACGCTGCCGGAGGAGGCGAACGAGCCGGCGCTGAAGAACTTGCCGCGCCTCCGCTTCCGCTTCGACCGCCACAAGATCGGCCGCCTCCGCGAGTTGGTGGACCGCATCAACGCCGAAGGGTAGAGGGCGTGCGACACGACCCCGGGCGGGCGCGGGCAGGCAACCGCCCGTTGCCTAATGGGCGTGAGGTGTCGGGTGTGGCCCCACCGTCCCTGTTGTCGGCCCGGACCGCGGCAGGAGTTTCGGACTCGGCGCACACACCCGGACTGTGTCTTCCTCCCCAGTCCGTTTGCCGCGCGGGGTGCACTGTTATGGTGCGCCCGCGGGGGCGGTCGTCCGGGCGACCGAGCAGGGGCAACCCTGCGACCCCCGCGGCACGAGCGGCCGGCTGGGGCACCACGCCGGAACCCGACACCTCACCCACCGGCGGCCGCCGGACCGTGCAGCGATGCGCGGCCGACGGCCGCCGCGTGGCGTTTCCGCACGCCGGAGCCAGCCGGCCGCCTTGCTTGCTCGCCCCCAATTGATCGCGTAAACTCAATGCGGTTGCATCCCCGCCAGGCTCCCTTCCCGCCCGCCGCCGTGAGGCCTTCATGCGCTGGTTCGCCGTCGCGCTCGTCATGGGGGCGGTCGCCCCGTCGGCCCGCGCCCAAGTCGCGCCGTCGTTCCTCAACGAGGTCGTGCCGGTCCTGACACGCGCCGGGTGCAACCAGGGGGCGTGTCACGGCAAGGGGAGCGGGCAGAACGGCTTCCGCCTGTCGCTCCGCGGTTACGCGCCCGACCAGGACCACCGCTACCTCACCCGCGAGTTCGACGGCCGTCGTATCGACCCGGCGAAGCCCGAGGACAGCCTGCTGCTCCAGAAGGCGACCGGGCAGGTGCCGCACGAGGGCGGGCGGTTGTTCGCCGTCGGCAGCCGCGAGTACGACACGCTACTCGCGTGGGTGAAGGCCGGCGCCTCCGGGCCGAGCAAGAGCGACCCGGTGCTCAGCAAGCTCGAAGTGACGCCCGCCAGCAAGGTCGTGAAGGCCGGCGAGATGACGAAACTCGTCGCCACCGCCACGTTCGCCGACGGCACGAAGAAGGATGTGACGTGGCTCACCAAGTTCGACGCCAACGACGCCGGCACGGTCTCGGTGTCGCCGACGGGCGAGGCGAAGGCGGTGCGGCAGGGGTCGGCGGCGGTGCGGGCGATGTTCCAGGCCGAGGTCGCGGTCGCCGCCTTCACCATCCCGCACGACCGGCCGGTCGACGAGAAGCGGTTCCAGGGTCGTAACAACGCCATCGACGACCACGTGTTCGCGCGGCTCAAGGAACTGCGCATCGAGCCGTCCGATGACTGCACCGACGCCGAGTTCGTCCGCCGCGCCACGCTCGACGCCTGCGGCCGCCTGCCGACGCCCGACGAAGTCACCGCGTTCCTCGCCGACACCGACCCGAAGAAGCGCGAGAAGCGCGTCGATGCACTGCTGGCGTCGCCCGAGTTCGCCGACTACTGGGCGCTGCAACTCGGCGACCTGTTCCAGAACCGCAAAGAGCGCGACCACGACGTGCGCGGTGTGAAGGGCGTGCGGCAGTTCCACCTGTGGCTGCGCGAGCAGGTGGCGGCGAACCGCCCGTGGGACGAACTCGCCCGCGACGTGCTCACGGCTACCGGCAGCAACGCTGAGAACCCGGCGGTCGGCTACTACATTGTGACGGTCGGCGAGCACCGGCACGGCGAGAACTCGGAGGCGCCGGAATCCATCGCCCAGGCGCTGCTCGGCACGCGCATCGGTTGCGCGAAGTGCCACAACCACCCGCTCGAGCGCTACACGCAGGACGACTACTATCACTTCGCCGCGTACTTCAGCCGGGTGAAGCTCGACCGCAAGGAGGCGAAGGCGGGGCCGACGACGCTGCGGGTGACGCACCCGGACCAGAACCAGAACAAGAACCCGGTCGGGGTGACGCAGCCGCGGACCGGGCAGTTCATGAAGGCCCGCCCGCTCGACCGCACCGCCGCCGACACCGCGCCGGGCGACGACCCGCGCCTCGCGCTGGCGAAGTGGGTGACCGACCCGCGGAACGCGGCGTTCGCCGGGGCGATGGTCAACCGCGTGTGGCGGCACTACCTCGGCGTCGGCCTCGTCGAGCCGGTGGACGACCTGCGGGCGACGAACCCGCCGACGAACCCGGCGCTGTGGTCGGCGCTCAAGGCCGAGTTCGTGGCGAAGAAGTACGACCTGCGCCACCTGATGCGGCTGATCCTCACGTCGCGGGCGTACCAGTTGTCCTCGGCGACGCGCGCCGGGAACGCGACCGACGACCGCTACCACTCCCACTACTACGCCCGCCGCCTCCCCGCCGAGGTGTTGCTCGACGCCATCAGCGACGCGACCGGCGTGCCCGAGCGGTTCGACGGCTACCCGCTCGGCACGCGGGCGGTGCAGGTGCCGGACCCGGGCGCCTCGGCGTGCTCCACCTCGTCGGCGGCGACGCGACGACGGGGAAGGTGGCGAACGCGACCGGCTGGCTGGCGCGGGCGATGGCGGCGGAGAAGGACGACGCGAAGCTGGTGGACGCGCTGTTCCTCCGCACGCTCGGTCGCGTCCCGAATGCGGACGAGCGGGCACGAATCACGACGTTCCGCGGGCAGGCGGCGGACCGGGCCGAGTTCTTCCGTGACGTGCTATGGGCGGTGCTGAACAGCAAGGAGTTCGTGTTCAATCACTAGTCAACCCTCCTACTGCAAACAGACAACCCGTTCCTTGCAATGCGAGGAACGCCGGTGCTCATTTCTTTCCCGGAGCCGCCCGTACCACGACCGTCACCGGCCGGCTCGGCGTCGTCACCAGCGTGTTCGGGCGGGTGGCGGCCTTCGCGTCCTTGCTGAACGGCACCTGCCCCTGGCACTGGAGTGCGATCGTGTGCTCGCCGGGGCGGGCGTTCGCGGCGGCCTCCAGGGTCACCGTCGCCTCGGTCTGGCCTTCGGGGATCGATGCGGTCGCCGCCTTCAGCCCGTTCGGCAGTGTCAGGCCGGTCAGGTTCACCGCCGCCTTGAAGTCGGGCTGGCGGCGGTCGCACTTCACACGCAGTTCGGTCTTCTTGCCGGCCTCGATCTCGATGCGGTCGGCGAGCGGGGCGACGGCGAACGGGGCGGTGTCGGCCACGACCACCACCAGCTCGCGCGTCGGCCGGCTGCTGTTCAGGTCGGTGCTGTTCCACACGCGCGTGTACGGTCGCACCTCGCGCACGAGCGGGTCGTCGCCGCGCTTGGCGGTCGCGGTCAGCGCCAGCGGGCCGGTCCAGTCGGCGGCGTCGGCGTCGGCCCACAGCGCCAGCACGCCGCGGTCGCCGCCGGTGATCGTCGTCGGCGCCGCGTGCAACCCCTTCGGCAGGCCTTCTGCGGTGATTGTGAACGGGCCGGTGAACCCGTCCTTGTTGTGAACCACCACGTCGAGGTACGCGGTGCCGCCTTTGCGGACCGTCGTGCCGCCGGGGCCGGGGTTCTGGTGGTGAATCACCGCCGGGTAGAAGTCGGGCACCGGCCGCCGTACCGTCAGCACATACTGGTAGCGCGGGCCGCCGCGGCGGTAGCGGTCCTGCACCAGCACGCGGTACTTCTGCTTGGCGTTCAGGTTCACCGTGCCCGCCGGGTCGCGGAGGTGGCCGTCGAAGGCGTTGGTGCGGATGCCGAAGTCGTCGAGCTCCGCCACGCGGTTGTCCTTTTCGTCGAGCACGACGAGGTACGGGTCGGCCCGCCCGGCGATCCGCTCGCAGTACACCTCGAAGCTGTACGGGCCGCCCTCCGTCGGTTCGAGCAGGTACCAGTCCGCGTCACGCTCCCGGTCGAACCGGCCGCTCACGACGGCCGGGATCATCAGCTTTTGCGGCGTCTTCGGGTCGTCGTTCGGTTCCTGTTCGAGCGACACCGGCGTGTCCGTGACCAGCAGCGGCACGCCGCGGTGCTGGAAGCCGGTGAGCGTACACGTCGCCGCCGTCGGCAGGACGCTGTGCGCCGTCGGGTGGTCGGTGAAGCGGAAGCGGCCGCGCGTGAAGATGTCGCGCAGCGGATCGACCGTCTCCGGGATCACGTCGAGCGGCAGATCGTTGAGCGCGAGGCCGGATGACTTGCCGCCGAGGTTGCGGCCGAACACTTGCACCAGCGCCGGCTGCCCGACCTGCACGGCCCGCGGGAACAGGTTTTCGACGTGCTGGCGGTCGGTGACGACGAGCCGGTACGGGTGCCCGCCGCGGAACGACAGGTCGTTCAGCGTGACGAGGTAATCGCCGTCGGCGGGGGCGACGAACTCGACGAGCGGGTCGCGGCCGAAGTAGTCACCGTTCGACGCGACGGGGCGGCCGTCGGCGGCGGAGACGGTGAGCGTGGCGTCGAACTGCGAGTCGAGCCGCTGCGCGAAGCACTCGACGACGACGCGCTGCCCCTTCCGCACCGCGACGCGGAACACGTCCTCCTTCCCCTGGTCGGATGTGCCGTTCACGACCGTGTTCACCGGCACCGGCTGCGCCAGCGTCGGCTCGTCGTTCGGCTCCTTCTCGGCGAGTTCGGCCAATCCGGTCGAGACGGCGAAGAGGCGCGGGTTGGTGATGCCGTAGCGGCCGACCAGGCGGGCGTCATAGGTGCCCGGCGGGACTGCGGCGGCGACCGTCACCTTGAACTTCTTGTCCTTGACGTGCTCGGCGGTGATGCCGGCGTGGTCGAAGAGGAGCTTCGTCGCGTCCTCCAGGTCGGCGCCGGCGACCTCGACCTCGATCGTCGAACCGGCCGCGGCGCCGAGCGGCGCGAGGCGGTCGAACCGCGGCGATGGGAGATCGGCTCGGGCGGCGGACACGACGACGAGGGCGCAGAGGAGGGCGGCGGGGCGCATGGCAGGCTACCGGGAAGTGAGGTCGGCGGCGAGGAGGTCGTAGAGGGCGTCGAGGGACTGCACCATGACCTTCGTGTCGGTGAGGACCGGCATGAAGTTGGTGTCGCCGTTCCAGCGCGGCACGACGTGCCAGTGCAGGTGACCGGGCACGCCGGCGCCGGCCGCGGCGCCGAGGTTCAGCCCGACGTTGAACCCGTCCGGGTTCATCCGCTTCTGGAGGACGCCGAGCATCGTCTGTAGCACGCGCTGCTGGTCGAGCAACTCGGCGTCGGTCATCTCGTCGGGCCGCGCCTTGTGCGCGTTCGGGGCGATGAGCAGGTGGCCCGTGTTGTACGGGAAGCGGTTCAGCACCACGACTGACAGTTCGGAGCGGTGGACGAGCAGGTTCGCCCGGTCGTCGTTCGCGGCGACACCGCGGCAGAGGAAGCAGCCCGGCGCCGTGTCGTCCTTCTTCGGCGCGGTCACGTAGGACATCCGCCACGGCGCCCAGAGCTGATCCACGTCGTCCCTCCCGTCGGCCGGGTCAGGATACGCGGTCACAACACCGGCGACAGCAGCCGGGCGGCGTTCTCGGCGAGCTTGGCGATGAACGGGCGCCGGGCGAACTGCTCGGGGTCGATGCGTACCGCCCACTCCAGGTCGCGCAGGAAGTGCTCCTCCAGTTCGGCGACCACGACCGGGTTGTAGACCATCGCGTTCACCTCGTAGTTCAGCAGCAGGCTGCGGTTGTCGAAGTTCGCGGTGCCGACCGACGCCCACTCGCCGTCCACGAGCATGTACTTGCTGTGCATGATGCCGCGGCCGTACTGGTACACCTTCACCCCCGCCGCCATCAGCTCCGCCCAGTAGTACCGCGCCGCGAGGAACGCCAGCCAGTGGTCGGGGCGGAACAGCCCGAGGTAGCGCACGTCCACGCCGGCGCGGCCGGCGAGGATGAGCGCGTCGCGGAGACCGGAGTCGGGCACGAAGTACGGGCTGGCGATCCACACGCGCTTGCGGCCGCGGAGGATGCCGGCGAAGTACGTCTCGCGGATCGCCTTGTACTCCGCGTCCGGGCCGGAGTGGACGATCTGGACGAGGCTCGTCCCCGGGTGCGGCACCGGCTCGGGGTAGTACTTCGGCCCGCGGACCGGCTCCTCGGTGGCGTAGTGCCAGTCCTCCAGGAACACGCGCTGGAGCGACTCCACCGCCGGGCCTTCGAGGCGCAGGAACGTGTCGCGCCAGTAGCCGAAGTGCTCCACCTTGCCGAGGTACTCGTCGCCGACGTTCAGCCCGCCGGTGAAGCCGACGCGGCCGTCGGTGATCACGATCTTGCGGTGGTTCCGCAGGTTCACCCGGAAGCGGTAGATGGGGTTGAGCAGCGGCAGGAAGCCCGTCACCTTGCCGCCCGCGTCCACGAGCTCGCGCACGAGCCGGCGCGACATGCCGTGCGACCCGAGCGAGTCGTACAGGAAGCGGACCTCCACCCCGCGCCGCGCTGCGGCGACGAGGGCGGTGATGAAGCGCCGGCCGGACCCGTCGCCGCGGAAGATGAAGAACTCGATGTGGACGTGGTGCTTCGCCGCGTCGATGGCCGTGAGCATGGCCGCGTAGGCCGGCTCGCCGTGGTGGTACAGCTCGACGCGGTTCCCGGGCGTGACCGGGTAGCCGTCGGCGTGGTGGCCGAGTCGCACCAGCACCTCCCACCGCCTCGGCACCACGACCGGTGGGGCGTCGTCGCCCGGTTTCGCCTCCAGCGGCGCGCCAGCGGCGATCGAGCGGTACGCCTTCTTGCGGGTCTTCCGCCGCACGATCGGTCGCGTCACCGTCTGGTAGCCGAACACCAGAAACAGCAGTGGCCCGACGAGCGGGAGGAGGATGACCGTGAGGCACCACGCGATCGCCGACATCGGCTCGCGCTTGAGGTGTAGCACGGCGAGGAGCGTGCCGGCGGTGACGACGACTTCGAGCAGGAGCAGCCAGCCGGCGATGTCCTGCCAGAAGCGGTCGAAGAACGCGTCCATCGCGCGGCTATGACGGGGTGAGCGGGTGAAGGGGTGGTGGAAGCGGTGCGGCGGTTCCACCCTTCGCCCGCTCACCCCATCATAGCTTCGTTGTAGGGCTGCGCGCGCGGGTCATACAACACCCCGGTCCCGAGGAGAGTTGCGTGAACGCCGTCGTGTTCGACCGGACCGGCCCGCCCGCCGAGGTGTTGGAGCTGCGCGAAATCCCCGCCGCCGAGCCGCGGCGCGGCGAGGTGCTGGTGCGCATGCTCGCCTCGCCCA
>JAFKFQ010000705.1 GCA_017308215.1 bacterium | reverse complement strand
GCAAGCGCAGCAAGCGCAGATGCAACTCGCGGTCGTTGGATTCCTTCAGCCGCAGCCGGATCTGCTCGGCGTGGGGGCCGGCGCCGGCCGCGGCGACCGGCGAGCCGTCGGGGACGTGGTTCTGCACCCACGTCCAGAACACCGGGCGGATGCCGGTGAGCTGGCGGCGCTGGGCCAGCCAGTCGCCGTAGTGGCTCAGTTCGAGGCTGGTGAACAGCGGCCAGCGGTGGGCGCCGACCACGTCGAGCGTCTGCGAGTACGCCTGGAACCCGTCCCACAGGTCGCCGCCGAGCGGGCGGCGGCGGTCGGCGGCACGGACCTCGTTCACCGTCCGCTGCACCCGCTCCCGCTGCTTCTGGTCGTCGGTGAGCCCACCGCCCAGGTCCCAGAACAGCACGTCGGACGCGACGAACTTCCGCCGGAAGGCGTCGAGCAGCCCGCCGGCGACGCCGCTGGTGACGTGCGCCTCGTCCACCGGCGGGGCCGACGGGATGACCAGCCACCCCTCGCGCCCGGCCTCGTCCACGAGCGCCTGCGGGGCGTCGGCCGGGAGCCACACGGCGTCGAACCCGGCGGCGCGGAGGACGTGGAGCGGCGTGCCGGTGTGGAGGATCGCGCGGAAGAAGTGCTCCTTCCCGTCCACGAGGAGCTGCCCGCCGCGCTGCTCGACCTGCCGCGCCCGCCCGGCCGGCGTCGGGAACGGCAGCGGCGCGCCCTTCGACTGCGCCGTCGGCACGCCGGGGGCGGACGGGGCCGGCGCCGGGGCGGCGCGGACGGGGCCGATGTCGAGGTCGTCCACCCACACGTCCACCGGGCCGGGGCCGGTGTAGACGTTCAGCACGAGGCGGTCGATGTACGCCCCCTCGGTGTTCACCTCGCGGCCGACCAGCGCCCGCACCGCCGGCAGGTGCTTGCCGAGCAGTTCGGGCACGTTCTCGATGGTGAGCTTGTCCCACCCCGTGCGGTCGTAACTCTTGCCGACGATCGGGACGGTCAGCGGCGTCTCGGGGCGGGCCGGGTCGGGCTCCTTCGGGAGGACCACGCGGGCGCGCAACTGCACCCCGCGCCGCGTCGCCTTCACCCACACACTGGCGCTGAGCGCCGGGGTGACCGGCGCCGGCGGCGTCGGGTACTCGTAGTTCACGAACGCGGCGTCGCCGGTGGCGGCGTCGAGGACGAGCTGCAGGTGCTCGCTGGTCGGCTGGCTCTTGAATATCTGGTTGGAGACGTCGTGCTGCTTGACCTCGACCCGGACGTTCGCGTGGCCGCGGACGAGGACCGGGTCGCGGCCGGAGAACATGTAGCGGTGGATGCCGTCGGTCTGGGCGGGGGTGACCGCGACCCAGATGACGAGGGCGGCGAGCGGGGCGGCGAAGGCCGTCACGCGGGTCATGCGGGGGCTCCCTCAGGTCCGCGGGGCGGACGCAGCCGTGGGCTATACCGAGGTGCCGCCGGCGGCGGAAGCCGAACCGTGGCGACGTTCGGACCGTGATTATGGTGGGCGGGAGATCGGTACCCCGCTTCCTGCAATGATCGTGCGAGCGATCCGGGCAGCATGGTTGTCGCAAGTCACTGACAGGTCGGAAGTTGCAGCCGGGATAGGGCGGGCATCGGCTTTGAACACCCGATCAGCTACCGCCGTCTCGCTCGGACGGTTACGTTCGGGTCGTACTCCCGGAGCCGCCCTATGCCGCGCCGCGAAAGCTACCGCACCGACGACGAGGACGACGACCTGCGCCGCCGCGCCCACGCCTCCGGTGGCGGTATCCCGGGGTGGGTGTGGCTTCTCGGCGGCGGCGGGGTACTCGGCGTGCTGGTCGTCGCCGGGCTCGGGTACTCGCTATTCACCAGTCGGCAGGCGGCGGTGCGCCGGGACGTCGCCCGGGTCGAGGCGGTGCGGGTGGAGGCCGACCAGCGGGCGCAGCAGATGGCGCACGACCACGACGACGGCGATCTCGATCCGCACTGGAACCCCATACCGGGTGGGCCGCCGGCCCAGACTCAGTCCGCGGTCACGCCGCTGCGCCGGATCGCCGACGCCTACCGGACCGACCCGGATGCGGCGGACGCCCGGTACGCGGGGAAGCGGTGGCGGGTCCAGTTCGGCGTGCGGGCGGCGGGCAAGGGGTGGGTCGGGGCCGGCGTGGCGCTCACCCCGGAGCACCCGCGGGTGACGTCGAGCGACCCGGCCGAGCGGAAGGCGCAGGAGGCGGCCGTACAGGCGATGGCCCCGACCGCGGTCTTCGAGGGGCTGACCGTGGAGGTTCCGGTCGGCCGACGGGTGGTGATCGAGGCGACGTGCGCCGGCCTGTCCCCCGACCCGACCACCGGCGTGAAGCTGGTGTTCACCAACTCCCGCCTGATCCCGGACTGGCCCGGGCCGGGGGGCGTCGCCCCGGCCCCCGCCGCGCGATAGCATGTGAGCCGCGGCCGCCGGCGCCGCCCCCCGCTCTCACTGGGTCGTCGCATGCGCTCCGGCCGTCGATCCGCACTCCTCGCCGCGGCCGCCGTCCTCCTCGCCGCCGGCCCCGCCCGCGCCCAGGATCCCGTCCGCCCCGATCTGGTCGTGTTCCTTGCCGACGACCTCGGCTGGGCCGACTGCTCGCCCTACGGCGGCAAGGACGTGGCGACGCCGAACATGGCGTACCTCGCGGCCGACGGGGTCACACTCACGCACGCCTTCGTCGCGTCGCCGAGTTGCGCCCCGAGCCGCGCCGCGCTGCTCACCGGGCTCGACCCGATGCGCAACGGGGCGATGCTCAACCACAGCCGCCCGCGGGCCGGCGTCCGGCTGTGGCCGGCGTACTTCCGGGCACTCGGGTACGAGGTCGTCGCGTTCGGCAAGGTCGCCCACTACGCGCAGGTCCGCGACTACGGGTTCGACCACGCCAGCCACTTCAACTACCACCAGGACGACTGCGTGACGGCCGCGGTGCGCTGGCTCGAAGGCCGCAAGCCGACGAAGCCGCTGTGCCTGCTCGTCGGCACCAACTGGCCGCACGTCCCGTGGCCGCGCGAGTTCACAGCCGACCCGGCGCGCCTCACCCTGTCGCCGCCGCTGATCGACACGCCGGAGACCCGCCGCGCCCGCGCCCGCTATCTCGCCGGGGTGGCGAACGCCGACCGCGACCTCGGGCAACTCTACGACGCCACCCGCCGCCTCCTCAACCGCGACACGCTGTTCATCTTCACCAGCGACCACGGGGCGCAGCTCCCGTTCGGGAAGTGGAACGCCTACGACGCCGGCGTGCGCACGCCGCTCATCGCCGCGTGGCCCGGCCGCATCCGCCCCGGCACCAAGTCCGACGCGCTGGTGAGCTGGGTCGATCTGCTGCCGACGTGCCTGGACGCGCTCGGGGGCGACCCGCCGGCGACGCTGAGCGGGTGGTCGTTCCTCGGCGTCCTCCGCGGCACCCGCGCCGCCCACCGCGAGCGGGTGTTCATCACCCACAGCGGCGACGGCGACATGAACCGCTACCCGCTCCGGGCGGTGCGGACGCGGACCTGGAAGTACATCCGCAACCTCGACCCCGCGGCCGAGCACCACACCCACATCGACCGCGGCAAGAACGCCGAGGCCGACGGCCGCGACTACTGGGCGTCGTGGGAGGCGCGGGCGAAGACCGACCCGGCCGCGGCGGCGGTCGTGCGCCGCTACCACACGCGCCCGGCGGAAGAGCTGTACTATTTACCGGACGACCCGCACGAGTTGCAGAACCTCGCCGCCGACCCGGCGCACGCCGCCCGGCTGCGCGAACTCCGCGCCGACCTTGAGGGCTGGATGCGCGAACAGGGCGACGAGGGACTGGCGACCGAGCGCGCCCTCCCCGACCCCCGCAAGAAGCCGTAGCGGGCTGGTCCGCCGCCACTCGCGCGACGGGCTCTGGTTTGGTAACCGCAGGCGTTCGCCTGCGGTTACCGGCCCATCCACCACCGCCGAAACGATACCCCGTCCCTCGCGCTCCCGCCTCACCGACCCGACATCGGCGCCAACCCGTTGCTCACGTCTCGGGTTCTGGCGGGCGTCATTGCCATCTCCGGCACTCGGTTTGCAAGGAAATGGGTCAGTTTTGACCCACGGATCGCTCGCCCAGGGAGACCGTTCCGCGAATGGAACTGCCTCGAACGGACGCGCTCTCCCACCCCACCCCGTCACCCCAGGATCCCACGCCGCTCCGCGCCGAGCTCCTCGGCCCGGACCAGCTCGCCGCCCTCGCGCGCGCCCTCGCCGCCGAGACGCGGGTGGGCGTGCGGCGCGGGTTCGTGCTGCTCCGCCGGCTGCGCGACAACGCCGCCGTGCTGAAGCAGGCCCGCGACGCGGCCGCCGACGCCGCGGGCCGCGGCGAGCCGCTCATGCCCGACGCCGAGTGG
>JAFKFQ010000275.1 GCA_017308215.1 bacterium | reverse complement strand
GCGGCTCCGCGGAGCCGCCCGCACCCCGACGTTCGGCCCGAGGCACGCCATGACCGCACACCGCTGCTTGACCGTCACCCGGCTCGAAGACCGGGTGGTCCCGACGATCAACGTCCTGTTCGACTTCCGGTTCGACACCGCCGGGTTCTTCACCAACCACCCGGACCGCATCGCCACCCTCCGCGCCGCCGCGGCCGACGTGGGGGCGCGGTTCTCCGACGCCCTCGCCGCGATCCCGTTCCCGAGCACCCCGGGCGACTCGTGGACGGCGAAGTTCGACCGCCCCGGCGGGGTCGGGCAGGCGGAGCAGGTCACCAACCTGCTCGTGCCGGCGAACACGATCGTGGTGTTCGTCGGCGCCCGCGACCTGATCGGCGAGCTGCCCCTGGAGTCGAGCGACCGGACGGTGACCGGCAGCTTCGCGTGGAACGACCTCGTCCTCGGCCGCGGGCAGGCGAACAGCTACGGCCCCGCCGCGACCGACTTCAGCCCGTGGGGCGGGTCGATCACCTACGACCTCATCAACAACTGGCACTTCGGGCTGGAGCCGCCCGGCAACCCGGACGAGTTCGACCTGTACACCGCGACCCAGAAGTCGCTGTTCCACCTCCTCGGGTTCGGGTCGAGCGAGGCGTGGGCGCGGATCGCCTCGGGCAACCAGTTCTTCGGCCCGCAGGCGGTCGGGGTGTTCGGCGGCCCGGTCCCGCTCACGTCCGGCAACTACGAGTGGGTCGAGGACACGCTCTCGCAGGGCCAGCGGACGCTGATGGACGCCGACCTGGAGGACGGCGAGCGGATCGCACCCACGGCGCTCGACCTCGCCGCCATGACCGACATCGGCTGGACGCTCCAGGACACCAGCCCGCCCCCGCCGCCGGCCGCCCCTCCCCCGCCGATGGTGCCGCCGGCGCCGATCCCGGCGGGGACGGTACTGAGCGTGGTCGGGTCCGGCGCCGGCGGCCCCACGCGGTTCACGGTCAACGCCGCAGCCACGTTCACGCAACTGGCGGTGTTCTCGCCGTACCAGTCCTACGGCACCGGGACCGGGTTCACCGGCGGCGTCCGCGCCGTCACCGCCGACGTGAACCGCGACGGGGTGGACGACATCATCGTCGGCCCCGGCCCGGGGATGGCGGCCGAGATCAAGGTGTACAGCGGGATCAACTTCCCGGTCAGCCCGGACACGTCGGTGATCGCCAGCGGGCTCGCGTTCGAGTCGTCGTTCACCGGCGGCGTGTTCCTCGCCGTGGGCGACATCAACGCCGACGGCTTCCCGGACCTCGTCGTCACACCGGACGAGGGTGGTGGCCCGAGGGTGCGGATCGTCAGCGGCAAGGACCGCACCGTCATCGCCGACTTCCTCGGGATCGATGACGCCAACTTCCGCGGCGGCGCCCGCACCGCCGTGGGCGACCTGAACGGCGACGGGAACGTGGACTTGGTGGTCGCGGCCGGGTTCGGCGGCGGCCCGCGCGTCGCCGTCTACGACGGCAAGACGCTCCGCCCCAGAAGTTGGTGAGCGACTTCTTCCTGTTCGAGCAGCAGTTGCGGAACGGCGCGTTCGTCGCGGTCGGTGACGTGAACGGCGACGGCTTCGGCGACTTGATCGGCGGCGGCGGCCCCGGCGGCGGCCCGCGCGTGTACGGCCTCTCGGGGTTCGCGCTCACGCAGCAGAGCGGCACGCAGACGGTGGTCTGCAACTTCTTCGCCGGCGACACGACCAACCGCGGCGGTGTGCCGGTGGCGGCGAAGGACATCGACGGCGACGGCCGGGCCGACATCCTGGCCGGCGCCGGGTCCGGGGCGCAGGCGGTGGTGACCACCTACCTCGGCTCGGCGCTCTCCCCGACCGGCACGCCGGTGCCGTACCAGCGCTACCTGGTGTTCGAGTCGAGCTTCCTCGGCGGCGCGTACGTCGGCTGATCACGCCACCACGAACGGAGACTCGCATGAGCCACGCGAACGAACCGGGCGTCGCCCACCACGCCGAGGACCTGCGGGCGCTCCACCGGGCCTGGGTGTGGCTCGTCGTCCTCGGCGCCGGGATCACGGCCGCGGGGATCGGGGCGGTCGTGTACAGCTTCTTCGCCACGCTCACGACGGTACTCATCATCGGAATGGTGTTGCTGGTCGGCGGGGTGGCGCAGGTCATCAACGCCTTCCTCGCCCGGACCTGGCGGGGGTTCTTCGTCGCGGCCCTGATCGGCGTGCTGTACGTCCTGGTCGGCGGGATCATGGCCGAGCACCCGCTCCGGGCGGCCGTGGTACTGACGCTGATGCTCGCGGTCGCGCTCCTCGTCGGCGGCGCGGCCCGGCTGCTGTACGCCGCCACCCACCGCTACCACGGCCGCGGGTGGACGGCGGTCAGCGGACTCATCAGCCTGTTGCTCGGCGTGTCGATCTGGCAGGACTGGCCGGAGGCGAGCTTGTGGGTGATCGGCACGTTCGCCGGGATCGACCTGGCGTTCAGCGGGTGGTCATGGGTCATGCTCGGGCTGGCCGTCAGGGCCGCGACGGCCCCCACGCCCGCCCCGTCAGAGCGCTCGTAATCTCCCGCCCCGAAACCGAGATTCGCGATGACCGCCGAACACGCCCGGCTGGACGAGGCCCGCGACAACAACGTGCCGTGGCGGCTGTGGGGGCCGTACCTCAGCGAGCGCCAGTGGGGGACGGTCCGCGAGGACTACAGCGAGGCCGGCGACGCCTGGGGGCACTTCACCCACGACCAGGCGCGCAGCCGCGCCTACCGCTGGGGCGAGGACGGCATCGCCGGCGTGTCCGACGACCACCAGCGCCTGTGCTTCGCGCTCGCGCTGTGGAACGGCAACGACCCGATTCTGAAGGAGCGGCTGTTCGGCCTGACCAACAGCGAGGGGAACCACGGCGAGGACGTGAAGGAGTACTACTTCTACCTCGATAGCACGCCGACCCACTCGTACATGAAGTACCTCTACAAGTACCCGCAGGCGGCGTTCCCCTACCCCGACCTCGTCCTGACGAACCGCGCCCGCTCCCGCGCCGAGTTCGAGTACGAGCTCATCGACACCGGCGTCTTCGCCGAGAACCGGTACTTCGACGTGGTCGTCGAGTACGCGAAGGCCGCGCCCGACGACCTGCTCGTGAGGATCACCGCCCACAACCGCGGCCTCGCCGCCGCCGGGCTCCACGTCCTGCCGACACTGTGGTTCCGCAACGACTGGTCGTGGGGCGGTGGCGGGCGGCCGGAACTGCGGCAGGTCGCCGACGCGCCGGGCCGTGCCACGGTGCGGGCGACGCACCCGCGGCTCGGCGAGCGGTTCCTCGCCTGCGAGGGCGACGCGCCGCTCCTGTTCACCGAGAACGAGACCAACACCGAGCGCCTCACCGGCACCCCGAACCGCACCCCGTTCGTAAAGGACGGGATCAACGACTACGTCGTCCACGGCCACACGGGCGCCGTCAACCCCGGGCAGGTCGGGACGAAGGCGGCCGCCCACTACCGCCTCGACGTCCCGCCCGGGGAGTCGCGCAGCGTCCGGCTGCGCCTGTCGCCCGTCTCGCCCGAGGCGCGGGCCGCGGCCAACGGCTCGGCGCAGGGGCCGTTCGGCACCGCGTTCGACGCGGTGTTCGACGCGCGCCGGCGCGAGGCCGACGAGTTCTACGCGACGGTCATCCCCCCAAGTGTCGGGGAGGACGGGGCGAACGTAATGCGGCAGGCGCTCGCCGGGATGCTGTGGAGCAAGCAGTTCTACCACTACGACGTGGACCGCTGGCTGGAGGAGCGCGGGAGCGACCCGTTCAAGCCGACGCGCAAGGCGGCGCCGCGGAACGACCAGTGGCACCACATGTTCAACGGCGACGTGATCTCGATGCCGGACAAGTGGGAGTACCCGTGGTACGCGGCGTGGGATCTGGCGTTCCACGTCCTCGCGCTGACGCTCGTGGACCCGGACTTCGGCAAGGAGCAACTCGGGCTGATGCTCCGCGAGCGGTACATGCACCCGAACGGGCAGATCCCCGCCTACGAGTGGAACTTCGGCGACGTGAACCCGCCCGTCCACGCCTGGGCCACCATCTTCACCTATCTGCTGGAGAAGGGCCGCACCGGCGAGGGTGACCGGGAGTGGCTCAAGAGCAGCTTCCAGAAGCTGCTCCTCAACTTCACCTGGTGGGTGAACCGGAAGGACCGGACCGGGCGGAACGTCTTCGAAGGCGGGTTCCTCGGGCTCGACAACATCGGCGTGTTCGACCGCAGTTCCCCGCTGCCGACCGGCGGTTACCTGGAGCAGGCGGACGGGACAGCGTGGATGGCGCTGTTCTGCCAGAACATGCTCCAGATCGCGGCCGAGCTGGCACTGACCGACCCGGACTACGCCGACATGACTCTAAAGTTCTGCCAGCACTTCCTGTGGATCGCGTCGTCCATGGCACACCTCGGTGGGGAGGCCGGGATGTGGGACGAGGAAGACGGGTTCTTCTACGACGTGCTCCGCCACCCGGACGGCCGGGCCGAGCGGCTGAAGGTGCGGTCGATGGTCGGGCTGCTGCCGCTGTGCGCCGCCACGGTGTTCGACGGCAAACTGCTGGCCACCCACCCGGAACTGGGCGACCGTTTGCGGTGGTTCCTCGAAGCCCGGCCGGAGCTGTGCGCGGCGATCCACGACCCGCGCACGCCCGGCGTCGCCGGCCGGCGGCTGGCCTCCGTCCTCGACGAGACGAAGCTGCGCCGGGTGCTGGAGAAGATGCTCGACGAGAACGAGTTCCTCGGCCCCTACGGCGTCCGCTCGCTGTCGAAGTACCACGAGGCGCACCCGTTCGTGATGCGCGCCGGCGGGCAGGAGTACCGCGTCGGCTACCTGCCGGCCGAGTCCGACACCGGGATGTTCGGCGGGAACTCGAACTGGCGCGGGCCGGTGTGGGTGCCGGTGAACGCGCTCATCATCCGGGCGCTGCTCCAGTACTACGCCTACTTCGGCGACGCCTTCACGGTAGAGTGCCCGACCGGCTCCGGGAACCGCATGACGCTGTACGCGGTGGCGGAGGAGATCGGCCGGCGGCTGGCCGCGACGTTCCTCCGCGACGCCGACGGGCGCCGACCGGTGTACGGCGGGACGGACGTGTTCCAGACGGACCCGCACTGGCGCGACCTGATCCTCTTCTACGAGTACTTCCACGGCGACAACGGCGCCGGGCTCGGGGCCAGCCACCAGACCGGGTGGACCGGCGTGGTCGCGCGGGTGATGCACCTGTTCGCCACCCTCGGCCCGCAGTTCGGCGCCGGGGCCGACCGGATGACGTACTTCGGCGCCGGCCGCGTCGCCGACTCGCCGGCCGCGGCGGGAGTCCCCGGGGGCTGAGCCGAGAGGACTGCGATGACCGCGGACGGGTTCCCACTCTGGCTGCTGTTCGCCGCGCTGGTCGCGGGGGCCGGGCTCGCCCTGGAGGGCGGGTACCGGTTCGGCCGGTGGCGGCAGGCCGGCACCGGGGCGGAGAAGGAGGCGCCGGTCGGGGCGATTGCGGCGTCGATCCTCGGCCTGTTCGCGTTCCTGCTCGCGTTCACCTTCGGGACGGCCGCCGCCCGGTTCGAGGCCCGGCGGCAGGTGGTCCTCGACGAGGCCAACGCCATCGGGACGACGTACCTCCGCGCCCGCCTCCTGCCCGAGCCGCAGCGCGCCCACAGCGGCGCTCTGCTCCGCGAGTACGTCGACGTCCGGGTGCGGGGCGCCCGGGACGGGAATGTGACAGAGGCGTTCGCCCGGTCGGAAGAGCTGCACGGCCGGCTCTGGGCGGACGCAGTCGCGGCGGCCGAGGCGCGGCCCGGGCCGATCGCCGCCCTCTACGTCCAGTCGCTGAACAACACGATCGACCTCCACGCCGCGCGCAAGCAGACCGCGGTCCGGAGCCGCGTCCCGGGCGTCATCTGGGCCGGGCTCCTCGCCCTCGGCGCCCTCGCGATGGCGACCGTCGGGTATCAGTCGGGCCTGGCCCTCACCCGCCGGTCGCCGGCGATGGCGGGGCTGATCCTGGCGTTCGCCGGCGTACTGTACATGATCGCCGACCTGGACCACCCCCGCGAGGGATTCCTCCGGGTCAGCCAGGCGGCGATGACCGACCTGCAGGAGTCGATGAAGGCCGACCCCGGGTAGCGCCGACCGCGTGACCGCTCCCCTCCTTCTCCCGGTACCGCCATGCACCCGCCGCCCGGTCTCCCCGCCCCGCTCGGCGCCACCGTCCGCGACGGCGGCGCCAACTTCAGCTTGTTCTCGCGGACGGCGACCGGCGTCGAACTCCTCCTCTTCGACCGTGCCGATGACACCGCGCCCGCGCGCGTCGTCGCGCTCGATCCGGCTCGCAACCACACCTACCACTACTGGCACGCCTTCGTGCCCGGGGTACGAGCGGGCCAGCTCTACGGCTACCGCGTCCACGGCCCACACGACCCCGACCGCGGGCTCCGTTTCGACCCGGCGAAGGTGCTCCTCGACCCCTACACCCGCAGCGTCGTCATCCCGCCCGGCTACCACCCCGACACCGCCCGCCGGCCCGACGACAACACCGCCGCCGCGATGAAGGGCGTGGTTGTGGACGGCGCCGCCTACGACTGGGAGGGCGATGTCCCGCTCCGCCGCCCGGCGGCGCGGACCGTCATCTACGAGATGCACGTCCGGGGGTTCACCGCGCACCCGAACTCCGGCGTGAAGGGCGACCTCCGCGGCACCTACGCCGGGCTCGCCGAGAAGATCCCTTACCTGCAAGACCTCGGCGTCACCGCCGTCGAGCTGCTCCCGGTCCACGTCTTCGACCCGCTCGCCGTCCCGGCCGGGCGGGTCAACTACTGGGGCTATCAGCCGGTCAACTACTTCGCCCCGCACCCGCTCTATAGCGCTCGCCGCGACCCGCTCGGTCCGGTGGACGAGTTCCGCGACATGGTGAAGGCGCTCCACCGCGCCGGCATCGAGGTGATCCTGGACGTGGTGTACAACCACACCGCCGAGGGGAACCACGACGGCCCGACTCTGAACTTCCGCGGGATCGACAACCCGACGTACTACATGCTCGACCGCGGCGCCCGCTACGCCGACTACACCGGGTGCGGGAACACGCTCAACGCCAACCACCCGGTCGTCCGCCGGATGATCGTGGACAGTCTCCGGTACTGGGTGGCCGAGATGCACGTGGACGGGTTCCGGTTCGACCTGGCGTCGATCCTGTCGCGGTCGCCGTCCGGCCGCCCGCTCCCGCACCCGCCGGTGCTGTGGGACATCGAGTCGGACCCGGCGCTGGCCGGCACCAAGCTCATCGCCGAGGCGTGGGACGCGGCCGGGCTGTACCAGGTCGGGAGTTTCGTCGGCGACGCCTGGCGGGAGTGGAACGGCCGGTTCCGCGACGACGCCCGCGACTTCTTCCGCGGCGTACCCGGGTCGGTCGGCCCGTTCGCCGACCGGATGCTCGGGAGCCCGCAGGTGTACGGCCACAAGGCCCGCGAGGCCGAGCAGAGCGTCAACTTCGTGACGTGCCACGACGGGTTTACGTTAAACGACCTCGTGAGCTACAACGGCAAACACAACGAGGCGAACGGCGAGGGCAACCGCGACGGCGCGGACGACAACCGCAGCTGGAACTGCGGCGCCGAGGGGCCGACCACCGACGCGGCGGTCGAAGCGCTGCGGACCCGGCAGGTGAAGAACTTCCACGCGGCGACGCTCCTGTCGCTCGGGCTGCCGATGCTGACGATGGGCGACGAGGTGCGGCGGACGCAGGGCGGGAACAACAACGCCTACTGCCACGACGACGAGTCGGTGTGGTTCGACTGGTCGCTCCTGGAGCAGCACGCCGACGTCCACCGGTTCGTGAAGCTGCTGCTCGCCCGCCGGGTCCGGCGCAGCGTGGCGCACGAGGCACAGCGGCAAAGCCTGACGGAGATGATCGACCGGGCGAGCAAGGCGTGGCACGGTACCCGGCTCCACCAGCCGGACTGGGGCGAGCACTCGCACAGCATC
This sequence comes from bacterium, assembly GCA_017308215.1. Lineage (GTDB taxonomy): Bacteria > Planctomycetota > Planctomycetia > Gemmatales > Gemmataceae > Urbifossiella. Next base: position 24,386 of record JAFKFQ010000275.1, on the reverse strand, counting down.
GCATTCGGCGGCGAGTTGCGCGGCGAGGGGCTGGTGTTCCACCTCATCCTGAACGGGTACTGGGAGCCGCTCGACTTCGAGCTCCCCGCCGACAAGGCGTGGCGGCGCTGGATCGACACGTCGCTCGACAGCCCGGACGACATCGTGGAGTGGGAGGCGGCGCCGCCCGCGCCCGGCGCGGTCTACCGGGCCGGGCCGCGGTCCGTCGTCATGCTGTACGCGCCGGCGTGACCCGGCGGATCGCCCCACACCCGCCCTGCCACGCCAGACATGCTTGTCCGAGCCCAATCCAGACGAGTAGCGCGGTGGCGACGACGGTGACGAGCGTCAGCGCGCGAACGGTCCGCCGGTGCCAGTCGGCCACCCGCCCGCGGGCGTCGTCCACCTGTCCCGCGGCCTCGTCGAGCGTCGAGGCGACGCGGCCCACGCGGTCGGCGATGCCGGCGTCGGACTCGTCCGGGGCGCGGGGGAGCGCGGCGGCGAGCCGGTCGGCGGTGCGGATCAGGTCGGACAGCTGGTCCGACGCCTCCCGCATCCGGGCGGTGTCTACGCCGACGCGCTCCGCGACCGAGAGTTCGGCCAGTACGTCGAGCACCCCGTCGGCGACCAGGCCGAGTTCGACCGCGGTCACGAGCGACTGCCGTGCCTGCCCGAGTTGGGCGGACGTGGTCTCGGCAGAGGCTCGCGGAAGGACCGCCCGCCGCTTCGCCGCGGGCGGGGCCGCGTCCCCCTCACGGCGCTCGACCGCCTCGACCTCGGCACGGGTCTGACGGAGCCGGTCGGCCGCGCGAGTGAGTTCGGCCCGTGCGGTCCCGAGCCGGTCCCCGGCCCGGCCGAACGCCCGGTCCGCCCGGTTCGTGAGGTCGGCGTGGAGCACCCAGATGCCGACGACCCCGGCGACGCAGAGGAGCGTCCCGGTCGTGCCGAGTAGGCCGAGGAGGGCGGCGGTCAGCCGGCGGACGAAGCGCATGACGGCCTCCGGGCGCGGGGATGTGCGGTAGGATCGAGTGTAGCGGCTGAGCCCGGTAGGGACCGCGAATGGACGGCGTTCTCGGGTGGGCGATCGCGGTGTCGGCCGTCGCGGCGGCCGTGGTTGCCGCGCTGTGGACAGCAGGGGCGATCTACTACGACGCCTGCGGCGGCGGTCGGTGGGGGCGAGCGAGCGCGGCCGTGTGGGCAATCGGTGTCGCGGCCGCACTCCTGCTGTGGGAACCGGTCTGGCAACCGTTCGCAGCACTGGCGGGGGTCGAAGTCGCCATCCTCGGTTGGTGGCTGCGGCAGCGGCCGAGCCACGACCGGGACTGGGAACCGGCCGTGGCCGTGCTCCCGCGCGTCACGCGCGACGGCGACGCCGTCACCGTCCACCCCGTCCGCGACTTCGACTACCCGGCTCCGGGCGTGGTCGTGCCGCGGTACGACACCCGCACCTACCACCTGTCCCGTCTCGTCGGCCTGGACCTTCTCGTCTTCAACTGGGGCTCGCGGTGGATGTGCCACCCGGCCCTGGTGTTCGACTTCGGCCCGGACGGACGGCTGTGCGTGTCGGTCGAGGTGCGCTACCGGAAGGGCCAGAGGTACGCACTCCTCCCGAGCCTCTACCGACAGCAGGAGATTATCTACCTGGCCGCCGACGAGCGCGACGTGATCCTCCGCCGGACGCTCCACCCGCCGCAGCAGGCGGCGCACCTGTACCAGCTGGTCGCCCCGCCGGACGAGGTGCGTGCGGTGTTCCTCGCCTACGCCGACGCGATGAACGGACTGCTTACGGAGCCGCGCTGGTACCACGGGGTCTGCATGAACTGCACCACCTCGTTCTACCGCCTCCCGGGCCGCCGGTGCCGGCCCGACTGGCGGGTGATCGCCAACGCCCACCTCGACCGGGCGCTATACAACGCCGGGCGGCTCGACCGCACCGTGCCGTTCGAGGATCTGCGCCGGTCGGCGGAGCTGACCGACGTGGCGAACGCCGCCCCGCGGGACGGGTTCGGGGACCACGTCCGCCGCGAACTGGAGAGGCGCCGCCGTGACCGATGACGTGCTCCCACTGTTGGCGGTCCACGAGTACTTCCGCGGCCTGCCGGCCGACGCGCTGGCGGAGGTCGCCCGCGACGCGCGCGTCGCCCACCACCCGGCCGGGGCAGTCGTCCACAAGGCGGGCGCGGTGCCCGACACGGTCGGGTTCGTGCTCCGCGGCCGGCTCGAGGCGGTGCGGGTGGACGCCCGCGGGGTCGAGACGCTGTTCCGGGTGATCGACCGCGGCGAGCAGTACGGGATGATGGTCGGCGCGCTCGCCGAGCCGGTGCCGAGCCAGGTAGTGGCTTGAACGGTGGCATCGTCCTAAGCCCCCGCATGGGCCGGGCGGCCGCTGACGTTACAGTACCGGCAATGAACGAGAGGTCGAGGAAGGGTTCCCACCGCGGGGTTGATGCGGGAGCAGACCAGCCACGCCCGTGGCATGGTCGTAGCCGGCTGTACACGACCGCGCCCCCACCTTCACGTAAGAAACGGTGGCAAAATGACGCGAAATGCCTGAAAGACCGGGGCTCACGCTCATTTCGCCAGCCTTTCTAAGGCTTACCGCACTCTCCCCCGGCACTCGCCCCGGAAGTATCACCGATCGAGCGCAGGTCCAGTTCGGGGGCGTGCTGGCTCGCGGCGCCGACCCCGGAGAGGAGGTCGGCCACCGTCTTCGCACGCTTCACCGCCTCGAACCCGGCGAAGCCCCCGTGCCGGGCCGCCAGGGCGAGCCACTGCTTCAGCCGGCGGACCACCCCCTCGGGGGTGCCACCGGGGAACCGCCCGGCCCACCACACCAGCCGCCCCAGCGCCGCCGCCCAGTCCGCCGGGCGGGCCGCCTCGTCGGCCGGCACGGTCGGGGCAAGACCGAGCTCGGCCGCCGCGAGCCGGGGCAGCCGCGGGTCGGCCAGAGCCCCCCGGCAGACCATGAAGTGCCGGCACCCGGTCGCGTCCCGGCACCGGCGGAGGTCGGCCACCGTCCAGATGTCCCCGTTCGCCACCACCGGCAGCCCAAGCCGCTCCCGCACCCGTCCAATCGGCCCCCACAAGGCCGGCGGGGCGTACCCGGCCGCCCGGGTCCGGCCGTGGATCGTCAGCCACGCCGCCCCGCCCTCGGCCGCCATCGCCGCCACCGCGTCGATCGCGTCGGGCGTGTCCCACCCGAGCCGGACCTTGGCCGACACCGACACGGCCCGCGGGAGGGCGGCCCGGACGGCGGCCACCACGGCGCGGATACGGGGCGGGCTTCGGAGCAGGGCGGCCCCGCCGTCGTGCCGGTTGACGGTCTTGGCCGGGCACCCGAAGTTCAGGTCGATGGCGGCCGCCCCGGCGGCGTGGGCGACGGCCGCCGCATCGGCCACCCGCCCGGGGTCGCCGCCGAGAAGCTGGACCTGGACGGGCAGCCCAGTCGCGGTCCGCCCCCCGGTGAACAACTCGGGCACGTGCCGGCGGACCACGCCCGGGCCGGGAACGCTGTTGGCGACCCGGAGGAACTCGGCGACCGCGTAGGTGAACGCTCCGGACTCACCCAGGGCGGCCCGCATGGCGGCATCGGTCACCCCTTCCATCGGGGCCAGGACCAGGGCGGGGGCTTCGGGGTCGAGCATCCGACTGGTGTAGCACCCGCAGCCGGCGCCGGACACGCCCACGCGGCGGGCCGTGAACCGCCCCCAACTCGGCGCCTCTGTAGAGTCGCCCGGTCCGCGGTCAGTTGCAGTGGTGGGTTCGGCCGGGCTCGTGGGCAGCCATTCCCGGCGGACGAAGTGCAGCCCGCCGAGGGCGTGGTCCTCAGCATGGCCCACGACAAATCCGTCGGCGGCACAGTGAGTTCGGCCGCACACAGCGACGCGAGCGGGATCACCGGCCCCTCGCACCCGCGCCCGTCGAGCGCCAGGCCGACCCGCACGCCCCCGCCGCGCGGCGCCCGTCCCTGGACAAGGCTGCGGCCCCCGGCATACAATTCCGCCCGGTCACCCGACGCCCCCTCTCCACGTGAACCCGGCTGTGCGAATCCCCTCCACCCTACTGCTCGCCGCGCTCGTCGCCGGCGGGTGTAACAAGCCGAAGCCGGCGGCCGAACCCGCTGCCCCCCAGTCCGCGAGCGGCGGGTCGGCGGACGCCGACCCGCCGCTCGCGAAGCGGCCCCCCGGCGCGTGGGTCGAACTCTACGGCGAGACCGGCGGCGAGGCCACGCTTCCGCCCGACGAGGCGCCCCCGTCGGCGCCGCTCCGGGCGCGGAAGGCGGACACCTTCTTCACCCTCTCGAAGCCGCGGATCGCCCCGGTCAAGAACATGTTCCCGCCCCCGCCCCCGGGCGGCGGGCAGGTGCTCGCCGTTGACTACGTCCGCACCACCGAGCGCGCCCTGTCCGGGAACCTGTCCGTCGTCATCCGCACTGCCGGCGGGAAGGACCACACCGTCAACCTGAAAGCCCTCGGCGACCGGGCCGGCACGATCGAACTCCAGGTTGCCAACCGCGGGCCGTGGTCCGGTGCTCTGCCGAAGGATGCCGAGCTGTACCTGGTCCGGTCGGAGGGGCGGTACGGGAAGGCGTTCAGCCCGACGTTCAAGGTGTCGAACTCGGTGGTGATGGGGAAGACCGACTTCCCCGTCACCCGCGCCCGCGACTGGACGGCCGACGAGGCGAAGGCGCTGGCCGTGCCGCCGGTCGAGGCGCCGAAGGCGAACGCCAACCCGTCGGCCGGCGAGGACACACCCGTTGCCGGCGCCGTGAACGCGTTCAAGCAGCGGTTCGCCGAACCGGGCAAGCCGCTCCTCGGTTTCGACTCGTACGACTGGTTCTGGCCGGTGGAGGGCGGCAAGGAGGAGTGCCTGAGCCCGGTCGTGCCCATCTACGACCGCGCGTACCCGGACATGGGCCAGCGCCGGACTCTCGCCAAACAGGGGTACGCGGTCGGCGGGCTGGAGGTGAAGAGCAAGACGTACGTGAACGGGATACGAGTCACGTTCATGCGGCTGAAGGCCGACGGCACCCTGAATCCCGCGGACACTTACCAGAGCGGCTGGCTCGGGCCACACACGGTCGGCACGAAAGAAACGAAGCTGGGCGGCGACGGGCGGCCGGTAATCGGTCTCACCTGCTACCAGGCCGGACATCTGAGTGGGATCGGCCTGGTCCTCAGGGAACGGTAGCCGGCCCCCGGGCCCACGACGCGGTCGAAGGAGGCGGAGCGGAGCCGAGTACCGGCTGACATCCGCCGCCCTCGACCCGGCGGCTGCCGATGAGGCGCTCCGGCGGCTCCCATGCGCCCGACAGCACTGCCGCCGGCCCCACCCGCGCCTGGTCGGCCTGTTCCAGCGGGCGGTCGACCGGATCGAGCAGCAGATCGAGACCGACCAGTTCCTCAACGAGGGTAACCGCTGATTGCGACACTGGCGCTGGGGCCGGCGCAGGTGTCCGCCAGAAACGATGGCAAGCGTGAAGACGACCGATCGGCTGTCGAAGGAGCACGCACCGGACGCGGTGTTCAAGTGCTACCGCATCCGACTGGTTGACGTGGAGACGGCAGCGGGCTGTTCGGCATCGCCGAGGACGAGCAGATGATTAGACCCCCGCTACCATCGCCGCCAGTTTCGCCACCTCGTCCGGCAGCGGGGTGCGCTTGTAGCGGTACACGCCGGCGCCGAACGCGGTGTCGTCGGCCTCGTCGGTGCGCATCTGCTCGCCGACGCACAGCACGAATTTCCCCGCCAAGTGCCGCGACAGCCGCTTGTGCAGCACCTCCACGTCGCCGCGGCGCCAGAAGCCGTACAGCTCCACAAACACTTCCTTGCCACTCGCCGGGTGTTCCAGACGGAAGTCCGGTACCCACACGCCGTCCGGCAGGCTGATCGGGTGCGGTTCCTCGTGCAGCACCCACCCCGACACCTTCGCCGCGAAGCTGTCGGCGAACATCTTTAGCTCGGGCGGGGTGTATACGCCGAAGTCGGGCTGGTGCGAGCGAACGCCGTCCACGGACGCGAGCGAGAACTGCTTCTCCTTCCGCTCCGTGCCCCAGCGCACCTCGGCGCGAAGGTCGAACGCTTTACAGTGCAAAAGCGCCGGCAGGAACTGTGCGAGCTGCACACCGTACTTGTTCGTCGCCGAGAACAGCGACAGCGGGCCGTCGAGCGTGAGCGTGTACGAGTCGCCGGCGCTCGCGCGGATGGTGCAGATGAGCCGATGGAACTTCACGGCTCGAAAGAGTTGCCGAAACCGCGCCGGCGTCTCGCCCCACACCCGGCACTCCATCGCCGTGCTGCGGAGGAGCACCGCCTGCGCGAGCGCCACGTTGTAGCGGTTCAGCAGGTACTCGGGCGAGCAGTCCGAGAACGTCAGCACCCGCCGCTCGTCCTTTAGGTCGGCGAACAGGCTTTGCTCCACCTGCTCGGCCGACAACTTCAGCGCCACAGCGACCTCGGCGAGAACCAGATCACGGTCGAACGCGCCGCCCTTCTGCCGGTGTGCAACGGCGGCGCGGAAGGCGGCGTCGCGCAGCTCCTCGGGCGGGTGATCGGCCGTCACCTCGAACTCGCACCGATCCTCCAGCAGCTCTGCGAGCCCCTGGTGGACCAGCGACCGCGGCCCCTCGCCGACCACGTCTTCGAGCTCCGCCCACACCTCGCCGCGGGTGTGGCCGGGCGAGTCGCGGAACGCGAGCAGCAGTTGCTCCGCGACCCCGAGCCAGCCGCGGTCGGCCGGGTCGAGGTAGAGCGGGACGAGCTTGTTCCGGGCGTGCCGGACACGGACGAGCTTGCCGGTGAGCATGGGTGCGGAAGCGGGACTTAGCCACAGAGTCACAGAGAGCACAGAGACGAAGACAGAAAGCCGAGGCTCGCCATGATTTAAGGCCAGGGCCTGTTTTTCTCTGCCTTCTGCCTTCTCTCTGTGCTCTCTGCGACTCTGTGGCTAAGTCCAGTGTTCCCTCCTACTGGAACGCCCGGTGTTGGCGGCGGCGGTCGGAGACGAACTCCTCCGCCGTCCCGCGGGTGATGACCTCGTACAAAATCGCCTGTTTGTCGCCGTACTTCCGCAGGATGCGGCCGAGGCGCTGGACGTTCTCCGTCGTGCTCCCCGTGCCGCTCAGCACGATGCCCACGTTCGCCGCCGGCACGTCCACACCCTCGTTCAGTACCTGACACGTCACCACCACGGAGTAGACGCCGGAGTGGAAGCGTTCGAGGATGGCTTTCCGCTCCTTCGGCCGCGTCTGGTTCGTCATCGCCGGCACGAGATACGTTCGCGCGATGTGATACACCGTGGCGTTGTCGGCGGTGAAGATCAGGATGCGGTCGGTGGCGTGGCGGGCGAGCAACTCTTCGAGCAGGCGGAACTTGCCTTGCGGCGCCTGCATGATCCGCTTCTGCTCGCGGAACGCCCGCGCCGCGGCAACCCCCTCGGGGCTCTTGCTCGCCTCGAACAGGAAGCGCCGGAACCCGTCCGGCCCACTCATGTTGATGCCGCGGTCGGCGACGAACTGGCGGTACTGGTCGCGGCACTGCTGGTAGCGCTCCTGCTCGTCCGGCGTGAGCTCCACGAACACGCGCCGGGCCTCGTAGGGCGCCAGGAACTCGCCCGCCACGTCGGTGATGTCGAGCCGGTAGAGCATCGGGCCGACGAGCGCCGGGAGGAGGTCTTCGCCGCCGTCGGCGCGCTCGGGGGTGGCGGTGAGGCCGAGGCGGAACGGGGCGAGGGCGGCGTTCGCCGCCTCCATGTAGCTCGGGCCGGGGAGGTGGTGGCACTCGTCGAAGATGACCAGCCCGTAGCGGTTCGCCCACTTCTCCAGGTGGATGTACGCCGAGTCGTAGGTGGTGACCGTGAGCGGGCGGTACTCGAACTCGCCGCCGCCGACCATCCCGACCGCCTCGCCGAACGACTGCTCCAGCTCGCGCGCCCACTGCGTCATCAGGTCGATCTTCGGCGTGACGACGAGCGTCGGGCGACTGAGCTGCTCGATGCAGAGGAACGCGGTGAACGTCTTGCCCGTGCCCGTCGGCATGACCACGACGCCGCGCCGCCCGCCCTCGGTCCACTGCCGCAGCGCGTCGAGCTGGTACTGCCGCGGGGTGCGCTCGCGGTTGAGCTTCCAGCCGGTCGGCCGGTTCTCCCAGCCGCGAGCGGCGTCCGTATACGGTTGCTTCTGGCGGATGAGCGACTCGACGACGGCGCGGTAGTACCGCCCCTGCGCCCGGTGCGTGCTGGTACGCGGGTCGAAGAGGACGCCGGGGAGCGACTGGAAGTCGAACCCGTGCGGCCCGCCGCCGAGGACGACGGTGCCGCGGTCGTAGGCGAGCGTGATCGGTGGGTCGGCGGACATGCGGGAATTATCGCGGAACCGGCAAGCGGTTGCGAGGCCGGTCGAACCGACATGGTGCCCGGGCCGACCGGGTGCCTATTCTGGAGGGGGTAAGGACTCGGCCGCGCGAGGCTCCGCATGTACCCGACGCCCGACTTCGCCCCGACCGGGTTCGACCCGTCGCTGTTCCTCCTCACCAGCTACCTGCTGGCGGGCACCGGCCTCGTCATGACCGGTGCGGCGCTCCTGGGCGTCGTCACGCTGCCGGTGTTCTTCCTCTTCGTCTACGCCGCGGAGTTCGCGCTCGCCCGGCTGTCCGAGTCGGGGCTGCTCGTGTTCAAGGTGGCGCTCATGCTCTTCCGCGGACTGCGGCGGAGCCCGCTCCGCACGTCGCTCACCTACCTCGCGCTGTTCGTGCTCACCTTCGTGCTGACCATGATCTACACCATCATCACGTTCATCGGGAAGGCGACGGCCGAGAAGGAGGCGAACTTCAAGATCATCATGACCGAGAAGTACTCGATCCCGAGCATGATGCCGCCCGGGTACGAGGACCGGCTGCGGGCGATCATGGCCGGGCTCCCGAAGGAGTTGCAGCCGGTCAACGGCGACGACGACGTAATCGCGTGGAGCTTCGTCGGCGGGACGACCGACCCGTCGAACCCGAAGCCGGAGAACGCGCTGTTCATGTTCTGCGTTGAGCCGCGGAAGATCCCGATGATGATGGACGGGCTGGAGAAGAAGGATCTGACCGACGCCGAGTACGCCGACCTCCAGAAGAACATCAAGCTCATGGAGGAGGACTTCCGGCGCATCATCGTGAGCCCGTCGCGGCTGAAGAAGATGAACGTGCAGGTCGGGCAGAAGCTGAAGCTGACGAGCATGAACTACCGCGACATCGTGTTCGAGTTCGAGATCGTCGGCACCCTGCCGGACGGGAAGTACGAGGGCGTCGGGTTCTGCAGCCGTGGCTACCTGGACGCGATGATCCGGTCCTACGCCAACGCCCACAACGGCGAGCCGCACCCGCTCGCCAACAAGTGCGTGAACCTGATCTGGGTGCGGGTGCCGAACCGCGAGTCGTACGAGCGGATCGCGGCGGCGGTGAACGAGCCGAGGAACTTCAGCGCCCCGGCGGTGAAGGTGGAGACGGCCAGCGCCGGGATCGGCACGTTCATGGAGGCGTACAAGTCGATCTTCTTCGGGATGAAGTTCATCCTCGCCCCGGCGATGCTGGTCATCATGTCGCTGGTGGTGGCGAACGCCATCAGCATCAGCGTCCGCGAGCGGCGGACCGAGATGGCGGTGCTGAAGGTGCTCGGGTTCCAGCCGTGGCACGTCGCCGCGATGATCCTGGGCGAGGCGCTGCTGGTCGGCGCGATCGCCGGGGCGATGAGCACCGCGATGGCGTGGGGGATGCTGGGGAACTTCAAGTTCCAGATCGCGTTCCTGGGGGCGTTCTTCGTCCCGACCGAGGTGCTCGTCATCGGCCCGCTGCTGGGGATGTTCGTCGCCTTCATCGGCAGCGTCGGCCCGGCGATGAGCGCGAAGAACGTACGAGTCGCCGAGGTGTTCGCCCGCCAGGCGTGACGACTGCCGGGCGACCGGTCGGCGTGAGCCGGCTGGTCGGGATGAGAGGCGCCTGACACACCGACCAACCGGCTCACGCCGACCGGTCGCCGGAGAACCGATGAACGCCCTCCTCCGTTTCCTCCGCGCCGTCCGCAGCCTCGCCGGCACGATGGTCACCCTCGTGCTGTCGCTGCTGCCGCTGTCGGCACTGCTCGTCGCGCTGCCGGCGGTGGCGCCGAACGAGGCCGTCCTCGCCGACAGCGTGCCGCCGGCGACCACGCGCGGCCGGCGCCTCCTGCGGCGGCTCGGCGGCGTCGGTGCCGGGCTGGTCGTGGTCGTGGCGCTGTTCGCCTTCGCGGTCGAGGTCGTCGGCCGCCTCCCACTTCCCTCGAAAGGGCAGTTCGGCGTCCTCGCGCAGAAGGTGCTCGGGGCCACAATCGCCGAGACGCCGCTGTTCCCCCCCGGCCCGGAGCCGACCGTCGGGATCGGTCCCGGGATCGTACCGCCGACCCCGAAGGAGATGGTCGAGAAGAAAGGGAAGCTCGAAAAGGCACTCGCCGCCGGCTTCGACGACCCGATCCGCCTCCGCGAGGCCCGCACCGACCTCGACACGGTGAACAAGCAGATCGAAGAGGTGCTGCCGAACTCGCCGCAGCTGCGCGTACTGCTCGACCCGGGCTGGGGGCCGTGGCTCGGCCAGCCGATCTGGAAGCTCCTGCCGCCGCCGCTCGTGCAGCACTGGCCGTTCGTGTTCCTCGTCGTGTACGCCGCCGACCTCGGCCTGCTGATGATGATCGGCCGCGTACCGCTAGCGTACAACTACCGAAACCTCGTCGTCCGCTGGCGCATCGCCGGCCTCACCGCCCTCGCGTTCACCGTCGTCGTCGGCCTCCTCGTCGCGCTGCTCGCGTTCGTCAACGGCATGTACAAGCTGAACGAGGGGACCGGCATCCCCGGGAACGTGTTCGTCCTCTCCGACGGCGCCACCGACGAACTGTTCAGCAACCTCGGCTACGGCGACGTGGACAACGCCGTCCGCCAGGTCGTGACGCTCGACCACGAGGGGAACCCGCTCCCCGCCCCGGTCGGCGTGGCGCGGGCGGTCCGCGGCGCGGGCGGGAAGCTGACGCGCCTCGACCCCGGCCAGGAACCGCCGGCCGGGCAACAGGCGGCGTACCTGGCGAGCAAGGAGATTTACTTCGTCGTCAGCCAACCGGTGCCTGTGCCGGAGGGCGCGACGCCGCGCCGCCGGCTCTTGAACATGCGGGCGATCGAGGACGCGCCCGTGGCCGCCGCCGTCCACAACATCGAGCTCCACCCCGGCGGGGCGTGGTTCTCGTCGGTCGGCGTGCGCCAGGTCGCCACGGGCGAGAAGAACCCGGACGGCACGCCGCGGACGCGCACCTACGTCGAGTGCGTGCTCGGCGAGGGCGCCGCCGGCACCCTCGGCGCGGACGCAGGCAAGGCCCGGCTCGACGTCGGCGACACGTTCCAGCTCGGCGACCTCGACTGGATCGTCGTCGGCGTCATGAAGGCCGAGGGAACAACGTTCGGGTCGGAGGTCTGGGTCCAGAACATCGACGTGGTGACGAAGACGTTCGGCAAGAAGGGGACGTATACGACGATGGTGGTGCGGACCGACCGCGACACCATCGAGGCGGCGCGGGCGCTGGCGTACCACCTCCAGCAGCGGTACACGGCGGCGAAGTTCAAGGCGTTCCCCGAGCCCGAGTACTACGCCGAGCTGACCAAGACGAACGACCAGTTCCTCATGTGGATCGTCATCGTCGCCGGGATCATGGCGGTCGGCGGCGTGTTCGGGGTGATGAACACGATGTTCGCGGCCATCGCCGCGCGCATCCGCGAGGTCGGGGTACTCCGCATCCTCGGGTTCAAGCGGTGGCAGATCCTGATCTCGTTCATGCTGGAGTCGCTGGCGATCGCGGCGGCCGGCGGGCTGCTCGGGTGCGCCCTCGGATCGATCGCCGACGGGTTCGAGGCGACGAGCCAGCTGAGCGGCGGCGCCGGCGGCGGGAAGAGCGTGTCGCTGAAGATGATCGTGGACTACCAGACGGTCGCGGCCGGAATGCTGTTCACGCTGGTGATGGGCCGCCTCGGCGGGCTGGTGCCGGCGCTGTCGGCGATGCGGATGGAGATTCTCGACTCGCTACGGTAAACGCGAGAAGCCCCCGGGACGCGGCCGGGGGCTTCGGGTTGTCAGTCGGCTGTCATCCTCGGGGTCAGCTTAGCGAGGATTTCCCGCGCCTTTGCCGCCGTCGCCCCCTTCGACACCTTCTTCAGGTCGGCAAACCCTTCCCAAGGACGCCCGCCCGGGCCGCGGGTGCTGGCGGTGGTGTTCCGGCGGACGGCGGTCGGAAACACGTTCCGGGTGGTCAAGCCGGCGGCCGGGCTGATGCACCGCGAGGGTCGGGCCTACACCGGGCCTGATCCGGCACCCGACCCTGTCGCGAATCGTACTCGGGATCCTGACCGCCAACACCGAGCGGTTGCGGCCCCCCGCGCATGACCCAAGAGCAGGCGTGCCGGGCGTTGAAGGTGAGGTACGCCGGGCTGGTGCGCCGGCGGAGGGACGTGGGCGCTCCGGCACACGAGCGAAGTGATCGGCTACCATCAGCGGTGTAAGCACGAGCCGCCAAGTCGCATAAGAAACGGCGGCCCGTCGGTGTGCTCGGAACCCGCGCTGTCGTGGTGGGCACGCGTCGTGGGGCCGGGTCGGTGGGGTTGTGCGCCGTTCCGCATCCGATACGGACGCGGCAGAACTGTGGCCGCGGCCCGGATGTGCCCGATCCTCATGCCCCTCCGCCGGGAATCGACCGGAAGACAGCCGCGGTCGTGCGGCGGCCAAAGTCGTCTGTGAAGGCCGGCAGGCACCGACTCGCCTTTACAGGCGATCGTGCTGGAGATATGTACGCGCACTCATCCAGGGAAAGGCTCCGCACGCGCAGCCCGGCACGACTAACGCCACTCGACGAGCGATGGTTTCGCATCGGATGAGTGGCTGCGCGCCCGCGGGGCTGGGCGTGCCAAGGTCTGCGCGGATCTGATCGACGGAGGCAAGGACGCCGCAGGGCGGAAGGGACCGCCAATGCTGTCACGTTCGCGAGGGGCGGCCGTTGTACTTTGGGGCGCGCTGCTCGTGGCCGGCCCGGTTGCCCGTGCGCAGCCAGCGCCGCCGGTGCCGCCCCCCCAACCACCGGCGGCGCTACCGACTCCGGTTGCCCAGACGGTGCCGTCCGCGCCGCCGACCGTCGAGCAACTCGCGGAGCGGCTCCGCGCGCTGGAGGCCACGAACAACGTCCTCACCGGGCAATTGGAGCAGAGCAACAGGCAGCACGCGGAGCAGGTGAAGCAACTCTACGATCGCCTGACGGAATTGACGCAGCGGGTGGGCGACCCACAGGCGGAACCGGGGGCGTCGGGCGGCAACGGTGTCGGAGTGATTCGCTCGGGCACCGGCGGCACCCCGGTACCGGACTACACCGAAGGAAGTTTCGCCCCGTTCGCCCCCGCGCCCGGCTACCCGGACTCGAACGTTTCCAGCCCCTATCGGTTCCCGCTCAAGGCCACGTTCGGCCCCGGCTTTCGGGTACAGACCGAGGACGAGCGGTTCCGGCTCCAGATTCACTACGAGTCTCAGATCGAGGGCCGGGTGTGGGCGCAGGGCGGCCAGGAGCCGGCGAACAGCGGCTTCTTCCTGCCGCGGCAGCGGATCTTCTTCGACGGCAACATCACCAAGTCCGTCGAGTACGAACTGGCCATCAACCGCGGGCTGGGCGGCATTAACCTGCTCAACGCCTACCTCAACTTCCACCTCGACGACCGCTTCCAGGTGCGGGTGGGTCGCTTCTTCACGCCGTTCACCTACGACCAGTACGCGGTCTCGAACTACTGGCTCGTCACGCCCGAGCGGTCGGTGTTCACGACCAACCTCAGCCCGAACCGCCAGATCGGGGCGATGGCCTGGGGCTACCTGCTCGGCGAGCGACTCGACTACGCGGTCGGCGCCTTCAACGGCTCGCGGAACTCGTTCGAGAGCCTCAACAACGGGGTGGACGTCGTCGGGTACGTCAACGCGCGGCCGTTCCAGGAGTCGGAATCGCTGTCCTTTGCCCGGTTCCTGAACGTCGGTACGTCGGTCGCCTACGGCCGCCAGGACCAAAACCCCGTGCCCGCCACGTTCCGGATCGCCGGCGGGTCGCCGGACGCCAACATCCCCGGAGCCGCCACGGTCCCGTTCCTGATCCTCAACCCGGACGTGGTCGAGCAGGGGGATCGGCTGCTCGGGTCGGTCCACATGGCCTGGTTCGTCAACAGCCTGTCGCTGATCGGCGAGTGGCAGTACGGGTACGGCAACTACGCGACCGCTACCCGACCGTCGTCCGTCGTGGTGCCGTTCTCGGGCTACTACGTTTCCGCGGGCTATTTCCTGACCGGTGAACAGGTTGAGCGACGGACGAGGGTCAAGCCCCTCCGCCCACTCATCCCGGTAAACAAGGATGACCCCCAGGGGATCGGCGCCTGGGAGGTCGCGGGGCGAGTCAGCCAGCTCCGGATCGGCGAGCGGGTCTTCAGCTCCGGGTTCGCCGACCCGAGTCTCTGGTCCAACTCCGCCACCACGACCGAAGTGGGTCTTAACTGGTACTGGAACGAGTACATCAAGTTCTACATGTTCTGGTTGCACGGCGAGTTCGGCAGTCCGGTTCAGTTCCGCCCCGGCGGCTTCCAGAAGTCGGCCGACATGTTCTGGCTGCGGTGCCAACTCTACTTCTGATGTCACGCGGTTGGTTCGGAGAGAACCCGTGCCGGATGCGGTCGGGCTGTTTTGGCCGCGAATGACGCCTGCATTCGCAAAGCTGCCCAGACCTCCCACTTTTTCATTTGACATCGGCACCCACTTCGTGTGGTATTGCCGTCAGGTAAGCACATCCGCCCACCGATCGCCCTCGCGACCGAGTACGCCCTGTCAGAAGGGTGGTCGATTTTTCTGTGCCTAATCGGGCCAACGGTACGGACGCCGGGCACAGAGTCGTCACGGAATGACCTGATCGTCCTGGAGACCCGTCCGTAGCGGCACTACCGCCGCTCGGGCTGAAACCGAGATGGTTTCGATGACACCGCACCAGCGGGCCGGCATTTCTGTCACGGTTCCGACGCGAGTGGGTGCAAAGTTCACTTGGCACGTCCGATTGTCGAGGAGCCTGCCATGACGAGGCCGCGGGTGCTCTTAGCCGACGACCACCGCCTGGTCGCGGAAGGGCTGCAGAGCCTTCTCGAGCCGCATTTCGACGTCGTGGGGATTACCGCCGGCGGGCGGGAGTTGATCGAGGCCACAAAGAGGCTCGACCCCGAGGTGATCGTCCTCGACATCTCGATGCCCTCGCTCAACGGGATCGAGGCGGCCCGTCGGTTACGGACCGGGAACTCCCGGGTGAAGTTGGTGCTCCTGGCCGTTCACTGCGAGGTCGCTTACGCCGCGCGGGCGATGGAGGCCGGGGTCTCCGGCTACGTTCTGAAGCAGTCCGCGGCCTCCGAACTGATCGCCGCCATCCGGGTGGCTCTCGAAGGGGGGACGTACGTCCCCCCTCAGATCGCCAAGGACCTCGGTTTATTCTGGCGTGGGGCTCCCACCGCCATCCGGGTGTCGAGCGGACTGACGCCTCGCCAGCAAGAGGTTCTGCAACTCGTCTCCGAGGGTCATTCGGCCAAGGAGATCGCCGCAGTCCTGCACGTGACCCGCCGCACTGTCGAGTTCCACAAAGCCCAGCTCATGAAGTACCTCGGCGTGCACAACACGGCCGGGCTGATCCAATACGCCATTCGCACGGATGCATGCCTGAAATAGACAGCGGCACGAAAAATTAATCTGGTAAAATTACCAGTTGCATTCTAGCGCATCGATTTTTAGAATCTGACAAATCGCACATCCGATTTGATCTCTGATTTACTTGACTGTATAGGACAGCCCATCAAGTAAGAGATAAATCCATCCGGCCGGGCAACTAAGAAGCCCTGCCGAAACCACGCACCCCCCCGGATTTCAAGGTGTTGCTGGGGGGTGATGGAGTCCGTCGAAGTCCGTCAAGTCGGGTGGGTAGGAGGTCAGCGGCGGCGTCTGTGAGCCGAGTACCGGCAGAGTCGAGATGGTGAACTGAACCGGCCGGGGTCGCCCGTCGACTCCCCTGAGTTTATCTACCTCGAGGCTGGAGCACCCGTGAGTACCACCCAGAGCCCCCCTCCGCAAACCGCGGTGCGAGCGGACCCCGTCCCGCTACCGGTCCTCGTGGTCTTTCGTGGGATCGGTCAGATCTGGTTCCAGGAGCACGCCCTGACCGGCGCACTCTTCGCCCTCGGTATCGCGATCTGCTTCCCGGTGCAGGCCGTGGGGATCGTCCTCGGATCGGTCATCGGGACGGCAGTGGCCTGGGGGCTGAAGTACGACAAGGGCGAGATCCTCGCCGGAATCTACGGGTTCAACCCCGCACTCGTCGGCATCGCCACCTTCTTCTTCTTCGCGCCCGGGGCTACGAGTATCGGGCTGATGGTCGCCGGCTGCGTCGTGGCGACGGTCGTGACCCGGGGGGCACGCGGGTACGTTCCGTTCCCGACCTACACCGCGCCGTTCGTCATCACCACCTGGGCGGTGTTCCTCGTCGGCAGGGCGATGGGGGCCGCCGGCGCGGACGCGGGGGCGAACCTGGTACCGACGCCCACAGTCAGCCCCGGCGTCGAGGCCATCCTCCACGGCGTCGGGCAGGTCATGTTCCAGGCGAGCATCTGGACGGGCATCCTGTTCCTCGTCGGCATCGCGGTCAGCGACCGCGAACACGCGGCCTGGTCGCTGGTCGCCGCCGTCATCGGCATGGTGGTGGTGAACTATCACCTCGACGCGGCGGCGCGTGCGCTCGACCCCGAGCGGCTCGTCGAGCGCGACCAGCTCGAGAACGTCCGGCTCGGGCTTTACGGTTACAACGCGACGCTCGCCGCCGTCGCCCTCTACCTGTGGCGGCGGTCACTGATCGCGCCGCTGGTGGGCGTCGTGCTGACGGTGCCCCTGACCGAACTCGTCCCGCGGCTCGGCGTCCCCGCCCTGACGGCCCCGTTCGTACTCGCCACCTGGATCGTCCTGGCCCTCGGCCGGCTTGAAGGAAGACTGTTCGGCGGGAAGGTGGCCGCGCCGGCGTGACCGGGCGGCACCACCCAACCACGACACCCGACCCCCGGAGACCTGCCGATGAACCTCTCGCCGCAAGAGCGCGACAAGCGCCTGCGCTACGTGGCCGCCCAGGTGGCCCGCGACCGCAAGAAGCGCGGCCTCAAGCTGAACCTGCCCGAAGCCCAGGCCTTCATCACGGCCGAGCTGATGGAGATGGCGCGCGACGGCAGGACCGTCGCCGAGATCATGAGCGCCGGCCGCGAGATCCTCAAGAAGGGCGACGTGATGGAGGGCGTCGCCGAGCTGATCGGGATGATCCAGGTCGAGCCGACCTTCCCGGACGGGAGCAAGCTGGTCACCGTCCACGAGCCGATCCGCTGACCCCCAAACCGAACTTCCCCGCACCCCCTCTGGGAGGCTGACATGGTTCCGGGCGAGTACATCCTGGACGGGCCGGAGATCGAGCTGAGCCCCGGCCGCCCCGTGGTGACGATCACGGTCAACAACACCGGCGACCGGCCGATCCAGGTCGGGGCCCACTACCACTTCTTCGAGACCAACAAGGCCCTCGTCTTCGACCGGGTGAAGGCGTACGGCATGCGGCTGGACCTGCCCAGCGGCACCTCGGTCCGGTTCGAGCCGGGGGACACCAAGGAGGTCAACCTCATCCCCTACGCCGGGCGGCGTGTCGTGTACGGGTTCAACGGCCTCGTCAACGGCCGGCTGGACGACCCGTACACCCGCGAGGTGAGCCTGAAGCGGTGCATCGACCAGGGGTACGGGCACAAGCCGTCGGGCGACACGAGCAAGAAAGCGGCGAAGTAGGCGCGGCGCCACCCATCCCGATCCCGAACCACCTGTGCAGGGGCGGACACCCATGAGCGTGAAACTCTCGCGGCAGGCATACGCCAAGAAGTACGGGCCGACGAAGGGCGACCGCATCCGGCTCGCCGACACCGAGCTGATCATCGAGGTCGAGGAGCACTACGGCGACTACGGCGAGGAGTCGATCTTCGGCGGGGGCAAGTCGATCCGGGACGGGCAGGACCAGTGCCCGCTCCAGGAGCCGATGAGCCCCACCCACTGCGACCTGGTCATCACCAACGCGGTCGTCATCGATCACTGGGGGATCGTCAAGGGCGACATCGGCATCAAGGACGGGCGGATCGTGGCCGTCGGCAAGGCCGGGAACCCGCTGACGCAGTGCGACGTGGACCCGCGGCTGGTGATCGGCCCCGCGACCGACGTGATCGCGGGCGAGGGGAAGATCGTCACGGCCGGCGGCATCGACACGCACATCCACTTCATCTGCCCGCAGCAGATCGAGGTGGCGCTCGCGAGCGGGGTCACCACGCTCATCGGCGGCGGCACCGGGTCGTCCACCGGCACCTGGGCGACGACCTGCACGCCCGGCGCCTGGAACATCATGCGGATGCTCCAGGCGTTCGAGGGCCTGCCGATCAACGTCGGCATCCTCGGCAAGGGGAACGCCAGCCTGGCGCGGCCGCTGGTGGAGATGATCGAGGCGGGGGCGTGCGGCCTGAAGCTCCACGAGGACTGGGGCACCACCCTGTCGGTCATCGACACCAGCCTGACGGTGGCCGACGAGTACGACATCCAGGTCGCCATCCACACCGACACGCTCAACGAGTGCGGGTTCCTCGCCGACACGATCGCCGCGATGAAGGGGCGGGTGATCCACAGCTTCCACACCGAGGGGGCCGGCGGCGGCCACGCCCCGGACATCATCAAGATCGCCGGCGAGCCGAACGTCCTGCCGTCGAGCACCAACCCGACCCGGCCGTTCACCGTCAACACGATCGACGAGCACCTCGACATGCTGATGGTCTGCCACCACCTGTCGCGGAGCATCCCCGAGGACGTGGCGTTCGCCGAGAGCCGCATCCGGGCCGAGACGATCGGGGCCGAGGACATCTTCCACGACCGCGGCATCATCAGCATGATGAGTTCCGACTCGCAGGCGATGGGCCGGATCGGCGAGGCGATCGTCCGGACGTGGCAGACCGCCCACAAGATGAAGGTGCAGTTCGGCCCCCTGCCGGGCGACAGCTCCCGCAACGACAACGAGCGGGTCAAGCGGTACGTCGCCAAGTACACGATCAACCCGGCGATCGCCCACGGCATCGCCGACCACGTCGGGAGCATCGAGCCGGGCAAGCTCGCGGACCTGGTCATCTACGAGCCGGCGTACTTCGGGATCAAGCCGTTCCTGGTCGTCAAGGGCGGGCTGATCGTCGGCGCCCAGATGGGCGACCCGAACGCCAGCATCGCCACCCCGCAGCCGGTCTACATGCGCCCGCAGTTCGCCGCCTACGGCCGGGCGCTGTCGAAGTCGTGCATCTCGTTCGTCTCGAAGGCCGCGGTCAAGAGCGGCATCGCCGAGCGGTACGGCCTGCAGCGCGAGGTGGTCGCCGTCGAGGGCTGCCGGAAGATCGGCAAGAAGGACATGAGGCGCAACGAGGCGACCCCGGACATCCGGGTGGACGCGGACACATACCAGGTCTGGGTGGACGGCAAGAAGGTCGCCAGCGAGCCGCTCAAGACGCTGCCGATGACCCAACGGTACTTCCTGTTCTGACCGGGGTCGGGCGGGACCGGCTTTCGAGTGAATCGTGGCGAAGGACCGAAGCATGGGACTTTTCGGAATACTGTTCGCCCTCGCGCTGTTAATGTGGCTCGCCTACCGGGGGTGGAGCGTACTGCTGGTGGGCCCGGCGACCGCGCTCCTGGCCGCCGCGTTGTCGGGCGAGCCGCTCCTGGCCCACTGGACGCAGACGTTCATGGGCGGCGCGGCCCGGTTCGTCGCGCAGTGGTTTCCCATGTTCCTGCTCGGCGGGTTGTTCGGCAAGCTCATGGACGACAGCGGGTCGGTCGCCTCGATCGCGCGGTTCCTGCCCGCGCGATTGGGGACGAGCCACACGACGTTCGCGGTCGTGATCGCCTCGGCCCTGGTCACCTACGGGGGCGTCAGCGTCTTCGTCGCCTTTTTCGTGCTGGTGCCCATGGGGCAGAAGATGTTCCGGGCGGCGAACATCCCACGCCGCTTGTTGCCCGCCACGATCGGCCTCGGTGCGTTCACGTTCACCATGTCGGTGCTCCCGGGGTCGCCCTCGGTCAACAACGCCGTTCCGATGCCCTACTTCGGTACCACGACCTTCGCGGCCCCGGGGCTGGGCGTTGTCGCGTCGGCCATCATTCTGGCGTTCGGCATGTGGTGGCTCCGCCGCGCCGAGGCGGCCGCGCGCAAGGCCGGCGAGGGCTACGGCGGCGACGCGGACGCGCCGCCGGTGGTCGACGAGAAGCTGCGCGAGCAGGCGACCGTGTCGGGGGATTTCGACCCGGCGGAGATCCACCACGGCAAGCGCTGCACCGGCGAGCCGCCCTTCGGCCTCGCCGCGCTGCCGCTCGCCGTCGTAATCGCCACGAACTTCCTGATGTCGCTGGTCGTACTCCCGCGCCTCGACTTTTCATTCCTGGCCGAGGAGGCGTGGGGTAGTACCACGGTCGGGCGGGTGGCCGGCGTCTGGTCGGTCGTCCTGGCACTCGCGGCCGGGAGCCTGACCATCGTGATCGCCAACTACCGCCGCCTCCCCTCCTTGCGCGAAACTCTGGACGCCGGGGCCAACTCCTCGGTCCTGCCGCTCCTGACGATCGCCAGCCTCGTCGGCTTTGGTGCCGTAATCGCCTCCCTGCCCGCGTTCACGACGGTCCGCGACGCGATGCTGTCGATCCAGGGCGGGCCGCTGGTTTCGCTCACCGTCGCCATGAACGTGCTCGCCGGGATTACCGGCTCGGCGTCCGGCGGAATGACGATCGCGCTCAACGCCCTCGGCGACACCTACATGCGCCTCGCCGCCGAGCACGGCATCGATCCCGCGCTCCTGCACCGCGTGACCACGACCAGCGCCGGCACGCTCGACGCCCTCCCCCACAACGGTACGGTCCTGCTCCTGCTCCAGATCAGCGGGCTGACCCACCGCGAGAGCTACTTCGATATGGTCATGACGGTAATTGTCGGCGTGATTATCGCCCTTGTTGCCATGCTCATCCTGGGCTCGGCATTCGGATCATTCTGACGGATTCGCGGCCACCAGCCGGCCGAATTGCTAACGGCGAATTCGCACATGGCAGGGGTTTCACTGTCGAGAGCGGCCTCCATGAACCTCCGGCTCCTTCAAATCTCTGATTCGGCCCTCCCGATCAGCGG
Source organism: bacterium (assembly GCA_017308215.1). GTDB lineage: Bacteria > Planctomycetota > Planctomycetia > Gemmatales > Gemmataceae > Urbifossiella. The sequence goes on along the minus strand of JAFKFQ010000275.1, from coordinate 3,100 downwards.
CTATACGCACTCCTGGGGGCTGGAAGCGGCGATCGCGAAGGGGCTGGTTCACGACCCGGCGAGCCTGGAGCGGTGGACGAGGAACTGGCTACAAACGTCGCTCGGCCCGCTCGAAGGGGTTCTGGTGGCGTCGAGTTGCCGGGCGGTCCTGGCGGAACGACCGGGCGACCTGGCGGCGCTCAACCGCACGGCGGAGGCTTCGATCGTCCCACCGTCCACCCGGCGGGCCAGTCGGGAGATGGGCGAACAACTCCTCGCCCTGGGCGCGACGTGGGCGTGGAGTTCCGCGGCGCTGGCCCCGGTGACGTCGGAGTCGTCCGACTCGACCGGCGAGTGGCACCACAGCGTCGCGTTCGGACTACTCGGCGCGCTGGCGGGTGGCGACCCGGTGGAGGTGCTGACCGCGTACCTCCACCAGGCCGCGCTCGGCATGATCGGCGCCGGCGTGCGGGCCGTCCCCGTGGGTCACACGCACGGCCAGCAGGTACTCGCCTACTTGCACGAGGACATCCGCGCGTCGGCGGAGGAGTTTTGCGGCCGCGAACCGGAAACGGCAGGAGCCGGCTGCCCGTTCTACGAGGTACTCTGCGATGAACAGACTCAACTGTATGCCCGCATGTTCCGATCCTGATCCGGACTCGGCCCGCCGGGCACGGCGTCATGGTATCGTGTTCCACCGCGACCCCAACAACCCGGACCACACCCACGACTACATGGGCGGCGCCGGCCCCGCCCGCTACGCCGGGCCGAGCCGCAAGGTGTTCACCCTCGGCGTCTGCGGGCCGGTCGGGTCCGGCAAGACGGCGCTGGTCGAGATGCTCTGCCGCGCCCTGTGGCCGGAGGTCAACGTCGCGGTCATCACCAACGACATCTACACCCACGAGGACGCCGAGTTCCTGTCCCGCCGCGAGGCCCTTCCGCTGGACCGGATCGTCGGCGTGCAGACCGGCGGGTGCCCGCACACGGCCATCCGCGACGACGCCAGCGCGAACCTCAGCGCGGTGGCGAACTTCCAGCGGCAGATCCCGGGGCTCGAGCTGGTCATCGTCGAGTCCGGGGGCGACAACCTGACGGCGGTGTTCTCGCGCGAACTGGCGGACCGGTTCATCTTCGTCATCGACGTGGCCGAGGGGGACAAAATCCCCCGTAAGGGAGGGCCGGGCATTTGCAACAGCGACTTACTACTCATCAACAAGATCGACCTGGCCCCGCACGTCGGGGCCGATCTGAACGTCATGCGGCGGGACGCGCTGAAGATGCGGGGCGAGCGGCCGTTCCTGATGACCAGCATTCGGCAGAAGGAGGGCCTGGACGAGGTGATCCACTGGGTCCGGGAACAGTTCCAATCACGCGTGAAGAGTTCCTGACCCCACCCGAGTTCCGCGGCCTCGACTCGGTCGAGAACCCGGCGGCGCGGGTCGGCGGCGCGCGGGTCGAGTTGGTACGGTGCGGCGACGAGACCCGGCTGGGATACTGCTACCAGCAGATCCCGGTCCGGGTGATGCCCCCGTTCGGCTTCGACACCGAGCCGGCGGCCTTGCTCTATTTGATTAACCTGACCGCCGGCCTGATGGACGGCGACGCCCACCTCCTTGAGGTCACCGCCCGAGCGGGAACCCGGGCCGTGGTCACCGGCCAATCGGCCACCCGCGTACACCCGGCGCTGGCCAGCTACGCGACCCAGCAGTGGGCGGTCGACGTCGAGGACGACGCCTGTCTTGTCGTGCTACCGGGGCCGACGATCCCGTTCCGCGACTGCCGCTACTACCAGCGAAGCCGCGCCGAACTCGCCCCCAGCGCCCGATTAATCTGGGGAGACATCTGGTTGCCCGGTCGGTACGACCGCGGGGAGCTGTCCGAACGGTTCCGATTCGAGCGGATCGTCCAGGATTTTGAAGTCCGCCGCGCCGGCCGGCTGGTCTATCGTGATCGCTTCCGGTGGGACGGCCCGTGGGCGGCCGAGGCCGCGGACTGGCACTTCGGCGGGCACCTGGCAGCGGCCGGCCTGTTCGTCGGCGGGCCGCTGCCCGAATCCCTTCCCGAAGCGGCTCCGTCCGTCCGGCGATCCGTCTTCCGGCTCGACACCGGCGAGAACTGCCTCCGGTGGTGCGGGCATCCGACGGCCGTGACCGCCGACCTCGTCCTCACCGCGCTACGCATCGCCGCACACTGGACCGTCGCGGCTCAGGCTCCGCCTTGGCTCCTTGCCTCGGGTGGCCTGGCCCCCAACCACTGGTTCTCCGCCCCCGTCGGCTGCCCAGAGGTTACCCAGACGGGTTCGTAACGGCGGCCGCAACCGTACTGGTGCCACCATTACGAACCCGTCCCGCGTTAAAACTTGAACAGGGCGCTGATGGCGGCCGTCACCTGCGACCGCTCGGCGTTGGCGCCGCCGGCCCCGTAGGCCGGAGCGCCGGCGAAGTCGCCGCGCACCTCCGGCCGGATCTCGAAGTACTTGACCGGGTGCCAGTTGCACCCGAGCGTCACCTCCGAGTAGTCGGTGCCGACCCCGGTCCGCGTGCCCCGGACGTCCCGGAACCACTCGGCCCGGCTGATGACGTCCCACTCGCGGGTCAGGTGGAAGATCCCGATGGTGTACACCCCAAACCACGACCCGGTGCCGACGGGGGTGTTGGTGTCCCAGCCGAAGTTGGACTGTACGACCTGCGTGAACTGCTCGCTCCAGGCGTGCTGAATGCGGACATCAAACATCGAAACGAAGTCGCCGTTGAGCCCGGGGGCCGAGCCGATCGCGTCCGGCCCGAGGGTGGTCGAGGCCGTCAGCCGGGTCCGCTTATCGGCCGTCGGCCAGTAGTTGACCTGCCCGATGTAGCAGACCGAGTTGCTGCTCCGCTTCTCGAAGAACGTGTTGTTCCCCAGGTTGACGCCGTTCCAGATGTTGAGTTGGTCGTTGACGACCAGCTGGGCCAGGGCGCCGGTGAACGCGCCGGCCTGGGAGTAGAAGAACTGGTAGTCGCTGGAGTAGAGCGGCCGGTACGGGGCCAGGAACCCGTTGTACCCGATGATCGTGTTCATCCGGCCGACCTTCACGTTCACCCCCCCCTCGGTGAGGATCGGGAGGTGGGCCGACAGGTACAGG
>JAFKFQ010000274.1:30972-45836 GCA_017308215.1 bacterium | reverse complement strand
CGGGCGGCGTGCTCCTCCTCGCCGCGCCGCCGGTCGTGAGTGCCGCGCTCCGCGCCGCCGCGGTTCAACTCGGCACGGGCCGAACGCCGGCGCCGCGCGCCGTGGCCGCGCTGGCGGCGGCAGCCGGGCGCACGCTGCCGGTCCGCGCCGCCGTCACACTGGTGCTCGGGCTCGCCGTCGCCGGGCTCGCCGGGCTGGCGCCGGGCCGCCCGCCGCGCGAAACGGCGGCGACGCCGATCCCCGCGGCACGGCCGGGCGAGGACGGACTGCCCGACGGGGCGCTGCGCCGCTTCGGTACGGCGCGGGCACGCGTCGGCGACGGGGCGCTCGCCGTCACGCCGGACGGCAAGTCGCTCGTCGCCGTGTCGCCGGCGGGGGCGGTGCGCGTCCTCGACGCCGCCACCGGCCGCGTCACCGCCGACCACCTCCTGCCGCTGTCGGAGAAGGCGTTCTACATCGACGGGGGGGTCGTTCTCTCGGCCGACGGCACGACCGCGGTCACCGGGCATCACAACGCCGACGCGACCGGGAACACGCTCATCGCCTGGAACCTGGCGACGCGCCGCCCGCTGTGGACGCAGACGACGAACGGCGGCACCTGCGACGCCGTGGCACTGGCGGCGGACGGCAAGCGCCTCGCGGTGGTGCGCCCGTCGGCCGACTGGAAGCAGGCGGCGATTTCGATGGTCGATCTCGCCACCGGCGCCAGCCGGGCGGTGGCCGACGTGGCCGGGCCGGTCCTCAAGGTTCACCTGTCGCCGTGCTACGACGCCGACACCGGGGCGAAGCTGTGGACGACGCCCACGCTCGGCCGGGCGGCGGGGTTCTCGCCCGACGGGTCGGCGCTGTTCGCCGACCACAAGGACCGGCACACCCGGCCGCTCGCGCTCGACGTGCGCACCGGCGAGCCGCTCGACCGGGTGATGCTCCCGGATCAGGTATTCGAGGCCGGTCTGCCGCCGGTCGCGTCGCCGGACGGGCGGACGGTGCTGCTCGGCGACGTGAAGATGCGCGGGTTCGTACTGTGGGATTACCGGGCCGGGAAGGAGCTCGGCGCGGTCCCGGCGTACACCTTCGCCGGCGGCTACCCGCGCCGGGCGGCGGTGTTCGCGCGCGACGGGAAGACGCTGTTCACGTCCTTCGACCGGCTCACCCGCTGGGACGCGGCGACGGCGAAGCCGCTCGCACCCCCCGCCCCCGCCGACGGCCACGCCGCGCCGGCCGCGGGCGTGCGGTTCTCGGCGGACGGGCGCGAGGTGCTCTCGCTCGACACTCGCCTGACGTTCAACCGCTGGGCGACCGACGGGCAACTCCGTGAGGCCGGCACCGCCGAAGCCGACCGCGCCGCAGTGTCGGGTGAGGGGGCGGTGTTCCGCGCCGGGCGGGCGGTGATGGTGTTCGAGCGCTACGCGACGACCAGAATCATCACGGAGAAGGCGCCGGCGGCGAACGGACAGCCCGTGTTCAACCGCTTCCCCGACCCGCCGCTGCTCACCGCCACCACTGCCGACGGCCGCCGCGTGCTGACGCTGACCGACGAGTTCGCCGGCCCGCAGCGCCGCTTCCAGCTCTTCCGTTCGGTCCCCGACGGCCAGCCGGCGTGGGCGGTGCTGCCGTGGACGAAGGCGGTGCCGGCGCACCCGGTCTCGCCGTGCGGGCGCTGGGTCGTGCTCGGCGGCCGCGTCTACTCGACGGCGACCGGGCGCGAACTGCTCGCGCCGGAGGCGCCGGGCGTCGGCGGGAAGGCGGCCCGCCTGGCGACCGACCCGATGCGGTTCGAGCGCGTGTGGTTCTCGCCCGACGGCCGCTTCCTCGCCGGCACGCTCGACTGGCAGCCCGGCACGCCCCACGGCATGCGCCTCGTCGTGGTGTGGGAGCTGGCATCGGGGAAGGCGCTCCCGGCGGGGCCGGTTCACGCGTACCACGACGCAGCGGTGTCGCCCGGCGGGCGCACGCTGGTGGACGGTGGCATCCAGGGCATCACCGTCCGCGACCTGCTCGGCGGCGCGAGCGTCCGCCTGCCGCGGCGCGACCTGACCACCGGCTACGACTACCGCCAGTCGCAGCCCATCGGGTTCGCGCCGGCCGGGCGGACGTTCGTGACCGGGCACATCGACGGCTCGGTGATCGAGTGGGCGGTCCCACACGCCGCCCGCGCCGCCGCAGCCCCGGACGGTGACGCGGCGTGGGCCGACCTCGCCTCGCCCGACCTGCGGACTGCCCGCGCTGCGGTCGAACGGCTGGTGGACCACCCCGACGCGGCGGTCGCGCTTCTGCGGACGAAGTTCGCGCTGGCTGCTCCGCCGAACGAGAAAGCAGACGCCGAAGGTCCGGTGACGGGCGACACGCTCCGCGGCGTGCGCGCCATCGAAGTGCTGGAGCGGGCGGGCACGTCGGCCGCGCGGGCGCTGCTCGTCGGCTGGCGAGACCAGCCGGCCCATCCGCGTCTGGCGGCCGAGGCGGCGTTCGCCCTGGACCGACTGGCGGGCGACCGTTGACCGCCCGGGAATGGGCGGGTTGACGGCGCGGCGTATACTGCCGCCGGTCCGCCATACCACCGGCCCCCGCCCATGACCACCGCCGACCCGATCTGGCTCCGCGACGCGACCGCGCTGCCGGTCGCGTTCGCGCAGGTCCGCGAAGACCCGCTCCTCGACCGCGACGTGGTGGCGCGGGTCGGCGCCGGGGCGGCGGTCGCCATGATCGCGTCCGGCGGCTGCACCGCGGCGCTGCTCGCCGGCGACCCGCGCGTCCGCCGCCTCCACCTCATCGACGCCAACCCGGCGCAGCTCGCGCTCACGCGCCTCAAGCTCCGCCTCCTTCGTGGAACTCCGGCGGAGCGCCTCGCGCTGCTCGGGCACGCGCCGGCCGACCGCGCCGTCGCGCTCACACGTGAACTGCACACGCTCGGATTGCCCGCGGACGCACTCGGGCCGCCGGCGGTCGTCGCCGCCCTCGGCCCGGACCACGCCGGCCGCTACGAACGCCTGTTCGCCGCGCTGCGGGACGCGCTCGGCGACGCGCCGGGCCTCGACGCCGCGCTGCGCCTCACGGACCCCGTCGAACAGTCGCGGCGGGTCGCGCCCGGTACGCCGCTCGGCGACCGGCTCGACGCCGCGTTCGACGAGGTGATGGCGCTACCAAACCTCGTGCGACTGTTCGGCGCGGAGGCAACAAACAACCCCGTCATGCCGTTCGCCCGCCACTTCGCCGGCCGCGTCCGCCACGCCCTCGCCACGCTCCCCGCCACCGACAACCCGTACCTGTGGCAGATGCTCACCGGCCGCTACCCCGCCGTGCGGGCACCGTGGCTCGAGTTGCCGCCCACCGACCGGCTCCCGGACGTGACAATTGACAACCGCTTCGTCGCCCCCGCGCTCGCCGCCACGCGCAGCGAGTTCGACTTCGTTCACCTGTCGAACGTGCTCGACTGGCTGACGCCGGATGCCGGCGCGGCGACGCTAGCGACCGCGGCGGCGGCGCTGCGGCCGGGCGGGTGGGTCTTCATCCGCCAGCTCAACTCGACGCTCGACGTGCGCGGCCTCGGGCCGCAGTTCGACTGGGACGCGACCGCCTCGTCCGAACTGCTCGCCCGCGACCGGAGCTTCTTCTACCGGTCCCTCCACTTGGGGCGGAGGCGGTGACGATCCACCCACTGACGGCGTGCCCGCCGCCGGAGCTGGCCGCCGCGCTGGCGCGGTTCGAGGCCGGCTTCACCTACCCGCTCGGCCCCGGCCGCTCGTTCCGTATCTCGCACGGCGACGACTACCCGCGCTTCTACCGGGCGATGGGCGATGCCGTGTGCTTCGTGGCGGAACGCGACGGCGAAGTGCTCGGCGTGCTGGCGGCGGCGCTGCGGCCGCTCGTGGGGCCGGACGGCGCGGTGCGCCAGGCCGTGTACCTCGGCGACATGAAGGTCGCCCCGGCGGCCCGCGGCGGGCGCGTGCTGGTGCGCCTCGCGGAAGCCACAACCGCGTGGGCGACCGGCCGCGCCGACGTCGGCTTCGCCGTGGTGATGGGTGGTACACCGGTCACGCCCGACCGCTACACCGGCCGCCTCGGGTTGCCGGCGTTCGCCGAGGTCGCGCGCGTTGCCATCCTGCGCTTACCGGCCGCGGCGGACGGTGGCGACGCGGTCGAGGTCGGCGCTGACGAGGGCGAGGCGCTGTTCCGCCGGCTGACGGCGGGGCACTACGCCGCGGCCGGCGGCGACCCGCGCGAGCGCTCCGAGACACCGCCAGCGTGGCTGGTGCTGGCGGACGGGTCGGCGTGCGGCCGGCTCGAAGACACGCGGCGGGCGAAACGGCTGATTTCCGACGATGGCGGCGAGATGGTGAGCGCCCACCTGTCCGGTTTCGCCTACGCCGCCCCCGCCGCCGGGCTCGCGCTGCTGGCGGCGGCGCGGGCACGGGCCGCCGCGCACGGCTTCCCGGCGCTGTTCGTCGCCGTGCCGGCCGCCGACGCAGCGCCGCGTGGGTCGTGAATACCGCGGAGGTGTGACAATGAGCGAAGCGGGGCGGGCGCCGGGCGTGACGGCGCGGGCGAATGCGGTCCTCGACCGCATCGGGATCATGGACAACCCGTACCTCGCGGCGCTGCGCGACGGGTCGATGCCGGCCGACGTGTTCCGCCGCACCCAGGAACAGTTCTTCTTCGCGGTCACGTTCTTCCCGCGGCCGATGGCCGCGCTCGTCGGCCGCATCCCCGACCCGCGGCAGCGGCTCGACATCCTCCACAACGTCGTCGAGGAGCACGGCGAGTTCGACGTGGCCCGCTTCCACCACACCACGTTCCAGGCGTTCCTCCGCAGCGTCGGCGCCGACCCGGCGACGCTCGACGCCCTGATCATCTGGCCGTCGGTGCGGGCGTTCAACAGCGTGCTGACGGCGGCGTGCGTGCTCGACGACCTGGAGGTCGGGGTGGCGTGCATGGGGGTGATCGAGCAGGCGTTCGCCGGCATCTCGGCGGTGATCGGCCGGGCGGTCGTAGACCGCGGCTGGGTGAAGCCGGACGACCTGGTCCACTACAAGCTGCACGCCGAGATCGACGAGCGCCACGCCGAGGAGTTCTTCGCCGTGGTCGAGCCCGGCTGGGCCGACGGCAGCCGGCGCTACTTCGTCGAACAGGGGCTGGAACTCGGCGCCTACGTGTTCGACCGCCTCTACCGCGACCTGCTCGCCGAGGGGCGCACGCGCACGCCCGAGTACCACGGGCGGTAGCGGGCCGGGGCGCTCGCCAAGGGCGGGCCGCGCCCGATAATGCCCCCACCCTCCCCCGCCTACACACCGGAGCCGCCGTGCCACGCGCCGCCCTCGCGCTGCTGTTCCTGCTCGCCGGCCCGGTCGCCGCGCAGGAGCCCCGCACCCCCGCCGAGGCGGCGAACTACGCTGTCGCCTCGCGCCACGCCGACGTCGTCGCGTTCGGTGAGGCGCTGGCGAAGCGCTCGCCGCGCCTCAAGGCGTCCACCTTCGGCACCAGCCACGAGGGCCGCGCCCTGCCGCTGTGGGTGCTCGCCGACCCGCCCGTCGCCACACCAGCCGACGCGAAGGGGAAACTCGTCGTCCTCGCGTTCGCCAACATCCACGCCGGCGAGATCGACGGCAAGGAGGCGCTCTGCGCGCTGGCCCGCGACCTCGCCACGGCGGAGGACGCGCCACTCCTCAAAGAGTTGGTCGTGCTCGTCGTGCCGATTCTCAACGCCGACGGCAACGAGAAGATCGACCCGAAGAACCGGCCGCGGGAGCCGAACCCGGCAGGGGGCGTCGGCACGCGCGAGAACGCCCAGGGGTTCGACCTGAACCGCGACTTCGTGAAGCTCGAATCGCCCGAGGTGCGGGCGCTCGTGAAGCTCCTCACCGACTGGGACCCGCGCGTCGTCATCGACTGCCACACCACCAACGGCAGCAAGCACCGCTGGACGCTCACCCACGACGGCCCGCGCTACCCGTCCACCGACACCGAGCTGGCGCGGTTCACGCACGCCACGTTCCTGCCGGAAGTCGGCAGGAAGGTGAAGGCCGCGACCGGCTTCGACACCGGTCCCTACGGCAACTTCAACTCCGACCGCACGCGCTGGGAGACGTACCCCGCACTGCCGCGCTACGGCGTCCAGTACGTCGCCCTGCGCGGCCGCATTGGGCTCCTCAGCGAGTCGTACAGCTACGCCCCGTTTCGCGACCGCGTGACCGCGAGCGGCGCGTTCGTGACGGCGTGCCTCGAAGCCGCCGCGGCGAGGAAGGACGCGGTGCGCGAGGCGACGAACGCCGCCGCGGCGACGCTCCCGCTGCGCACCGCGACAGAGGCGGTGCCCGGCAAGCTCACCGTCCCCGGCTTCGAGACGGACGCGCCGAAGGACTTCGCGCTCGATCACGTGGCCCGCACCGTGCCGACGCTCGCGGTGAAGCCGGCGGTCACGTACCTGATCCCGCCGCAATTCACGGCCGCGATCGAGACGCTACGCCGGCACGGCGTCGCGGTCGAGGAGCTGCGCGAGGAGATCGAGCTAGAAGCGGAGGTGTACCGCATCGACCGGATCGACACGGCGGCGAAGGCGTTCCAGGGGCATGCGCTCAAGACGCTCGCGGTGACGCCGCGGACCGAGACGCGCCGCGTGCCGGCGGGAACGGTGCGCGTCAACACCGGGGCGAAGCTCGGCACGCTGGCCGCATACCTGCTCGAACCCGCCGCCGAGGACGGGTTCGCCGCGTGGAACCTCTTCGATGCGGGCCTCGCGGTCGGCAGTGACTACCCGGTGCTGCGCGTGAAGGCGCTGCCGCCGGTGCTCACCGGCCCGCCGCGCCCACTGCCCGAGGAACGCAAGGCGCTGCTGCCGGTCACCGAGGAACTACTGCTCGGCGGCGGGGGCGGGCGCGGCATCTCGTTCGGCCTCGCGGGGAACCCGGCGACCGGCTTCGAGTGGCTGCCGGACGGCGAGCACTTCCTCCAGACGAAGGGGAGCACGCTGCTGAAGGTCCACGCCCGCACGGGCAAGTCGGAGCCGTACACGCGCCCCGCCACGGGGCCAAAGAAGGGGCCGCCCGGCAAGGACGACGGGGGGCGGGCGTTCGCCACGCCCTCGCCCGACGGCAAGCGCGTCGCGTTCGTGCGCGGCGGCAACCTGTACGTCGCCACGGGCGGCGCCGAGAAGCCGCTCACGATGGACGGCGGCGGCGACGTGCTCAACGGCCGTGGCGACTGGGTGTACGAGGAGGAGATCTTCAACCGCAGCGGCCGCGCCTTCTGGTGGAGCCCCGACAGCGAGAAGCTGCTGTTCCTGCGCTTCGACGACGCGCCCGTCCGCCGCTTCCACCTCGTCGACCTGCAATCGAACCAGGGCAAGCTCGAAACATACCCGTACCCGAAGCCGGGCGACCCGAACCCGCTCGTCACCATCGGCGTGGCGGGCGCGGCGGGCGGCGGGCGGCCGGCGGTCCTCAACCTCGACGGCTACGCACCGGCGGACACGATCGTCACGCGCGTCGGCTGGCTGCCGAACGCGGCGGGCGTGTACGCCTACCTCCAGAACCGCACGCAGTCGTGGCTCGACCTGGTGGTGTGGAAGGACTTCGCCGCGCCGCCCACGAAGCTGTTCCGCGATACCACCGGCGCGTGGGTCGATGACCCCGGCCAGCTCCGCTTCCTGCCGGACGGCACGTTCCTCTACCCGAGCGACCGGACCGGCTTCCGCCACCTGTACCACTACGACGCGGCCGGAAAGCTCATCCGCGCGGTGACGAGCGGCGAGTGGGAGGTGCGCGAGATCCTGCGGATCGACGCCGACGCCGTCTTCTTCACCGGTACGAAGGACGGCCCGACGCGCACGCACCTGTACCGCGCCGCGCTCGACGGCTCGAAGGTGGACCGGCTGACGGACGCGGCGGGGAGCCACACCGTCACCGTCGCGCCGAAGGGCGACCTGTTCATCGACCGCTACACGGACGACGCCACGCCGACGCAGGTGTCCGTCGCCGAGGCCGGCAGGGGCCGTGTCCGCATGCTCGATACCAACCCGGTGTACGAGCGCGAGAAGTACCGCTTCGGCCGCTTCGAGAAGCTGACCATCCCGATGCCGGACGGGTTCGAGCTGACCGGCACGCTCGTGCTCCCGCCGGATTTCGACGCCGCGAAGAAATACCCGCTGTGGGTGTTCACCTACGCCGGCCCGCACTCCCAGACGGTGAAGGAGGGCTGGGGCGGCGGGCGGATCCTGGACCAATCCCTGGCGACGACCGGCGTCGCGGTGCTGCGCGTGGACCCGCGCACGGCGAGCGGCCGGGGCATCAAGTCGGCGTGGCCGGCGTACAAGCAGCTCGGCGTGCAGGAACTCAAGGATCTGGAGGCGACGATCGATTGGCTCGGGAAGCGGAGCCCGTGGCTCGACACGACGCGCGTCGGCATCAGCGGGCACAGCTACGGCGGGTTCATGGCCGGGTTCGCGCTGACGCACTCGAAGGCGTTCTCGGCCGGGATCGCGTCCGGCCCTGTGACCGACTGGGCGCTGTACGACACGATCTACACCGAGCGGTACATGCTGACGCCGAAGGAGAACCCGGCGGGGTACGCGGCGAGTTCGGTGGTCGGCGCGGCGAAGAACCTGCACGGCCGACTGCTGATCGTCCACGGGCTGATGGACGACAACGTCCACGCGCAGAACAGCATCCGCCTGGTGGACGCCCTGCAACAGGCGGGGAAGGACTTCGAGCTCATGGTCTACCCGCGGGCGCGGCACGGCCTCGGCAGCCCGCACTACGTGCGCCTGCAACTCGGATTCATCCGGCGGACGATGGGGGTGATTCAGTAGATCGGGTCGAGTCTTCGGGGTCCGACCCGTGTCGGTCCGGTGGTGGTGCATTGGCCGGTAGCCGCAGGCTTTAGCCTGCGCCCAGCTGGGCGCAGGCTAAAGCCTGCGGCTACCAACCATGAGTCGCTACGCCGCCGGTGGACCGGCACTACGGGACACCCACCCCATACCCTAACCGGATGCACCCCGAGCAGCCAAAGCCGGGCGACGTGGAGCGCGAGTTCGGCGTCCCGTTCCCCGGTCGCATCGCCGCGCCGACCAAGTGGACGCAGACCGCCCTCAAGGCCATGCCCGCCGAAGGGCGGCTGAACTGGAAGGAGCTGTTCGGCCGCGACGCGCCCGTCGTCCTCGACGTGGGCTGCGGCAACGGCCGCTTCCTCATCGGCTCCGCCCTCACCCGCCCGGACCACGACCACCTCGGCGCCGACATCCTCCCCGTCGTCGTCCGCTACGCCCGCAAGCGCGCCAACCAGCGTGCCCTCTCGAACATCCGCATCGCGGTGATCGGCGGGCTGGAGTTGGTCGAGCGCTACGTCGAGCCGCACTCCGTCGCCGAGGTCCACTGCTACCACCCGCAGCCGTACTACGACCCGGCGCAGGTGCACCGCCGGCTCGTCACGCCGACGTTCCTCGCGGCGGTGCACCGGGCGCTGGTGCCGGGCGGGCTGTTCGTGGTGCAGACCGACAACCCCGGCTACTGGAAGTACATTCGCGAGGTCGTGCCGGTGTTCTTCGACTTCCACGAGCGGATCGGCCGCTGGCCGGACAGCCCGAAGGGGCGCACCCGCCGCGAGATCATCGCCACCAAGAAGGGGCTCCCCGTGTTCCGCGGCCACGGCACGGCGAAGCCCGGCCTGAGCGAGGACGACGCTCTTAAGCTCGCCGACGCGCTCCCCGCCCCGAAGTTCGACGCCGACCGCCGCCTCCGCGACCTCGACCGCCTCGGGTGAGCGGCGGTATAATCGGGCGCCCCGACAGGAGTGCGCGTCGTGAACTTGAACGTCATCATCGTCCCGCACGAGAGCGGCTTCCGGGCCTGGACGGGCGGCCTGCTTGACCTGACCGCCGACGGTCCGACCCCGGATGCCGCGGCCGAGGCACTGCGCGCGCTGGTGATCGCCCGTCTCCCGAAGTTCGAGGTCCGCACGATCCACGTGCCAGACCCACTTCCGGTGGCCGAGCGCGTGTCGGACCCGCAGCGCGACGCGGATTTTGAGGCTTTCCGGGAGGCGGTCGAGGAGTACCGGCGGATTCACAACACCGTCCCGGACGACGAATGAAGGTCTACGTCCTGGACACCACCACGCTCACGCACCTCCAACAGTCGCACCCCCGGGTACTGACCCGGTACGTCCTCGCGGTCACCGCCGGTGATTCGACCGGTACGACGACCGTGAACGTGGACGAGTACGTGGGCGGGTGGACGGCTCGCATCCAGCGGTCGCGCTCGCCGGTCGACGAGGCCCGGTTCGCGGGTCGCTTGGCGGAGGCGATGCGGATGTTCGCGGACCTCACCATCCATCCGACATCCGTGCCTGCCATCGCCCGGTTCGAGCAACCCGTCAGGATGAAGCTCAACGTCGGGCGATCCGACCTGAAGATCGCCGCGGTCGCGCTCGAGGTCGGGGCGACGGTGGTGACCGACAACCTCCGCGACTTCGGCCGCGTCCCGTACCTCGTCGTCGAGAACTGGCTCGTCTGACAGCCGCGCCCGTAGCATGACCGCATGAACCTGCCGCGCCTCGCGCTCCGCGCCCTGTTCGGCCGTCGGCTCCCGACCACGACCGGCGAGGTGCGCGTCCGCGGCGTCGCCGCGCCGGTCACGGTCCGCCGCGACCGCTGGGGCGTCCCGCACGTCGACGCCGCCTCCGACGCCGACGCGTGGTTCGGCCTCGGGTTCTGCCACGGCCAGGACCGCGGCGGGCAGCTCGAGACGTACTGGCGCGTCGGCCGCGGGCGGCTGTCGGAGTGGGTCGGGAAGGGCGGCCTGCCCGCCGACCGCCTCAGCCGCCGCCTCGGGCTCCGCCGGGCCGCCGAGGCGCAGCTGCCGGTGCTCTCGGCCGACGCCCGCGCCATCCTCGACGCCTACGTCGCCGGGGTGAACGCCGGCCGCACGACCGGGGTGCCGAAGCCGGCGCACGAGTTCGCCATCCTCGGCGGCGCCCCGTCGCCGTGGGACGCCGCCGACGTGCTGGCGTTCCTGAAGCTCCAGTCGTTCCAGCTCCCGTCGAACTGGGACGTGGAGCTGGCGCGCCTGCGCGTCCTGCGTGCCGACGGCTACCAGGCCGTCGTCGACCTCGACCCGGTTGCCGCGGGCGGGCGCGACGACCTCAGCAGCGACCTCGGCGCCGCCGCGTCTCACGCCGCCGCGCCCCTGCTCGATCCGCTGCGGGCGTTGACCCGCGACCTGGAGGCGCTCCACGCGCTGTTCCCGCGCGGCGGAGGGTCGAACAACTGGGCCGTCGCCGGGTCGCGCAGCGCCACCGGCCGGCCGCTCCTCGCCAGCGACCCGCACCTCTCGCCGTTCGCGCCGCCGCCGTGGTACCTCGCGCACGTCCGCACGCCGGACTGGGAGGTCGGCGGGGCCGGGTTCGTCGGGGCGCCTGCGTTCGCCATCGGGCAGAACGGCCGCGCCGCGTGGAGCGTCACCGCCGGGCTCACCGACAACACCGACCTGTTCCTCGAAACCCTCGGCCCGGACGGCACCAGCGTGCGCCAGCCGGACGGCTCGTTCGCGCCGTGCGAGCGGCGCACCGAGGTCATCCGGGTGAAGGGCGTGCCGGACGTGGTCGAGGACGTGCTCGTCACGCCGCGCGGGCCGGTGGTGTCGCCGCTGTTCGACGAGCCCGGCGCCGAGGTGATCTCCCTCCGCGCCGTGTGGCTCGACCCGCTCCCGCTGTGGGGCTTCCTCGGGGCCTTCCGCACGAACTCGTTCGACGAGTTCCGCCGCTGCTTCGGGCACTGGCCGGTGCTGCCGCTGAACGTCGTCTACGCCGACACCGGCGGCACGGTCGGCTGGCAGCTCGTCGGGCAGGTGCCGCGGCGGAAGGGCGGTCACGGCCTGCTGCCGCGCCCCGCCGACCTCCCGGACAGCGGGTGGGACGCGGGGCTCGTGCCGTTCGACGAGATGCCGTTCAAGCTCGACCCACTGGAGGGCGTCATCGCCACCGCGAACGACCCGGCCGGACCGGCCTTCCTCGGGTTCGACTTCGTCGACGACTACCGCGCCCGCGCCATCCGCGACGAGCTGGCGAAGCGCGCCGACTGGGACGCCGCCGGGTTGGCCGAGTTGCAGACGAACACGCGGTCGCTGCCGTGGGAGGAGATGAAGCCGGTCCTCACCGCGCTGACGCCGACCGACCCGCCGGCGCGCGAGGCGGTGGCGCTCCTGCGCGAGTGGGACGGACACGTCACCGCCGACTCGCCCGCGGCGGCCATCTTCGAGCTCATGGTCGCGGAGCTGTGCGTGCGGGTGGCGAAGGCGAAGGCGCCGAAGGCGTGGAAGGCCGCGCTCGGCGACGTGGGGCTTGGCGCCGCCGGGCACAACCTGTTCGCCGACCGCCGCGTCGCGCACCTGTCGCGCCTGGTCCGCGGGCAGCCGCCGGGCTGGTTCGACCGGCCGTGGGCGGACGAGATCGCGGGCGTCCTCGGCGATGTCGTGCGGTCCCTGCGGCGCGGCACCGGGCCGGCGCCGGCGTACTGGGCATGGGGGCACCTGCGGAAGCTGCGCCTCGACCACCCGCTGTTCGGGACGCACCGGCTGCTCGGGCCGGCGTTTAACCTCGGCCCGGTGCCGTGCGGCGGCGACCAGAACACGATCAGCCAGGCCGGCGCCCGCCCGCTCCACCCAACCGACTTCACCCACAACATGGCGAACCTGCGGGCGGTCTTCGACCTCGCCGACCCCGGGGCGAGCCGGTTCGTGCTGTGTGGCGGGCAGTCGGGGAACCCGCTGTCGCCGCACCACGCCGACCAGCTCCCGCTGTGGCAGGACGGCGAGACGATCCCGATGCCGTGGGCGCAGGAGAAGGTGGTGAAGGCGGCGACCGCGACGCTGCGGCTACTGCCGGGCGGGTGACCCCGGTGGGGCCGGCGTCCCGCCGGCCTCTCGAACGGCGAACGGCCGGCGGGATGCCGGCCCCACCGGCCCCGGCTACGTCACCGGTTGCAGAGAGTTGGCGGCCACGTAGTCGCCGACGGCGCGGCCGAGGGTTTGGCCGTCCTGGTTGGCGTACTGCGTGTGGATGCCGCAGTAGATGCGGCTCATCCCCGCCTCCTGGGCCGCCGCGTCGAAGCCGGCGAACGCCCGTGACACGCCGGGCAGGTCCTGCGAGTACAGGCGGAACGAGTAGTCGGTCCCGAACAGAGACTCCAGCACCGCCGCGCCCGCCGCGCTGAACGTGCTGTGGCCCGAGACGTAGTCCGGGTGGTTCGGCGTGGCGAAAAGCGGCATCCACGTCGGGTCGGCGGCGGTGTCCGGGTTGCCGTCGGTGTCGGCCAGGCGGATCGCGGTGATCGGGCGCCACCAGCTGTAGGTCAGCTTCGCGTCCCACGCCTCGATCCCGGCGTCGGCCTCGGCGAGGTTCAGCAGCGCGAACGCCCGCGCCGAGTCGAGCAGGTCGAGGTCGGCGCGGCGGACGGCGCCCTGCGCGATCACGTTCGACATCCCCGGCGGCGTCACCGTCCCCGGCCCGGCCCGCCAGAAGAGCGCCGCCTCCGTCTGGTCGGCGGTGCGCTCCGTGCTGTCCACGCGACCGAGGCGCTTCACCTCGTCGAACGCGGCGGCGTACTCCGGGCTCGTCAGCGCCGGCGGGCCACCCGGGCGGAACGGGTGGCCGAACGGGACGGCGAACGGGGACACGTTCCCCCACCCGGGGAGCTGGAACGGGGCGTTCGCCGGCGGCGTCGGCTGCCAGTTCCCGGGCGCGGTGCCGGGCGTGTACGGGAAGTCCGCGGCCTCGGCCGACCCGTCGAACGCACGGAAGTTCGAGACGAGGCCGGCGGCGTCGGCCCCGACCTGGAGGCCGTCGGTCTTCGACTGTGACTCGGGGATGAGGGCGAGGTTGGCGTCGCGGACCCGGTCGAACTCGGCGGCGCGGTCCGGGAACAACTGCGACAGCACCACGCCGCCGGCGACCAGCGCCGCCGCCTCGGCGTCCGCCCCCTCGGGCGCGCCCGGGTTGAACAGGTACGGCGAGTACCGCTGTTGGATGTTGTTCACCGCGTTGAAGACGGCGGCGTGCGTCATCGCCAGCGCCCGGGCCGCGGCCGGCGGCGGGGTGCCCTCCAGGGAGATCGCCCGCAGCGCCACCCGGTTCCACAGCACCGCCGCGTCCGGCGCGGCCTCGGGCGTGCCGCTCACCCACGCGCCGACCAGCGCCGACGCGTCCAGCCGCGTGCCGGTCGCGTCGAACCGGCCGCCGACGTTCGTGACCACGGTCGGCACGACGGTGGCGATGTCGGACGTGAACCCGGAAGCGGAATCGACCGTGCCGACGCGCACGCCGTCGCGGAGCCCGGCGTCGGCGGCGAGGAACGTGCTGATCGCGCTGCCGTCGGCGCGGGCGACGCGCACGACCGGCCCGCCGCCGGCGCCGGTGCCGGTGACGATGTCGCTCAGGCCGTCCTGGTCGAAGTCGGCGGACGCGACGGTGACGCCGCCGGTGAACCCGGGGTCGTAGGCGAAGAAGCTGGTGACCTCGCGGCCCTGCGCGGCGACGTTGAACACCTTCACATGCGGGGCGCCGCCGGGGCCGGCGCCGGTGATGACGTCCGCCCGGCCGTCGCCGTCCACGTCGCCGGCGGCGACGCGCACCCCGCCGCGGACCGACGGGTCGTAGGCGAAGAAGCTGGCGGTGGTGGCGCCGGTCGCGCCGTCCACCACCGCTACCGCCGGGCCGCCGCCCTCGCCGGCGCCGGCGATCACCTCGGCGAACCCGTCCAGGTTGGTGTCGGCGGCGGCGACGAACAGCCCGCCGCGGAAGTTCGGGTCGAAGAGGAGGAGGCTGCGGACCTCGGCGCCGGTCACGCCGTCGAACACCTTCACGACCGGCCCGCCGCTCGC
>JAFKFQ010000274.1:0-30939 GCA_017308215.1 bacterium | reverse complement strand
CGCTCGCCCCCGGGGCGGCGATCAGGTCGCTGACGCCGTCGCCGGTCACGTCGCCGGCGGCGACGCGGACCTCACCGGTGTACCCGACGCCGAATGGGAACACGCTGTACCGCGGCTGCCCGGTGGTGGTGTCCACCAGCTGCGCCCGCCCGATCCCGTTGCTGACGTCGCCGACGGCGGCGAAGTGTGCCGCGGGCACCTCCCGCGGCTCCAGGCGTTCCAGTGCGAATCGGCGCTGGTTGTGACGCATGGAAGAATTCTTCGGGTTTGGGCGCCCCGCGACTTGAGCGCGACCCGACGTGGCGAACGGCCGGCGTGAGCCGGCTGGTCGTTGGTACAGGCACCTCGTGCCAACGACCAGCCGGCTCACGCCGGCCGTTCGCCGGATCCGACAGCGATCGGTAAACGCACCACTCCCAACCCGCCGCCGTCAAACGACCGGGTTGGCCAGCGTGCCGATGCCGCCGATCGTGATGGCCACGGCGTCACCGGGCTTCAGCGTGAACTCGTCCGGCGGGACGATCCCGGTGCCGGTGAGGAGGAGCGCCCCGGTCGGGAACTCGTTCTCCTTGCCGAGCCACTCGACCAGGCTCTCGGGCGTGCGCGACAGCTGGGCCAGCGTCGTCGTCCCCTCGAACGCCACGGCGTCACCGCGGCGGATGGCCAGTTTGATCTCGACGCCGGCGAGCGGCGGCATCGCCTTCGCCAGCGTGACGAGCGGGCCGACGGAGCACGACTGCTTGTAGATCTTCGCCTGCGGCAGGTAGAGCGGGTTCTCGCCCTCGATGTCGCGGGCACTCATGTCGTTGCCGACCGTGTAGCCGACGATCCGCAGGTCGGGCGAGACGACGAGCGCCAGCTCCGGCTCGGGCACGCTCCAGGTGCTGTCGGCGCGGACCTTCACCGGGTCGCCGGGGTGGACGACGCGCGCCGGCGTGGCCTTCAGGAACAGCTCGGGCCGCGGCGCCGAGTACACCTTGTCGTAGAACTGCGCCGCCCCCTTGCTCTCCTCCTCGCGGGCGACCTTGCTGCGCTTGTACGTCACGCCCGCCGCCCACACCTCCTGCCGGTCGACCGGGGCGAGGTACGTCTGCCCGGCGGCGGGGATGGAGGTGGCGGCAAAGTCCACGAGCTCGCGGGCGAGGCGGGCCGGGTCCGGTGAGTGGAGGATGTCGGCGAGCGTGGTGACGCCCGGCTTGCGCGTCATGACGAGGTCAAACAGGTGCCCGTTCTCGACCAGCACGACGCCGACCGTGCCGTCCGGCCGGCGGACTTTCCCGAACTGCATGACAGACTCCACCGCGGGGGAGGGACGCGGACTGTTGTATCGCCCGGGGCGGCAGGGGGCGGTGGCTCGGGTTTCGTAGGTCGGATGCGAGATCCCGATGTTGCGAACGGCCGGCGTGAGCCGGCTGGTCGTTGGTACTCGTGCCTGACACGGTGACCGGTCACCTGGGTGGTCCGCTCGGGCACCCGGACCAACGACCAGCCGGCTCACGCCAGCCGTTCGCCGGGGTCGACATCGATCGGCAGGCGCACCACTACGGGGGTGGTTCGGCCCACGCGATCGCGTCGAACAGCGCCCACAGCTTCCGCCCGCGCGCCGGGTTGATCGCCGCGGCGTGCGCCACGCGCCCCGCAAGGTGTGCGCGGAAGTCGGCGCGGTTCTCGCGGTTCTGCGACGCGGTGCCCTTCCGCACGCAGTTCGTCAGCGTCGCCTTCAGGCGGTCGTAGGCGGCGCGCGGCAGGTTCGGCTTCGCGTTCACCACCACGCCCGTTACCGTCTGCCGGCCGCCGCGGCGCAGCACCCGCGTCTTCCGCGCGTTCAGCGCGAACCCCTCCTCGGACGCCACCTCCGCGACGAGCCCCGCCAGCCGGTGCGAGCGGCGGGCGAGGTCAATGTCGCCCGAGAACGTCAGGTCGTCCGCGTAGCGCGTGTACGTCGCGCCGATCGCTGTTGCGAGGCCGGCGAGGCGGCGGTCGAGGCGGTGCGCGGCGAGGTTCGCTAGCGCCGGCGATGTGGGCGCGCCCTGCGGCAGGTGGCGGGCGACGAGGCGCAGGCGCGACACGTGGTCCGAACCGTCCGCCGCCGGGTTCGGGCGCGCCTTCCACACGTCGGCGGGCGTGCGCGTCGTGCACAGGCCGGCGAGCAACCGTGCCACCGCCTCCGGGTAGCCGAGCGTGCGGAACAGCCGTACCACCCGCGCCGCCGCCACCGACGGGAAGAAGTCGGCGAGGTCGAACTTCATAACGACCGATCGGCCGCAGTGCTCGATCGCGTTCGTGACCGCGGAACGCCCCGGCCGGAACCCGTGCGCTGCCGGGTGCGGCGGGACGTGGTTGAGGATGTCGGTGAGGATCGTGCGCTGGATTCGCTTCAGTGAGAACGTGGGGACTTCCAGCAGCCGCGCCCGGCCGCCGGGCTTCGCCACCCAGCGGTGCCGGTAGGTGCGCAGCGGCCCCGGCGGGTGGTGGCGGTTGCGGCCGGTGAGGTCGGCGTACCAGCGGAGTCGCGCCGGGTCGAGGTTCAGATGCGCGGCGAGTGCTACCTCCGTGGCGAGTGGTGGGAGTTGCACCGCCGCGAGCGACGGCGGGGGCGAGTCCATCGCCGGGCGGCCGCGCTTGGGAATGGCGCGCCCGGTGGGGCGGTTCAGGGCACGCATCAGCCGGGCGTCGGCGACGAGGAAGGCGAGCAGGGCGCCGTAGCCGGGCGGTTCCGGGAAGTGTCCCAGAATCCGCGCCGCGAGACCGGGCACGTGGACGCGGTGGCCGGCGGCGGCGCGGTCGAGGGCGGCGCGGAGGCCGGTGGCGGTCCACGGCTCGCGCAGGCAGGCGCCGGCGAGCGCGAACAGGAAGCGCGTGCGGTCGAGCATCGGCGCCGGGGGTGAAGGAACCGCGGGGCGACCCGACCGGTCCTGTCCGGCGCGACGGGACGGGCATGGGAGTGCCCCCGCCGTCGCGCGCCAACCGACTCGGGTTACGAACCTGCGCCGGGGTAACCCCGGCGTGCCGGCCGTCGATTCTTGCGGACCAACGGACGACGAGACTCGGGTCGCCCCGCGGCGCCGGGCATGGTCGCGTGGCGCGGGTGGGGTGTCAATGTCGGGTACGGGGCAGATTCCGGTACGGACGCATTTGTGTGATTCGGTTCGTTCGTCGCTCGCCGCTGAGTCCGACGGCCGGCAATGTATTAACGTGTTACCCGGAAATCGCTTGCGCCGCCGGCGGAGCTGGCCTCGCGTCGGACGGGCGGATTGACGATAACCCTTTGGTTCGACTCGCACACTCGCAGGCCCCGCCATGCCCGACCCCGCCGCCGACCGCCTCCGTTCCTGGGAGCGGGTCGGCCTTGCGCTCCTCACCGTGCTCGTCGTCGGGCTCGGGGCGCTCACCGTGGTGCGGTCGGCATTCCAGTCGAACCCGAAGACCGACTTCCAGGTCTACGCCCGCGCCGCGTGGGCCGTCCTCGCCGGCGAGGACGTCTACGACGTGATGGACGACAACGGCTGGCACTACGCCTACCCGCCGCCGTTCGCCGTGTTCCTCGCCCCGCTCGCGTCGCCGTACAAGTTCCTCCCGCAGGACGGCTACGTGCCGTTCGCCGTGTCCGCCGGCATCTGGTACGCGATCAGTGTGGCGGCGGCGTTCTACGCGGTCCACGCGATGGCCGGGGCGGTGCTGCCGGGGGTGCGGCGCGGCACGCGCGGGTGGTGGTGGGCGCGGATGGTGCCGCTGTACGTGTGCGCCGGCGGGATCGGGCACACGCTGGGCCGCGGGCAGGTGAACACGGTGGTGGTGGCGCTGGCGGCGGCCGGGTTCGCGGCGGCGGTGCGGAACCGCCGCTTCGCCGGCGGCGCGTGGCTGGCGTCGGCGGCGGTGCTGAAGATCATCCCGACGCTGCTCGTCCTCTACCCGCTGGCGCGGCGCGACGGGCGGGCGCTGGCCGGCGCGGCGGCTGCGGTGGTGGCGCTCATCGGCGTGGTACCGGCGGCGGTGTGGGGCGTCGACGGCGCGGTGGCGGTGAACGCGAAGATGGTGCGCGTCGTGCTCGGCCCGGTGTTCGACAAGGACGGCGACCAGACGCGGGCGAAGGAACTCCACGCGGTGACGGCGACGGACAACCAGTCGGTGCAGGCGGCGGTGCAGGCGTGGCTGCACCCGGACCGCGCGACGCGCCCGGACCACGCCGATCCCGCCGCGAAGGCCGCGCACCTCGCGGTCGCCGGGGCGATGCTGCTCGTGACCGTGTGGGTCGGCTTTCGCCGGCTCACGCCCGCACCGGCGGACCAACTCGTGTACCTCGGCGCCCTGTTCGCGCTGATGACGGTGGCGTCGCCGGTGTCGCACATGCACTACTACGCCTTCCTCCTGCCGCTCACGGCGGGGCTGTGGCTGCGCAGCCTCGCGGCGCGGCCGGGGCGGCTCGCGGCCGACGCGCGGACCACGAGAATGTTGATCGGCTGGGGCATACTGACGGCGGTGCCGCTGTTCCCCGGCCCGGTGTTCGACCGCCTCCGCGAGTGCGGTCTTGGTCCCGTCACGACGATCGCGCTGTGGGCGGTCGGGGTGGCGGCGATCGGTCGCGGGCGACAGGCCGACGCCGCGCCGGCGCCACACCCGCTGCCGCAGCCGCTCCGCCGTGCGGCCTGACCCCAGCCGGGGCCGCCGGGTGAGTCCGGAAACGAGCCGGGCGGCGGGTTCACACCCGCCGCCCGGCCGTGTTGGAGCTACGGTGCCAATTACCCGACGTACACGCCGTCCAGGAGCACGGCGCCGCCGAACGGGGTCAGATCCTGGAACGGCGTCGGCTCGCCGGCCGGGGTGATGGTCGGGGCGAGGTAGACGCGCACCCGCGCCGGCGCCCCGGCCCCGCTCCCGACGGCGATGTCGGCCCGGCCGTCGCCGTCCGCGTCCACCACCCCCACCCGCGCCCCGCCGCGGTCGGCGGTGTCGTTGCCGACGAAGAAGTTCGCCACCGTGCTCGCCTGCGCCCCGGCCACGTTCCCTGCGCTCACGAGCGCCCCGCTGAGGACGAACACGCGCGGGGCGCCGCCCGGGCCGCCGCCGAACACCAGGTCGGCGAACCCGTCCCCGGTCACGTCCCCGAGCGCCACGAACGCCCCGTTGCGGAGGTTCTGGGCGTCCGTCCCGGGGAACGCGAAGAAGTCGTTCACCAGCCGGGTCGGGCTCGTCAGCAGCGTCGCCCCGTCGAACAGGGCCACCCGCGGGCCGCCGAGGAACCCGGCCGCGACGGCGACGTCCGGGCGGCCGTCGCCGTTCACGTCGCCGACCGCCGTCCGGGCGCCGCCGCGGAAGCTGGCGTCGTCGATCCCCAGGAAGTTGGCCCGCACCGCCAGCGCGTCGCCCCCGACCAGCGAGAAGATCGTCACCCGCGGGCCGCCGCCTTGGTCCGGGCTCACCACCACCTCGGCCCGGCCGTCGCCGTCCAGGTCGCCGCTCGACACGAACCCGCCGCCGGTGAAGCCCTCGCTCCCGGCGAACGGGGCCGTCGGCGGGACGAGCAGCGTCGTGTTGTCCGCCCCGCTCACCACCGCGAACCGGATCGGCGTGCCCGGCCCGGTCACGACGATGGTGTCGGCGATCCCGTCGCCGTTCACGTCGCCGGTCGCCGACCGCGTGACCACCCCCGTCCCGGCGAACGGGTTCACGGTGGCCGTCGGCGCGGCCGGGTACTGCCCGGCCGCGTTCGGGTCGAACACCGGGGTCCCGCCGCCCGGCGCCCCGCCGATCGTCAGCCGCGGCGACAGGTCCGCCCCGACCACCAGGGTGAACGTCTGCGTCGCCGTGCCGAGGGTGTTCGTCGCGGTGAACGTCAGCATGGTCGTCCCGGCCGCGGCGGTGGTGCCGACGGTCAGCACGCCGGTCGCGGCGTCGAACGTCACGCCGGCCGGCAGGGCCGCCGTCTGCGCGAGGGTCGTGGCCGGGGAACCGGTCGCCGTCACCGTGAACGTCCCGCCGGTCCCGACATCAAACGTGGCCGAGCCCGCACTGGTGATCGCCGGCGCGGTGCCGACGGTGAGGGTGAACGACTGATTCACCGAGCCGGCGGCGTTGGTCGCGGTGACCGTGATCGGGTACGTCCCGGCCGCCCCCGCTGCGGTCGTGCCGCTGAGCACCCCGGTCGGGCTGAGGGTGATGCCCGGCGGCAGGGTGCCGGCGGTGAACGCGAACGTCGGCGCCGGGAACCCGGCCGCGGTGATGGTGAAGGTGCCGAACTGCTCGGCCGCGAACGCGGTCGCCGCCGCGCTGGTGAACACCGGCGTGGTGGCCACCGTGAGGGTCAACGTCTGGACCCCGTCCGGCGCGATGCCGTTCGTGGCCGTCAGGGTGACGGGGAAGGTGCCGCCGGCCCCGGTCGGGGTGCCGGCGATGGTCGCCGTCCCGTTCCCGTTGTCCGTGAACGTCAGCCCCGGCGGCAGCGCCCCGCCCTGCATGATCGCCGTGATGGCGGGGTTGCCGGCGGTGGTGATCGTGAACGTGCCGTTGGTGCCGGCGGTGAACGTCGCCGTGGTCGGGCTGGTGAACGTCGGGGCGGCGTTGACGGTGATGGTCAACGTCTGCATCACCGCGGACACGCTGTTGGTCGCGGTGAGCGTGATCGGGAAGGTGCCGCCGGTGCCGGTCGGGGTGCCGGCGATCGTCGCCGTCCCGTTCCCGTTGTCCGTGAACGTCACGCCCGGCGGGAGCGTCCCAGTCCGGGTGGTTGCCGCGGCCGGGAACCCGGTCGTGGTCACGGTGAACGATCCGGCGGTGCCGACGGAGAACGTCGCCGTGGTCGCGCCCGTGAACACCGGCGCGGCGTTGACCGTGATGGTCAGCGTCTGGGTGGCGTCGGTGCCGATGCCGTTCGAGGCCGTCAGGGTGAGTGGGAAGGTGCCGCCCGTGCCGGTCGGCGTACCGGTCAGGGTCGCGGTGCCGTCGCCGTTGTCGGTGAAGGTCATGCCCGGCGGGAGCGTCCCCGTCTGCATGATTGTCGTTGTCGGGAACCCGGTCGTGGTCACGGTGAACGTGGCGGCCGTGCCCACGGTGAATGTCGCCGTGTTCGCGCTCGTGAAGGTCGGCGCGGCGTTGACCGTGATGGTCAGCGTCTGCATCACCGCGGACACGCTGTTGGTCGCGGTGAGCGTGATCGGGAAGGTGCCGCCGGTGCCGGTCGGGGTGCCGGCGATCGTCGCTGTCCCGTCGCCGTTGTCGGTGAGCGTCAGCCCGCCGGGCAGCGGCGACGAGGTGATCGCCGCGGCCGGGAACCCGGTGGTGGTGACCGGAAACGCCGGGCCGGCGGTGCCGACGGTGAACGTCGCCGTGGTCGCGCCCGTGAACACCGGCGCCGCGTTCACCGTGATGCTCAGCATCTGGGTCGAGTCGGGCGTGATGCCGTTCGCGGCGGTCAGCGTGACGGTGGTCACGCCGCCGGTCCCGGTGGGGGTGCCGGCGACCGTCGCCGTGCCGTCCCCGTTGTCCGTGAGCGTCAGCCCCGCCGGCAGGGTCGACGCCATGATCGCGGCGGTGGGGGTGCCGGTGGTGGTGACGGTGAACGACCCGGCGGTGCCGACCGTGAACGTCACCGTGTTCGCGCTGGTGATGGCGGGGGCGCTGCCGGTCAGGACGGTGAACGTGAACGTCTCGGGGTCGCCCCCGGCCGCGCTCGAGGCGGTGATCTCCACCGCGGCGGCGGGGGCGGCGGTGGTCGGGGTGCCGGTGATGACCCCGGTGTTCATGTCCAGGGTCAGCCCGGCCGGCAGGGCGCCGTTGGTGACGGCGAACGTCGGGGCCGGGAACGCCCCGGCGGCGACGGTGACGGCGAAGTTCACCGGCTGGCCGGTGAAGAACGTCGCGGTCGCCACCGCGTTGTTGATGGTCGGCCCCTGCACCCGCGTGAGGGTGACGGCGGCGGCGGTGTAGTTGATGCGGAACTGCTGTCCGCCGGCGGTGAACACGGTGCCGTCCGGCAGCCCGGCGAACGTGCCGGTGATCGTGCCGGCGGGGGCGGTGAGGACGGTGTACGTCGTCCCGACGGTGGTGGTCCCGGGGGTGATGGTCAGGGCGGGCGAGCCGGTCAGGTCGACCGGCCCGGTGGACGCGAGCCGGTCGCCACCGGCGCCCACGTCCGCCAGCAGAGCCGAGCCGGCGGCGAACGTCAGCCCCGGGACGGTCAGGGTGCCGGCCGCCGCCCCGCCCGGGCTGACCGACCCGGTCGTGGTCGGCGGCGACCCGACGTTGAGGGCGATCTGCGACGTGGTGACGCCCGACTCCTGCTGCCCGCCCTGCGTCTGCCCCGTGTTTGGGAACTGGCTGCTGCTGACCACGATCGCGTTCAGGGTGCCGTCCGGGTTGTACCGGTACACCGACCCCTGCTGGGCCGGCGGCCGGGCCGGGCCGAGGTTCCCGGTCAGCAGGTTCCCGGCGGCGTCGAAGATCACCCCGGACGGGAACTGCTGGGACAGGCTCCCGGCCCCGGCCCCGCCCTGGTTGAACTGGACCGGGTTCGACCCGTCGGCGTCGAACCGGACCACCTTCCCGGTTTCGGCCCCGGGGGGCAGGAGTTGTTCCAGGGCCGCCAGGTCGGCCACGTACAGCTTGCCGTCCGGCCCGAACGCCAGCCCAGACGGGTACGCCAGCCCGCCGGCCCCGGGGGTGATGAGCTCGGACGCGACCGGGTTGCTGCCGGCGCTCGCCACCTTCGTGATCCGGCCGTTGAACCCGACCACGTCGGTCCCGACCACGATCGGGACCGCGCTGGTGACGTACAGCGAGGTGTTGTCGGTGCCGCGGCCGAACGTCAGCCCGGACGGCTGGTAGAAGTTGGTGACCAGCGGGTGGAAGGTGCCGGCCCCGCCGACGTAGGCGCCGCCGGTCAGGTCGAACCGGACCACCGACCCGCCCCCGGCCGAGTTCTGCCCGCCGTTGAGGACCACGTACAGCTCGTTCGCGTCGTTCGGGTCGAACGCCAGCCCGGCCGGAGAGAATGTCGTGTTGGTGTTCGCGGTCCCGGTCCGGGCCGCGTCGAGCTGGGCGGTGCTGATGAACGTGGACAGGGTGAGGGTGGTCAGGTCGTACTTGAGGACCGACTCGATCGGGTTGGTGGCGCTCCCCTGGTTGGCGATGTACAGGTTCCCGTCCGGCCCGACGGTCAGCCCGGCCGGGCCGGTGAGCAACCCGCCGGTCGCGTACGGGGCGACGATCGTCGCCAGGGTGGCGCCGGTGTCGGCGTCGAAGGCGTACAGGGCGGCGTCGAAGAACGAGGCGGCGTACAGCACCGCCGGGCTGGTGATCGTGCCGGTGCCGGCGAGGCCGACCGTGGCCGGCAGGTCGAGCCCGTTCGGCGCCGCCACCGGGCCGGTCCCCGTGACCGTCAGCGTGCCGGTGCCGCCGACGCCCCCGAACAGCGCCAGCGCCGCGGCGGCGGTGTTCGTCACCGTCAGCGACGACGCGAGGGTGATGTCGGCGAGGACGGCGTCGCCGTCCGAGCCGGCGGCGGCGGTCAGCGCCGCGGTCCCGCCGCCGGCGTCGAACGTGAGCGTGTTGCCGTTCCCGGCGATGGTGTACGCCCCGGTGCCGGCCCCGCCCGAGCCGACGGTGACCGCCGCGACGGTGACGGCGCTGCCGAGGGTGACGACCTGGTTGCCGGTGATCGCGGCGGTCAGGTCGGCGGTGTCGGCGGCGGCGTTCGGGAAGGTGCCGGCGGGGCCGCCGGTCCAGTTCGCGGGGTCGTTCCAGCTGTACGCCCCCGGGGCGGTCGGCAGCCAGGTGTAGGCGGCCGGCACGTCGCGGGCTTCGAGCGATTCGAGCGCCAGGCGGCGGACCGGACGGGCCGGACGGCGGGCGAGGCGGGCGGCCGTAGCGGCCAGCCAGGCGGGAAGGCGCGGCATGGAGGGCGTCTCAAGGTGTGAGTCGAGCGGGACCGGGGACGAATCCCCGAGACAGGCGGGGGCAACCCGTTCCGCGACGATATAATGAGACGCGGGCAGGTGTCAAGATGCCGCCCGTAGACTGGGCGACTTCGCCCGCCTGGGCAGGATGGACAACTCGTGCGGACCACCCGCCCCCACCGCCGCGCGTTCACGCTGATCGAGCTGCTGGTGGTGATCGCCATCATCGCCGTCCTCATCGGGCTCCTCCTGCCCGCCGTGCAGAAGGTCCGCGAGGCCGCCGCCCGCGCCAAGTGCCAGAACAACCTCAAGCAGCTCGGCCTCGCCCTCCACAACTTCGAGAGCGCGGCGGGCCACCTGCCGCCGCTGTTCCCGGCCGACCCGAAGCCGCCCTACGTCGGGGTCGTGCCCGCCTACTTCTACTCGTGGAGCGTGCTCGCGGCGCTCAACCCGCACCTGGAGCAGACGGCGGTCTACAACCGGATGAACCTCGACAAGCCGGTGTACGACTTCCCGTCGCTGCTGGTGACGGCCGACAACCAGTTCGCCGTCGCGCAGCTGGTCCCGCTCTTCCTCTGCCCGAGCGACCGGATGCGGGCGGTCGGCGGCGGGTACGGGGTCGCGCAGTTCGGCCCGACGAACTACGTCGCGTGTACCGGGTCCGGGACGACGGCGGGCGGCCCCCCCTACGGCTCGCCGTGGGCGGCCGACGGCGTGTTCCGGGCGAAGGAGAAGGGGCGGTTCGGCGATGTCACCGACGGCCTGTCGAACACCGCGGCGTTCTCCGAGAGTCTGCTCGGGGACGGGCCGGAGTCGGCGACGGGGGCCGCCCCTGGCCCGGCGAGGACGGTGTACGGGTACGTCGGGCCGCCGCTCGACCCGGCCACGTGCGCGAGCCCGACGCGGTGGAACTACGAGAAGCTCCGCGGGTTCCAGTGGGCGGCCGGCGAGGTCCGGTGCGTCAGCTACAACCACTTCTACCCGCCGAACCCGCCGCAGTACGACTGCGTCACGAACATCCTCACCCCGGGCGTCCAGCAGTACACCGCGGCCGGGCTCAAGGCCGCCCGGAGCAATCACACCGGCGGGGTGAACCTGCTGCTCGGCGACGGCTCGGTCCGGTTCGCCCGGGACGGCATCGACCCGACCACCTGGACCCGCCTCGCCACTAGGGCCGGGGGTGACGTGCCCGGCGACTGGTGACGCCGGCAGTCGCGCTGCGACTGCCGGCTTCGTCGCGGACTGTCCTGCCACGTCTTCAACCGCACTTGACTCGTAAGCATTTGCTTACCTATACTGGCCGCATGGTGGTGACTCCCCAGCCCGAGCCCGACGTGTTCTGCGCGATCAGCCATCCGGCGCGGCGGCGGATGCTGGACCTGCTCGCGGCGGCCGACCGCTCCGTCGGCGCGATCGCCGCGCACTTCGAGATGAGCCGCCCGGCGGTGTCGCAGCACCTCCGCGTCCTGCTCGACGCCGGCCTCGTGACCGAGCAGCGGCACGGCCGCGAGCGCCACTACCACTTCGTCCCCGACCGCCTCGGCCCGGTCCGGGAGTGGATTGCGCAGTACGAGCGGTTCTGGGACGAGCGCCTCGGGCGCCTTCAGAAGCTGCTATCCGAAGGGACCACGGAATGACGAAGGCGATCCGGCGGGAGGTACTCTTCCCGCGGCCGCGGGCGGCGGTGTGGCGGGCGATCACCGACCGCGCCACGCTGGCCGAGTGGATGTACCCCAACGACTTCGAGCCGCGCGTCGGCCACCACTTCACGTTCCGCGTGCCGCCGAACCCCAAGGTGGGGTTCGACGGGCTGGTCGTGGGGTGCGAGGTGCTGGAGTGCGAGCCGCCGGACCGGCTCGTGTTCTCGTGGTCGGCCGGCGGGCTCGTCGACTCGCGGGTGAGTTTCCGGCTCGAACCGGACGGCGACGGGACGCGCCTGTTCTTCGAGCACGCGGGCTTCGACGTGACCCAGCCGTGGGGCGAGCAGGCGTTCCGCGGGGCCGAGTTCGGCTGGGCCAAGATGCTCAAGCAGCTCGCCGCCGTGGTCGCGGCCGCGGCGGGCGGCGAGTAGGGGTGGCGCGGTTGTGTCCCGTTTGGTGGGACCGGCGTCCCGCCGGTCATTGCTCCGACCGGCGGGACGCCGGTCCCACCAGGAAAACGCGCTCCGCTTTCAACATCATCACTCATTCTCACAACACCACACACTACGCCGTTATGAACCAGGGCACCAAGCGGTCGATTCTTCGCTGGGTTCACATCGTCTTCAGTATTCCGATCATTGGTTATGTGTACAGTCCGTTCGAGGAGATTCCCCAGTACGCCCCCGCCACGCGGTACGTCTTCCTTCCCGTGCTCGTCCTGTCGGGCCTTTGGATGTGGAAGGGCCACGCGGTGCGCCGACTGATCTCGAAGCGAGCCCCGGTCGCCTCGAACCCGTCCGCCGTCGCCACGGTCCCG
Organism: bacterium; assembly: GCA_017308215.1. GTDB lineage: Bacteria > Planctomycetota > Planctomycetia > Gemmatales > Gemmataceae > Urbifossiella. The sequence continues at coordinate 18,592 of JAFKFQ010000274.1, read as the reverse complement.
GAGTGAACACTATGGCCGGAAAGGCACCCAAGAAGTCGGCGAAGGCCGCAGCGAAGCCCGCGGCGGGGCCGGTGCTCCTCTCGGGCGGCAACCCGCAGATCGCGAAGGCCGACGGCGACGCCCCCGTGCAGGCGTACATCGCCGCCATGCCCGGCTGGAAGCACGACGTCGGGCGGCGCCTCGACGCGCTCGTCGTGCGCGCCGTGCCCGGCGTCCGCAAGGCGGTGCGGTGGAACACGCCGTTCTACGGCGTCGAGGGTCGGGGCTGGTTCCTCGCGTTCCACTGCATCACGAAGTACGTCAAGGTGACGTTCTTCCGCGGCACGTCGCTGCACCCCGTCCCCCCCGTCGAGTCCAAGCAGAAGGACGTGCGCTACTTCCACGTCCACGAGGGCGACCCGATCGACGAGGAGCTCGTGGCGGGCTGGATCCGGCAGGCGGCGGAGTTGCCGGGGGAGACGTGCTTCTGAGGGCATCGGCCGGTGCGGGCGCGGCGGGTTTTCGGCTTTTCGCTTGTCGCCGCGGCCCGGGCGTGGTCTGCTGCCCGGCTACGCCCTCGCGTCCGGGGGCGGGCGCGTGGGGGGCGGGGTTGATGGCTGCCGATAACCGGGCCGGGTTCGCCGTCCCGATCCTGATCATCGCCGTCGGGGTCGGGTGGCTGCTGACCGCCCTCGGGTACGGGCCGGGGATCAACTGGGTGTGGACCCTCGGGCTCGGGACCGTCGGCATCCTCACGTTCGTGCTCAGCGGGATCGACAAGGCGAGCGTGGTGGTTGGTCCGTTCTTCCTGCTCGCCAGCGTGCTGTCGGTCCTCCGCCAGACCGACGCCATGAGCGTAAACGTGGAAGTCCCGGTCCTGGTTATCGGCGTCGGCGTGCTGCTGCTGGTCGTCCGGCACCCGGCCGTCCCGGCCCCGGAGTGGCTGACCCCGCTTCCGCCGCCGGCGGACGAGCCGCCACGGCCGAAGCGGCTGACGCTCGACCCGCGCGACGCGGCCCCGCCAGCGGACGCGCCGGCCTCCGGCTCGTCGAAGCACTGACCCCGGCGGCGTGCCGCCTTTATCGTTGACACGTCGCGTGCCGGGCGGGACACTACTCTCCCCTCCCCGTCAACCCAGCCCGTCCCGGCGCCGGAGGCACGCGATGCCCAGGTGGGTCGCTTTCCTGGCCCTTTGTCTGCTCGTCCCGGCGGCGACCCGGGGGCAGGACGCGCCCGCCAAGGCGTTCACACCCGCCGACTTCGAGAAGCTCCTCAAGGCCGAACTCAAGCGCGACTTCGAGGTCAACACCACCCCGAGCGGCAAGACCTACGACATCATCGACACGCCGTACTACGCCCTGTTCAACGAGAAGAGTAGGCACGTCACGTTCTACGTCACCTACGGCAAGCAGCGGTTCGCCCAGGAGCCGACGCTGGAGAAGATCAACGAGTGGAACCGCAAAGCCGTCCACTCGCGGGTGTTCCTGGCGTCGGCGGGGTTCGGCGGCGGGGTCAAGTACGAGGCGGCGTTCAGCGTTGCGGCGGGCGTGATGCCCGGGCAGGTGAAGAACTTTTACGACCTGTTCGACCGCGAGCACGCCGAGTTCCTCAAGCTGATGGGCGGGCTCAAGCCGCCGCCGCCCGAGGTCACCGGCCCGCCCGAGACCGTCCGCCAGGGCTTCCCCGCGGCGAAGTACGACCCCGACGACCCGTCGAAGACCGACACCGCCTGGGAGGTGCAGTGGGACATCCCGAACCTGACGCGCCGCGGCGGCCAGGCAGACAGCCGGGTGCTGCGGATCGTCAGCGCGAAGTTCCACTGGAAGGACGAGAAGAAACGACCGCGGTCGCTGGTGGTGGCCCGGAACCTGATGCTGGCGGAGGCGTTCAGCCAGTACGACAACCAGGAGACGTGCTTCCTCGACGTGGCCAAGGTCGGCACGCCGATGCTCAAGGCGAACAAGGACTTCCTCGGCCCGCTGTGCGTCGGCCCGGGGAAGATTCTCGCGTCCACGAACGCCGACCACGACGGCAAGGTGTACCAGGAACTCCACTACGACGGGCTGCGGTGGATGGGCGTGTACGACACCGTGCGGGCGCGCGGCGGCGAGAAATTGGTGTTATGGGCGGCGATGAAGTCGGGGAATTACGCATTCCTCATGGAGTACAACTTCACCGACGACGGGCGGATCGTGAGCCGCCTCGGGTTCACCGCGCACAACCTGTTCGACCGCGCCGTCCTCCCGAAGGAAAAGGGGCTGCCGCACCGAGCCGCGAAGACGAAGGACGGCGACGTCCACGCCCACTTCGGCTGCTGGCGGATGGAGTTCGACCTGAGCGACCCGGACCGGAAGGTCGGCGGGCCGGCGGAGAACACGATTCAGCTCGTGAGCCGCAAGTTCACCGACGGCAAGTTCGGGCTGAAGGCGGCGCCCTTCCCCGGCGTGGACTCGACGGGTAAGCCGGTGGACGTGGCGTGTGAGGGGAAGGCGAAGTGGGCGGCGACGGAGTTCACAACGCTCCGCGCCGAGAGTACGACGGTGAAGAACACACGCGGCCAGCCGGTCGCCTACGACCTCATCTCGAGTCGCACCGGCGCGGCATCGGACTTCCTGCCGATCGGGAACACGAAGCGGGCGAACATGGACTTCGTGAATTACGACTACTGGGTGACGCGCACGCCCGAATCGTTCAAGCACTACCACCAGGTGCCGGAGGTGGCGGCGGGGTGTCGCCCGCTGGCCGGGGAGCGGGCGACGGTATGGCACTCGGTCGGCGGGATTCACTCGCCGCGCGACGAGGACTTCGGCCCCGGCGGAGTGGACGCGGCCCGCGGTGCGGCGCTGACCGAGTGGGTCGGGTTCACGCTCAAGCCTCGCAACCTGTTCGACGGCACCCCGCTGTACGCCCGGTGACGGGCGGCGGCGGTCGTTGACCACGCCGCCGGCGGCGGGTAGGCTTCGGGTATGGACTACACCCATCTGATCACCATCGAGCCGGGGAAGCGGAGCGGGCAGGCGTGTATCCGTGGGATGCGGATCACCGTGCGCGACGTGCTGGAGTACCTCGCCGGCGGGATGTCGGCCGACGAGATCCTCGCCGACTTCCCCGACCTCACCGCCGAGGACATCCGGGCCTGCTTGGCCTACGCCGCCGACCGCGAGCGGCGGCTGTGGGTGGTCCCGGCCGCATGAAGCTCCTGTTCGATCAGAACCTCTCGCACCGCCTTGTCGCTCAACTGGCTGCCGAGTACCCCGGGTCGGCCCACGTCCGCGACCTCGGGCTGGGCTCCGCCCCGGACCCCGACGTGTGGGCACGCGCCGCCGCCGACGGGTTTGCAGTCGTGTCGAAGGACACCGACTTCCAGCAGCGGGCGCTGCTCCACGGGTACCCGCCGAAGGTCGTCTGGGTGCGGCTAGGTAATTGCACGACCGCGGCGGTGGCCGCGCTGTTGAGGACACGGCGGGCCGACGTGTTGGCGTTCGGGGCGGACGTGGCCGCGTCGTTCCTGGCACTTTCCTGAGTTCGCGCGCCAGCGGGTTGCGACAATAGCGGGGAAAGGAGACCCCGCACATGACCCGCTTCGTCCCCGCCTTCGTGCTCGCCGCGCTCGCGGTCGTCGGCAGTTCGCCCGCGCCGGTCCACGCCGGGAAGTTCAACAAGGTGCTCGACGTCGGCAGTGCCGCGCCGGCGTGGGAGAACCTCGCCGGCACCGACGGCAAGACGCACGGCCTCGCCGACCTCAAGGACAAGGCCGCGGTTGTCGTCGTGTTCACGTGCAACAGCTGCCCGGTCGCGGTCGGTTACGAGGGGCGCATCGCCGCGTTCGCCAAGAAGCACGCGGACACGGTGGCGGTGGTGGCGATCAACGTGAACACCGGCAAGGACGACGCGCTGCCGGCGATGAAGGAGCGGGCGGCGAAGAAGAACTTCCCGTTCGCGTACCTGTACGACCCGACGCAGGGGATCGCCAAGCGGTACGGGGCGAAGTACACGCCCGAGGTGTTCCTGCTCGACAAGGACCGCAAGGTCGCGTACATGGGCGCGATCGACGACAAGGCGACGGGGGCGGTGTCGGTGCGCTACCTGGAGGACGCCCTGGCGGCGGTGACGGCCGGGAAGTCGGCGCCGACCGCCGAGACGAGCGCTGCCGCCGGCTGTGGCATCCGCTTCAACGCGAAAAAGAGCGACGACTGAGAGGCATTTTTGACAGGATGAACAGGACGGAACAGGATTGAAAAATCACTCCTAATTTCATCCTGTTCCGTCCTGTTCATCCTGTCAAAAATGCCTTCTCACGCCGCGCGGCCAAGTTCCGGCGCCTCGCTCAGCCTCACCTCGCGCGCCCGCGTCCCCGTCGAATCGTAGAAGAGGATGCGGTCGTCGTCCGCCGACCACACCGCGCTCGTGCGCAACAGCCGCGGCCCCTCGACATGGAAGATCACGCCGCACACCCGCCCGCCGCGCTTCAGCGGGGTGCGGAATAGCGGCGTCTGGGTCGGGTCGAGGGCGTCCTGCTCGCAGAGGGCTTGGTGGACGTACGCGGCCAGTTCCTCGACCACGCGAAACGCCAGGACCGTACCCGCCATCCAGACCCCCGTTGCGCGTCCCAGGTGTGGAGCCGACGCGGAATGGGATCGGCTCGCGGCGCGAAGAGTTGCAGCGGCGGCGGGCGAACGGGGCGTGAAATGCGGCAAGCGGGGCGGGTTGTGCCGGTTCTACCAGTCGTGGACCTGGCGCAATGCCTCGTACAGCACGACGCCCACGGTCGTCGCTAAATTCAGGCTGCGCACCTTCCCCGTTGGCATCGGCACGCCGACCACGCGCCCCGCGTGTCGCGCCCGCACTTCCGGTGGCAGACCCTTCGACTCACTCCCGAACAGCAGACAGTCGCCGTCGCGGAACGCGGCGCGGGTGTAGGGCACGTCCGCCGGCGTTTCGACCACCCAGATCGGGCGCCCTTCAAGGGATCGCTCGAACTCCTCCAGCGTGTCGTGACGCACCCAGTCCACCGCCGGCCAGTAGTCGAGGCCGGCACGCTTCAGGCTGCGGTCGTCGAGGCGGAACCCGAGGCGGCCGACGAGGTGAAGGCGGGCGCCGGTCGCCGCGCAGAGGCGGGCCACGTTCCCGGTGTTCGGGGGAATCTCGGGCTCCCACAGCGCGACGTGCAGCAAACGACGGCTCCGGTTGTACGGCTTCGGGGTGTTGTACCGGCGGCACCGTGCGGCCGTTGTAAAAATTGCCGCCCGGCGGCGCGACCGTGGGTTCGGCCCCGCGTCCGACGGATGACAATGGATGTGGACGGCTGTTTCGGTGGGACCGGCGTCCCGCCGGTCCGAGCCGTGACCGGCAGGACGCCGGTCCCACTAGACCGGAACGTGGACCGCCCGCGCCCCGAGCCGCCCGCATGGCCGACGACACCGCCGACCCCACCCCCGCCCCGCGCTGGCGGCTCGACGCCGTCGCACTGACGGTCTTCGCCGCCGGCGTCGCGCTGAGCGTCGCCGTCGGTACCGGCCGAGCGCTCACGCCCGGCCCGAACGCGCTCGGCGATGCCGGCGACCAGCTCGCCGCGTTCCTCGTCGAGCCGCTCGGCTGGGCGGCGCCGGCGTTCCTCGTCGGCTGGTTTGCCGTCGCCGCCCTCCTCGTCGTCACGCGGAACCCGCTGCGCGTCGCCGTGCGCGCCACCGGCTGGGCGCTTCTGGCGCTCACCGCCGCCGCGTGGGCCGACGGGGCGAAGCTGGCGCCGGTGGCGGTCGCCGGGCCGGGCGGGTCGATCGGCGCGTTCGCCCGCGCCGAACTCGACGACCGCGCGCCCCCGCCGTGGGACCACCTCGCGCTCGCCGGCACGGCGCTGGTAGGGCTGGCGCTCGCAGCGGACCGGCTCATCGTCGGGGTGGCGCTGCTGGTGTGGGCATTCGTGCGCCGCCTCTGGCAGGCCGGTGGGTGGGTGAACGAGCGGGTCGGCGACGCCTCGGCCGCGGTGCTCGGCGTCGGCTGGCGCGCCGGGGCCGCGGTCGGCCGCAAGGCGCTCGCCGCGCTGAAGCCGGCGGCGAAGTCCGCCGCCCCCGCGCCGGCCCCCGCCGCACCGGCATCCGTCCCGATCACGCGGCCGACGGTCTACGTGCCTCCGCCCGAGCCCGAGCCCGTGCCCGACGCGCCCGAGTCGCGCGTCGAAGACATTCCCATTCACTCGCACGCCGACGAGCACGACCCGTCGGCGCTGGCGGCGCTTCTCCGCGCCGTGGCGCCGCCGGACGAGGACCACAGCCAGCCCTACGAGCTCCCGGCGCTGACGCTCCTCGCCGACCCGGACCCGTTCCCGGTCGAGGATCACGCCCAGAAGCTCCGCGAGGTCGCGGTGCTGCTCGAAAAGACGTTCGCCGACTTCGGACTGAGCGTGAAGGTGGTCGGCATCCACACCGGGCCGGTCATCACGCAGTACGAGATCTCGCTCGAAACCGGCCTGCGCCTGAACAAGGTCACCAACCTCGCCGACGACCTGGCGCTGAACCTGCGCGTGCCGTCGGTCCGCGTGGTGGCGCCGCTGCCGGGGCGGAACACGGTCGGCATCGAGGTGCCGAACGAGATCCGCCAGACGGTGCGCCTCAAGGAGGTGGTGTCGGCGCTGGCGGCGACGCCGAAGGTGCAGAAGTACCGGCTGCCGATCTTCCTCGGCAAGGACGTGGAGGGCCGCGCCCTCGCCTACGACCTCGCCGCCATGCCGCACCTCCTCATCGCCGGCCGCACCGGCACCGGGAAGTCGGTGTGCCTGAACACCATCATCATTAGCCTTCTCATGTCGCGGCGCCCCGACGAGTGCCGCATGATTCTCATCGACCCGAAGAAGGTGGAACTCAGCGATTACGCCAAGATTCCCCACCTGATGACGCCGGTCGTGAAGGACCCGAAGAAGGCCGAGGCGATCCTGGCGTGGGCGGTGGACAAGATGGAGGAGCGGTACGAGTGGCTCCACCGCGCCCGCGTCCGCAACGTCGCCAGCTACAACGAACTGCCCTACGAGGAGATCGTCCGGCGGGTCAACCCCGACACCGAGGACGAGCGCCGCGCCATCCCGCGCTCCATGCCCTACATCATGATCCTCATCGACGAGGTGGGCGACCTCATGATGCAGATGAAGAAGGAGATCGAGGGGAGCATTATTCTGCTGGCGCAGAAGTCGCGGGCGGCGGGGATTCACCTCATCCTCGCCACCCAGAAGCCGACCGTCGACGTGATCACGGGGCTGATCAAGTCGAACCTGCCGGCGCGCATCTGCTTCCAGGTGACGAACCGGTCCGACAGCGCCGTGGTGCTCGACGAGAAGGGCGCCGACAAACTCCTCGGCATGGGCGACATGCTGCTGCTCCAGAACGGCTCGCTGTTGCGGGCGCAGGGCGCCTACGTCGGCGACCAGGAGATCGAGCGCGTCGTCGATGCTGTTGCCACCGACACGCCCAACTATGACAGCGAGCTGTTGAACCTGAAGACGCGCGACCAGATGGAGGGGGGCGGGGCGACGGGCGAGAAGCTGCGCGACCGCGACCCGCAGTACGAGCAGGCGGTGGAGATCGTGATCCGAGAGCAGCGCGGGAGCACGTCGCTGCTCCAGCGGGCGCTCGGCATCGGCTACGGGAAGGCGTCCCGACTGATCGACTACATGGCCGAGGACGGGCTCGTCGGCGGGTTCAACGGGAGCAACGCCCGCCAGGTGCTCATCACCCCCGACGAGTGGGCCGCGCGTAAGGACGCGGGGTAACGTCGGGTGATTTCCGTAGGTCGGGTCGAGTCTTCGAGGCCCGACGCGGCGGCGCCAGTCACTTGATCCAGAATCCTGCCGCGGCTGTGCCTCGGGCCTTCTCGGTTCGCCACCCGCGGCGCCGCGTCGGGCCTCGAAGACTCGACCCGACCTACACAGAGCCCAAGACGCCACATGGGCCGGATTCGGCCATTTGACCCCGCCGGGTCCGTAGGTTGGCGGTGGTGACCGGGCGACGGAGCCCGGCGCCGTGGTCCGACCTACCAGCCTCTGAGCCGCCGTGTTCCCGCCGGAGTGGTTCGCCGCCGGGGTCGTCACCCCGGCCAGCGCCGCCGACTTCGCCCGCTACGCCGCCGCGGCGCCGGCCGTACCGGAGCGGGCGTGGCGGTGGGCGGCGGCGCGCGACTGGGCCGAGGAGCGCGGCCGCCTCTCCGCCGCCGAGTGCCGCGCCTTGTTCGCGCTCGGCGCCGCCGACCCCGATTCGAACCTCGGCACGGCGCTGATGTGCGTCGCCGTCTACCAGCCGTACTGCCCGCCGGACCTGCGGGCGGCCGCCGCGGCACACGACCGCGCGGTGGTGCGGCGCGCGGCGAACGTGATGGCCCCTCACCCGAGTACTCGCCAATGACGGAGATGCCAACGCGGGAGGAGCTCCGGGCCTTCGTCGGCCCGGCCGCCGACTACTACCTCGCCGCCTGGGAGCCAGCGCTGACGGGGACCGGTCCGGTTACCGGCGGGAATCGGTGGGCGTTCTTCTTCCCACTGTTCTGGCTCGGGCTCCGGCGATTGACCGGGACCGCGCTCGTCATCACCGCACTGCTGGTCGTCGAGCTCCTTGGTGAAGCGGCCCTGACCGCGGTGGGGGTTGACCTGACCGACTGGGATCTTCTGCTTGCTTGCGCCATCGGGCTCACGATCGGTCTGGTCTGCACTGTACGCGGGAATGGGTGGTATCTGGAACTCGCCCGACAGGAGATCGCCGACGTCCGCTCCCAGAACCTTCCGGCAGACGAGCACTTGGCCGCTGTCGCCTCACGCGGCGGTCGGAGCGTCGGGGCGATGCTCGTGGTCGTGGCCGGGGCGATCGTCGCAATGATGGTCACCGAGGCGGTGACCAACGTGATCGCCGGCCGCTGACACGCCGCCCGCCAACACCACCCCGCCGCGCGTTATTATGATGGCTACGCCGCGTTCCGCCCCGAAGGGTGTCTCGTGCGCCGCGGGTTCACGCTCATCGAGTTGCTCGTCGTCATCGCCATCGTCGCGGTGCTCGTCGGGCTCCTGCTCCCGGCGGTCCAGAAGGTCCGCGCCGCCGCCACCCGCACCCGCGACGTGAACTCGCTCCGGCAGCTCGGCACCGCCGCCCACAACTACGCCTCCGCCAACGGTGTCCTGCCGCCGGCCCGCACGTGGGAGGGCGGCAACGTCCGCTGGTGGTTCGCACTGTGCAAGCCGGACGGCACGCAGGTCGACTTCACCCGCGGCCACCTGATGCCGTTCGTCGAGAACAACCAGGCGATGTTCCGCAACCCGGCGAAGGCCGGCGGGAAGGTGTTTCTCACGTTCGACGCCGGCACCGGCGGGTACGGGTACAACTACCGCGCCCTCGCCCCGCTCGCCCCGTCCCCGCCCGCCGACGGCACCCTGCCGACGAGCCCCGAGGTGTGGCGGCCGGTGCGCGTCGAGCAGGTGGCGAGCACGTCGCAGACGGTGTGCTTCGCCAACGCCGCCGGCACCACCCCCGACCCGCGCCCGACCGGCCAGCCGAGCTCGATCGAGGTGGCGGTGATGGAGCCGCCGAGCCGCCGCTACCCGAGCGTCCACTTCCGGCTGGAGAACCGGGTCGCCAACGTGCTGTTCGTGGACGGCCACGTCGAGTCGCGGACCGACCGCACGCGCAACCCGTCGGCCGACCCGCCGGCGGTGCAGGCGCTCCGCGACGACCAGGACATCTTCGACCTCGGCACCGACGACACCCTCTGGGACCGCGAGTAGCTCACCAACACGTGCCGTCGCTTGGCCCGAGCCTCAATTTTTCGGCCGCGGCGTAACGCCCGCCCGGAAAGCTTGCCGGACACGCAAATCCGGCCGGGGATTGCTCGTCAATTACCCCAAGCCGGCTCGCGGGTGAGCTAAGTTCCACGCGGACCAACCCGGAATGAGCGGCGCGCCCCGCCCTGCCCGCCCCGCCCCGAGTCGCAGATGGCCGTGACGGACGACGCGACAGTTACCGCCCCACCTGAACCGCTCCCGGCCGCCGGGGGTGGGTGGTGGGACGCCGTGCGGGCCGCCGCCGCTCGCACCTCCGCCGGGTTCCGCGCCGCGGTCGGCCGGCTCGCCCGGCGCGGCGGCGACCGGCTCGGCCAGCTCGGGTTCGACGCCGGCCCCCAGCCCATGTGGGTGGTCGCGGACGACACCCTCCGCGTGCTCGCGGTCAACGCCGCCGTCGTCCGCCGGTTCGGGTACGCCGCCGACGAGCTGTGCGCCCTCACCCTCGCCGACCTCTTCACCGCCGCCGACCGCGACCGCCTCGCCGCCGCCGCCCCGGGCCGCCCGGTCGCCGTCCGCCACCGGACCCGGGCCGGGGTGCTGGTCGAGGTCGAGCTCACCGCATACCCGCTCCCCGACGCCCCGCGGCCGGCGCGGCTGCTCGTCGCCGGCGACGCCCCGGCCGCGCGGAGGACCGAGGCCGCCCTCCGCGAGCGCGAGGAGCTGCTCAAGAACGTCATCGCCCACATCCCGGTCGGCGTCTTCTGGAAGGACCGGGCGTCGCTCTACCTCGGGTGCAACGAGGCCGTCGCCCTGGGGTTCGGCCTCACCGTCCCCGGCGAGGTCGCCGGCCGCACCGACTACGAGCTCGCCGCCGAGGCCGTGGAGGCCGACGCGAGCCGCCTCGCCGACCGCAAGGTGATGGACACGGCCGCCCCGGTCCTCAACCAGGAGGAGACGCGCACCGGCCCGGACGGGGCGAAGCGCGTCCTGATGGTCAGCCGGGTGCCGCTCCGCGACGCGGCCGGGAAGGTGGTCGGCGTCATCGGGGTGTCGCAGGACGTGACCGAGCGGCAGCGGCTGGAGGAGCAGCTGCGGCAGGCGCAGAAGATGGAGGCGGTGGGGCGGCTGGCCGGCGGGGTCGCCCACGACTTTAACAACCTCCTCACCATCATCATGGGGAACCTGGAACTCCTCGACACCGCCGCGCTCGACTACCGGGAGCGCGGCGAGGTCGTCCAGGAGGCCCGCGACGCGGCGACCCGGGCGGCGGCGCTCACCCGCCAGCTCCTCACCTTCAGCCGCCGCCAGCCGGTCCGGCCGGAGCCGGTGGACGTGAACGAGGTGGTGGACGGGCTCGTCGGGCTCCTCCGCCGGCTCCTCGGCGAGCGGGTGACGGTCCGCACCGCGCTGGCCCCGAACCCGGTCATCGTGCGGGTGGACCGCGGGCACCTGGAACAGGTGCTGATGAACCTGGCGGTGAACGCCCGCGACGCCATGCCCGGCGGCGGCACGGTGACCCTCGGGACGGCCGAGGCGACCAGCCCCGCCGGCCCGGCGCCGCCCGTCCGCGTCGCCCGGCTGACCGTGACCGACACCGGGGTCGGGATGACCGACGCGGTGAAGGCGAAGGTGTTCGAGCCGTTCTTCACCACCAAGGACAACGGCAAGGGGACCGGCCTCGGGCTCGCCACGGTGTACGGGATCGTGTGCCAGGCGGGCGGGCAGATCGAGGTCGAGTCGGCGCCCGGGGCGGGGACGACGTTCCGCATCGGGCTGCCGTGGAGCGACCTGCCGCCGCGGCCGTCGTCGCCCGGGGTGGTCCGGGTGGCGGCCGAGCCGCACGACGGCGGCGGCCGGTCGGTGCTCCTGGTCGAGGACGAGGACGCGCTGCGGCGGCTCGCCCGGAACACCCTGGAGATGAACGGGTACGCGGTGGCCGACGCCCCCGACGGCGAGGCCGCGCTCGACCTGCTCGGCCCGCACACCCCGCTGGACGTGGTGGTGACCGACATGGTGATGCCCGGGATGGACGGCCGCGAGCTCGCCGGCCGGGTCCGCGCCCTCCGCCCCGGGGTCGGGGTGGTGCTCACGTCCGGGTACGTGCCCGACGCCGAGCGGCTGGAGGGGATCCCGGGGTCGGTGTTCCTCGCCAAGCCGTACACGCCGGCGGAGCTCGTCCGCGCCGTCGCCCGGGCGGTGGCGCGGGCGGCCGACACCCAGAGCTCCGCGCCCGAGACCGGCCGGCGCCCGGCGGAGGTCGTGGCGTGACCCCGCGCACCGTACTCGTCGTCGCCGACGACCCCGCGCTCCTCACGGCGGTCCGGCGCACCTTCGACCCGTTCGTCGGCGAGTGGGACACCGACACCGCCCGCGACGCCGCGGACGCGCTGGCGCGGGTGGACGACGCCCCGCCCGACACGCTGATCGCCGACGGCCGGATCGGCGGGATGGCGTGCGACGAGTTCCTCCTGGAGGTCCGCCGCCGCCGCCCGCAGACGGTCCGCATCGCCCTGGCCGGCCCGGCCGACCAGGGCCAGCTGATCCGCCTCGTGGCGGTCGCCAACCGGGTGATCGGCAAGCCGTTCGGCCCGGAGGAGCTGCCGACCACCGTCCGCCGGGCGCACACCCTGCGCGACCTCCTCGGCAGCCCGAGCCTGACCACGGTGGTCGGCCGGCTCGGGAGCGTGCCGACGCTCTCCGCCGTGTACTCGAAGATCGCCACGGAGCTGGCGTTCCCGGACTTCTCGCTGGCGAAGGTCGGGGAGATGGTCGGGGAGGACGCGGGGATCGCGGCGAAGCTGTTACAGGTGGCGAACTCGGCGCTGGTGGGCCTGCGCCGCCCGGCGGCGTGCCCGTCGCAGGCGGTGCGGGTGCTCGGGGCGGAGATGACTCGCACGCTGGTGCTGGCGGCCGACCTGTTCTCGCGGTACAACCCGGCGGCGCTGCGCCCGTTCTCGATCGACGCCCTGTGGGAGCACAGCCGCAAGGTGGCGGAGCTGGCCGGGCGGGTGGCGACGGCGACCCGGGCGCCGGACCGGGTGGTGCGCGACGCGACGCTGGCCGGGCTGTTCCACGACATCGGCCGGCTGACGATCGCCAGCCAGCTGCCGGGGCTGTACCGCGAGGTGCTGGGGCTGATCCGCGCCGAGGGGCTGCCGCTGCCCGTGGCGGAGCGGCGGGTGCTGGGGGCGTCGCACGCCGAGGTGGGCGGGTACCTGCTGGGGTTGTGGGGGCTGCCCGACCCGCTGGTGGAGGCGGTAGCGTGGCACCACTTCCCGGCCGGCTGCCCCGGCGCCGCGTTCACGCCGCTGACCGCCGTCCACATCGCCGAGGTGATGGCCGGCGGCGACGAGGAGTCGTCGCTGGACCTGGGTTACCTCGGCCGCCTGGGCCTCGCCGACAAGGCGGCGGCGTGGGTCGAGTCGGCGCAGGTTGCGGTCGCCGCCGGGTAGCGGCGGCTCACGTCACAGTACGCACTTTGACAGCTCATCCACTCTGATTTCGAGGCTCTGACACAACCCCGGCATGAGGGTTGTGCCAGAGCCTCGAAGCCGCAATCCGGCACCCCGAAGGGGGCCGGCCGGCGGCCGACACCCGGGAGGTGGTCAACGCCGTCTGGTACTTGCTCCGGACCGGGACCGCGTGGCGGCTCCTCCCGCACGAATTCCCGCCCTGGCAGACGGTCTACACCCGGTTCCGGCTGTGGCGCCTCGGCGGGGTGTGGGAGGCCGTCCACGCCCGTCTCCGGAAGCCGGTCCGGGTCGCCGCGAGGGCGGCCCCGACCCTGGAAACCCTCCGGGTCGACAGTCAGACAGTGAAGACGGGGCACGGCGGCCCGCGGGGGTGCGACGGCGGAAAATGGTGACCGGCCGGAAGCAGTTCACGGCCATCGACTCGCTCTGGCGGGTGTGGGCACTCGTGGTCACGGCGGCCAACGTCCAGGACCGGGACATCGGGAGTCGGCGGCCCGGCGGCCTCCGGTGGCGGTTCGGGTGGGTGGGTGAGGTGATCGCCGACGCCGAGTTCCGCAAGCGGTTCGTGGACGGGGTTGGGCGGTGGTGCGGGTGGGCCGTCGTGACCACCCACAACGCCCCGGAGGGGTTCCGGATCCACCCCCGGCAGTGGGTGGTCGAGCGGACGTTCGCGTGGCTGGTCAAGTACCGCCGGTTGGTCCGGGACTACGAGGTCCAGGCGGAGGCGAGCGAGGCCATGATCTAGGGGTGTCATCGAAGGCGAGCGATAGCCGGCCGCAGCCGGCGGTCAACGGCTTGACCACGTTGAGGCCAGGCGGGCTGTGGCCAGGTCGGTTCGCCTCCCGATCGCTGCAACCGTGGTGTAACACGCCCGGATCGTACCCGTGACCGTCCGCCGGCCGCGGGCCAAGACGGCCCCGACGAGGAACCACGTCAGTCGGGAACGGGATCGGGGGCGAGTGCCGAGGCGAGGCGGAAAACCCGTGGCACGATGGGGGAGGGGATGCGAGGATGGCATGGCCGGTGCCGTCCGGGGCGCGGGTCGTGTGGTAACGTCATCGTCCCGGACGGGCCGGCCTTCGTCTACCCGCCCGCGATCAGCCGCTCAGATACAGGACATCGCGGAAAGAGCAGAAAGGATCATACCCATGCCGCCGATCCCGGGCGTGACGGTGGAGGAGATCTGTTCGGCCTTCGAGGAGGCGTTCGACAAGGTCGACCTGCGGGAAATGCTCAAGAAGCGGTTGTCCCTGAACCTAGCGAGTCTGAGTGGTGCCGAACGATGGGGGACGATCGTTCTCGACGTGTTCGAGTGGTTCGAGCGGCGGGGACGGACAACGGATCTGATTCGGACGGGGTACGAGTTCAACCCGACCCATCCGGCGATGCGGGCGATCTATGACAAATACGGGCTGACGGGGGTGATCCTTCAAAAGGGCGGGACGGCAACGGAACCGGTGAAACCGGCCGAGGGTGGGTTCGAGAAGACGATCAAGAACCGACTACCGCAATTGGACTTCTCCGTCTGGCGGACCCAGATGACCCAGGTGGAGGGCCGGGTGTGCCGGGTCGAGATCAACGGGAACCCGGCCGGGACGGGGTTTCTCGTCGGCCCGGACGCGGTCCTCACCAACTACCACGTCCTCGAGAGCGTCCTGACCGGCGACACTCCCGCGACCAAGGTGGCGTGCCGGTTCGACTACAAGCTGTTGGCCGAGAAGTCGAAGGTGGAGGGCCTCGTCGTACCCCTCCACCCGACCGAGTGGAGCCTGGACAATAGCCCCTACTCGCCGGCCGAGAAGACGAGGACGCCCGACACTCCGCCGCCGACCGGCGACCAGCTCGACTATGCCCTCGTTCGACTCGCCGAGCGGGTCGGCGAGAAGGCGTTCACTCCGAAGGGCGGCGCAGAGGCCCAGACCCGCGGGTGGCTGTCGCTGCCAACCACCCCGACGGCTTTCACCAAAGACATGCCGCTGATGATCGTCCAGCACCCGGACGGGGGCCCGCTGAAATTGGCGGTGGACACCGAGTCGGTGATCGGCGAGGTGGCCGACGGATTGCGAGTACGGTATCGGACGAATACTGAGCCCGGGTCGAGCGGGGCGCCGGTGTTTGATCTGACCTGGAACTTGGTCGCCCTCCACCACCTCGGCGACCCTGCGGCAGACCTGCCGCCGACCTACAACCAGGGCATCCCGCTGAACAAGATCCGGGACCGAGTAGCCAAGACGTGTGTCGCGTCACTGGGCTGAGTTCAGCCCGAGCTAAACGAGTGAGGGCCGGCACGTTACCCCGAATAGGCCCGAAATGTCAGCCGACCAGTCCGCTTTCGAGGAAGGATTGGCACTCGCTATTCGTACTTGTTTAGGACCGAAGACCGATGGCACGACGGGGGAGCGGAGGCGAGGATGGCACGGTTGAGTCCGTCCGGGGCGGTGGGCTGGTGGGGTTACCGCCATCGTGCAGTCGCTCAGATACAGGAAGTTGCGGAAAGAACAGACCTTACGGCCGCACCATGACATTCGACGCCACCCGTCGGAAAGAGCCAATGCGGTGATTTCTTGGGGCGAGACACAGGCTCGCCCCTCTCCGCCTCACACCTCCGGCCCCTTCCAACCCCCGCCGTGGTATAACGACCCGACCCACCCGCGGAACCCTCCATGCGCCTCCTCCCCCTCCTCGCCCTCCTGCTCGTCGTCCCCGCGCTCCCGGGGCAGCCGGCGGTGCCGGAGTACGACCTCGTCGTCCGCAACGGCCGTGTCGTGGACGGCACTGGTAACCCGTGGGTCGCCGCCGACGTGGCCGTCCGCGGCGACAGAATCGTCGCCGTCGGGAAGGTGCAGGGGACTGCGAAGCGCACCATCGACGCGAAGGGGCTCGTCGTCGCGCCGGGGTTCATCGACATCCACTCGCACTCGGACGAGACCGTGCTCGAAGACGGCCACGCGCAGAGCAAGATCCGTCAGGGTGTCACCACCGAGGTGCTCGGCGAGGGCCGCTCCGCGGCGCCGCTCGTCGGCAAGCTCACCGCCCGCAAGCTCGCGGCGCGCGGCAAGGCGTTCGAGTGGGCCACGGTCGCCGACTACCTCAGAACTGTCGACGGCGCCGGCGTCAGCGTGAACGTCGCCACCTACGTCGGGCTCGACAACGTGTGGCAGGCGGTGATGGGCCAGTCGCACGCCCGCCCCACGCCCGAGCAGTTCGAGCAGATGAGGGCCGTCCTCGATCAGGCCATGAAGGACGGCGCGTTCGGCCTGTCGTCGCTGTTGGCGATGCCGCCGGGCTCGCTCGCCACGACGGACGACCTCGTGGAGTTGGCAAAGGTGGCGGCGCGGCACGGCGGCATCTACTCCGCGCACATCCGCAACGAGGGGACCGGCGTGTTCGACGCCGTGCGCGAGATGATCGCAATTGCCGAGCGCGCCGGCATTCCGGTGGACATCATCCACATCAAGATCGCCGACCAGAAGGACTGGGGGCGGATGACCGAGATCGTCGCCATGATCGAAGCCGCGCGGCGGCGCGGGGTGGACGTGCGGGCCAACGTGTACCCGTACACCCGCGGGAACAACAACCTGTCGAGCATCGTGCCGCCGTGGGCGCACGAGGGCGGGGTGACGAAGATGCTGGACCGGCTCCGCGACCCGGCGGCGCGGGCGCGGATGAAGACCGAGATCCGCGGCGGCATCCCGGGGTGGTACAACCACTTCACCGCCGTCGGCGGCGACTGGTCGCGGATGCTCGTCAGCGGCCGCGGCCCCTACGAGGGGCTGACGATGGACCGCGTGATCGGCGAGAAGTCGAAGGGGAAGACCCCGCCGCCCGACGCGCTCGACGTGCTGTTCGACGTGCTGATCGAACAGGACGGCTCGGTGCCGACGGTGTACGCGCACCACGACGAGAGGGACATGACGCTGGCGCTGTCGCAGCCGTGGTGCTCGGTCGGGTCCGACGGGTCCGCGCTGGCGACGGAGGGGCCGCTGCGGCGCGGCAACCCGCACCCGCGCAGCTTCGGCACGTTCCCGCGGGTGCTCGGGCTGTACGTCCGCGAGCGCGGCGTCCTCCGGCTGGAGGACGCGGTGCGGAAGATGACGAGCCTAAACGCCGCGAAGCTCGGCCTGCGCGACCGCGGCGTGCTGAGCCCGGGGGCGCTCGCCGACGTCGCCGTGTTCGATCTGGAGAAGGTCACGGACCGGGCGACGTACACGGCACCGTTCCAGTACTCGGAGGGGATCGAGTACGTGGTGGTGAACGGTCAGGTGGTGCTGGACCGCGGCACGCACACCGGCGCCACGCCCGGCCGGGCGCTGCGGCACGCGAAGTAGCACCGAGACGGTTTGTCGGAGCCCGGAGCGTGAGCGACGGGGTGGGTGAACCCGTCGTCTCGAATCGGCGAGGTTCGGGGCAGCCACCCCGTCGTTCACGCTCCGGGCTCCGACGGACACGAGTCACCGCCCGGGCGGACTCGCTTCTACTACCGCGGCGCCGCGGTGTGGGGTACGATCGGTCCATCTCCGGTGGAGGGTCCGACGTGCTGAACCTGCACGCCCGCGGGTCGCGGCTGTGCGACGGCGTGAGCCGGCGCGAAGTTCTACGAATCGGCAGCCTCGGACTGACCGGGCTCGCGCTCCCCGAGTTGCTGCGTGCGCAGCGGGCGACGGCGTCCGACGCGGCGCCGCGCGGGAAGGCGCGGGCGTGCATCGTGCTGTTCCTCATGGGCGGGCCGCCGCAGCACTCCACCTGGGACCCGAAGCCGGACGCACCCGCCGAGGTCCGCGGCGAGTTCGGGCCGATCGCCACCACCGTCCCCGGCCTTCAGATCTGCGAGTTGTTGCCGTGCACCGCGCGGCTCGCCGAACACCTGTGCGTGCTGCGGGCGGTGTCGAGCGGCGACAACGCCCACTCGTCGAGTGGGTACTACATGATGACGGGGCACCCGCACACCCCGATGAACTTTGAGAACGCCAACCCCGGTGCGCCCAACGACCACCCGAACCTCGGCGCCGTCGTCCGCCGCCTCCGCGACGCCAGCGGCCCGGCCGGGCTCCCCGCCGCGGTCCGCCTCCCGCACCGCATCTTCAACACCGACGCCAGCGTGTGGCCCGGCCAGGACGCCGGCTACCTCGGCCGCCGCGCCGACCCGTGGCTGTTCACCTGCGAGCCGGCGTCGCCGGCGTTCCGCGTCCCCGACTTCGCCCTCCCCGCCGACGTCACCGCCGACCGCCTCGGCGTCCGCCGGTCGCTCCTCGACCGGGTGAACCGCCGGCTCGACGCGGTCGATCCCGGCGGGTTCGACCGGCAGACGCAGCAGGCGCTCGATCTGGTCGGCTCGCCGGCGGCGCGGCGGGCGTTCCACCTCGACGACGAGCCGCCGCGCCTCCGCGAC
>JAFKFQ010000273.1:36583-49674 GCA_017308215.1 bacterium | reverse complement strand
GCCGTGTCGGAGGCGGCCCCGGGGTCCGCCCACGACACGAAGGTGCTCGACCGGTCCCGGTCGGAACTCCCGGCGGGGTGCCGGGGACCGGGGATACGGCCTACCTGGGGACCGGGTTGCGGGCGCCGGCGCGGAAGCCGCGGGGGCGGTCCCTGACCCGCCGGCGGAAGGCCGGGAACCGGCGGGTGGCCCGGGAGCGGGTGGTGGCGGGGCACGGGATCGGGAGGAGGAAGGTGTGGCGGATCGCGGCGGATCGGTACCGGAACCCGCGGTCCCGGCACACGGTGATGGTGAAGAACGTCGCCGGGCGGCACAACCGGATGTTCGGGTAGCGGCCCCGCCCCTGACGCCCCGGGGGGGTACGCCTCGACCCACGGCTCTTGCGCAACGAGTCTATTGTCTCCGATTGCCGACGACGCATAAGCACCGATTAACAAAATATCTTCTAGGGGCGGACTGTGCGGCGGGTGTGTTGTAGGGCGCCCCGGCCCCTTTCCCGCCACCGGAATTTCCCGCGCAGGCCGGCCGCCGCCCGCTGCGAGATACAATGCCCGTGCCTGCCCCGGCCCCTGCCCCCTCTCCCTGGGCCGACCCGGAGCGCCCCGATGACCGAGACGTTCGCCAGCCCCTACAACCGCGACCTCCTCGACGAGGTGTACCGCCAGTTCCGGGACGACCCCGGCTCCGTCGATCCGACGTGGCGGGCGTTCTTCGCCGGGATGCAGTTCGGCGGGTCGGCGAACGGCGCCGGGATCACGCCGGCCGGGTCCGGGGTGGACGCCACGGACCTCCTCCGGTTGCAGACCGGCGTCGTCCGGCTCGTGTACTGGTACCGGCAGGCCGGGCACCTCCAGGCCCACATCGACCCGCTCCGCTCCGAGCCCCCTCCGCCTCACCCGATGCTTCGGCTCGAAAACTTCGGGCTTTCCGAGGCCGACCTCAACCGCACGGTCGACGCGTCGATGCACTTCGGGATTGGCGGGCCGGCGAAGCTCCGCGACCTGATCGCCGCGCTCGAGGAGACGTACTGCCGCACCGTCGGCGTCGAGTACATGCACATCGACTCGCTGGAGGTGCGCCGGTGGCTCGGCGAGCGGATGGAGCCGAGCCACAACCGCCCGCACTTCGCGCACCGCAAGCAGTACCGCACGCTGTTCACCCTCCACCAGGCCGAGCTGTTCGAGAAGTTCCTGCACACCAAGTACGTCGGGCAGAAGCGGTTCTCGCTGGAGGGCGGTGAGACGCTCATCCCCGTACTCGACGCGCTGGTCGAGCAGGCGCCGGGGCTGGGGGCGAAGGAGCTGATCATCGGCATGGCCCACCGCGGCCGGCTGAACGTGCTCGCCAACGTCCTCCGCAAGCCGTTCGAGGAGATCTTCAACGAGTTCGAGGACAACTACCTCCCCGACTCGTTCAGCGGCGACGGCGACGTGAAGTACCACCTCGGGTTCTCGGCCGACGTGCGCACCGCCGACGGCGGCCGCGTCCACCTGTCGGTCACGCCCAACCCGAGCCACCTGGAGATCGTCAACCCGGTGGTCGAGGGGCGCGTCCGGGCCAAGCAGCGGCTCCACGGCGACACCGAGCGGACCACCGGCGTGCCCATCCTGATCCACGGCGACGCCGCGTTCGCCGGGCAGGGCGTGGTGATGGAGACGCTCAACCTCTCGAACCTCGCCGGCTACCGCACCGGCGGCACCGTCCACATCGTCATCAACAACCAGATCGGGTTTACGACCAACCCGCGCGACTCGCGCTCGACGGAGTACTGCACCGACATCGCCAAGTTCATCCAGGCGCCGGTGTTCCACGTGAACGCCGAAGACCCGGAGGCGTGCGTGTACGTCACCGAGCTGGCGTTCGAGTTCCGCCAGCGGTTCAAGCGCGACGTGGTGATCGACCTGGTGTGCTACCGGAAGTGGGGCCACAACGAGGGCGACGAGCCGGCGTTCACGCAGCCGCTGGAGTACAAGAACATCCGCGCCCGCGAGCCGATCAGCAAGGTGTACAGCCGGGCGCTCGTCGCCGGGCCGGGGCCGTTCACCGAGGAGACGACGGCGGCGATCGAGTCGGAGTTCGACAAGAAGCTCGAAGAGGCCGTCGCCGAGGCCGACCGCGCCGCCGCCGAGTACCGCGCCCGGCTGGACGAGGCGCTGAAGGCGGTGAAGAGCGGCCCGCCGCGGAAGCGTGGGATGGAGGGCTTCAGCGGCCGGTGGAAGGGGCTGACGAAGGACTACTCGCACCAGCCCGTCGCCACCGGCGTGCCGGCCGCCACGCTCGACCGCATCGCCGACGCCGTCGGCACCTTCCCCGAGGGCTTCACCCCGCACGAGAAGCTGTTGCCGATCCTCCAGAAGCGGCGCGACAACATCAAGAGCCGCAAGCCGGTGGACTGGGGCACGGGCGAGGCGCTGGCGTTCGGCAGCCTCGTGCTCGAAGGCACGCCGGTGCGCCTCAGCGGGCAGGACAGCCGCCGCGGCACGTTCACCCACCGCCACGCCGTCGTCATCGACGTGAACACCGGCCACCCGCACTACCCGCTGGCGAACCTGGACCCGAAGCAGGCGCCGTTCGAGGTGTTCGACAGCTCGCTGTCCGAAGCCGCCGTGATGGGGTTCGAGTTCGGGTACGCGATGGACGACCCGGGCTCGCTGGTGATGTGGGAGGCGCAGTTCGGCGACTTCGCCAACGGCGCGCAGGTGGTCATCGACCAGTTCCTCACCTCGACCGAGTCGAAGTGGAACCGCTCGAACGGGCTCGTGCTGCTCCTGCCGCACGGCTACGAGGGCCAGGGGCCGGAGCACTCCAGCGCCCGCCTCGAACGCTTCCTCCAGACGTGCGCCGAGGGGAACATCCAGGTCGCGTACCCGACGAACCCGGCGCAGTTCTTCCACCTCCTCCGCCGGCAGGTGAAGCGGTCGTTCCGCAAGCCGCTGATCGTGATGACGCCGAAGAGTCTGCTGCGGCTGCCGGCGGCGGTGTCGCCGGCCGAAGACTTCACGACCGGGCACTTCCGCGAGGTGATCGACGACACGCTCCCCGACCCGAACGCCGTCACGCGCGTGGTGGTGTGCTCGGGAAAGGTCTACTACGACCTGATCGGCCACCGCGAGAAGCTCGGCACGAAGGCGGTGGCGGTGGTGCGGCTGGAGCAGTTCTACCCGTGGCCGGGCGACCAGTTGCACGCCGTACTCAAGCGCTACCGGCGGGCGACGGAGTGGGTGTGGGCGCAGGAGGAGTCGCAGAACATGGGCGGGTGGTTCTTCGTCGAGCCGCGGCTGCGGGCGATGGGGTTCCCGTTCGAGTACGTCGGCCGCGACGCCAGCGCCAGCCCGGCGACCGGCTCGCACCACGCCCACGAGGTCGAGCAGAAGGAGTTGGTGACGGCGGCGTTCGGCCCGGCGGTACCGTACCTGGTGGCGATGACCCCGAACGCCGCGGCGGCGCGCAGCGGGGTGAACGGCTACGCCACCCGCGAGGCCGCCAAGAAGGCCGACGCGACCGCGGGGTGACGCGGCGTTTTCCATAGCGGCCGGGTGGCCGGTCGTGCCTGACCCACACGTCAAGGCACGGCCGGCCAGCCGGCCGCTATCTACCGGACGAGGGGGCTTGCGATGCCGGTCGAGCAGGTGCGGGTGCCGCGGGCGGGCGAGTCGATCACCGAGGGGACGCTCAACCGCTGGCTGAAGCCGGACGGGGCGTTCGTGAACGTGGACGACCCGCTGTTCGAGCTCGGCACCGACAAGGCGACGCAGGAGGTCGCCGCCCCCACCGCCGGGGTGCTCAAGATTCTCGTGAAGGAGGGCGAGACGGTCGCGGTCGATTCGGTCGTCGCCTCGATCGACACCGACGCGAAACCGCTCGCCGAGAAGCCGCAAGCCGCTCCGCGCGCCGCCGCCGCCGCCGCCGCCGCACCGGCCAGCCCGTCCGAGCCCGCCAAGCCACAAGCGGCCGGGAAGCCCGAGCCCGGCCCGGCCGCCGCGCGGCTGCTCGCCGAGGCCGGCGTGAGCGCGTCGGCCGTCGCGGGCACCGGTCCCGACGGCCGCGTCACGAAGGGCGACGTGCTCGCCTACACCGAGGCTTCCAAGAAGCCGTCGAACGGCACCGCGCCGCCCCCGCCGAAGCCGGCGGCGCCCGCCCCGGCACCGGGTTCACGGATTACGCGCCAGCCGATGACGCCGATCCGCAAGCGGATCGCCGAACGACTGCTCGATTCGCAGAACACGACCGCCACGCTGACGACGTTCAACGAGGCGGACATGACCGCCATTCAAGACCTGCGGGCAAAGTACAACGAGCGGTTCGAGAAGAAACACGGGGCGAAGCTCGGCTTCATGTCGGTGTTCGTGAAGGCGGCGGTCGAGGCGCTGAAGGCGTTCCCGCTCGTCAACGCCCGGCTCGACGGCGGCGACATCGTCCACCAGCACTTCTACGACATCGGCGTCGCCGTCAGCACCGAGAAGGGGTTGATGGTGCCGGTGCTGCGCGGCGCCGATCAACTCGGGTTCGCCGACATCGAGAAGCAGATCGCCGGGCTCGCCAAGAAGGCCCGCGACGGGAAGATCACGGTGACCGACCTGGAGGGCGGCACGTTCACGATCACGAACGGCGGCATCTTCGGGTCGATGATGAGCACGCCGATCCTGAACCCGCCGCAGGTGGCGATCCTCGGCATGCACAGCATCCAGAAGCGCCCGGTGGCGGTGAACGACCAAGTGGTGATCCGCCCGATGATGTACCTGGCGCTGAGCTACGACCACCGCCTCATCGACGGCCGCGAGGCGGTGCAGTTCCTGGTGCGCGTCAAGGAGTGCGTCGAGAACCCGGAGCGGATGCTGCTCGACATCTGAATCCAATCCGCCACGGATGAACACGGATGAAACACGGATCAGAACCCAATCAGAGTTCTGATCCGTGTTTCATCCGTGTTCATCCGTGGCCGTCTTTCTGGAGTCATCATGGCGGACGAGTACGACCTGGTGGTGATCGGGGCCGGGCCGGGCGGGTACACGGCAGCGATCCGGGCGGCGCAGCTGAAGATGAAGGTGGCGTGCGTCGAGAAGCGGGCCGGGAAGGCGCTCGGCGGCACGTGCCTGAACGTCGGTTGCATCCCGAGCAAGGCGCTGCTCGACAGCTCCGAGCACTACGAGGCCGCGCTCCACAAGCTCGCCCGCCACGGCGTCAAGGTGAGCGGCGTCGAGCTCGACCTGCCGACCATGCTCGCCCGCAAGGACAAGGTGGTGAAGGAGCTCACCGGCGGCATCGCGTACCTGTTCAAGAAGTACGGCGTCACGCCGGTGTACGGCGCGGCGAAGCTGCTGCCCGGGAACGCGGTCGAAGTCGCCGGCGACGACGGCAAGGTGACGACACTGAAGGCGAAGAACGTGCTCCTGGCGACGGGGAGCGAGAGCACCGAGCTGCCGTTCCTGAAGTTCGACGGCACGCGCGTCGTCAGCTCAACCGAGGCGCTGAACTTCAACGCGGTGCCCAAACACCTCATTGTCGTCGGCGGCGGGTACATCGGGCTCGAACTCGGCTCGGTGTGGAAACGGCTCGGCGCGAAGGTGACGGTGATCGAGTTCCTGCCGCGCATCCTGGCGATCTCGGACGGCGAGATCGTCGCCGAGGTGGTCAAGCTCCTCAAGAAGCAGGGGATGGAGTTCCACCTGGACACGAAGGTGACGGGCGCCGCCGTCACGGGCGACACCGTGACCGTGACGGCGCAGACGAAGGACGGGAAGGAGCTGAAGGTCGAGGGCGACCGCGTGCTGGTGGCGGTCGGCCGGCGGCCGTTCACGGCAGGGCTCGGACTCGACGAGGCCGGCGTGAAGTACGACCCGAAGACGCGGCAGATCCCGGTGGACGAGTCGTTCCGCACGAACGTCCCCGGCGTGTACGCGATCGGCGACCTCGTCGCCGGCCCGATGCTGGCGCACAAGGCGAGCGAGGAGGGCGTCGTCTTCGTCGAGCGCCTCGCCGGGATGAAGCCGCACATCAACTACAACGCCATCCCGAGCGTGATCTACATCTGGCCCGAGGTGGCGAGCGTGGGCCTCACCGAGGAGCAGGTGAAGGAGAGCGGCACCGCGTACAAGGTGGGCCGGTTCAAGTTCGCGGCGACCGGCCGGGCGAAGGCGATGGACGAGCAGGACGGGTTCGTGAAGGTGATCGCCGACGAGAAGACGGACCGGGTGCTAGGCGTCCACATTCTCGGGCCGCGGGCGAGCGACCTGATCGCCGAGTGCGTGACAGTGATGGAGTATCACGGCAGCGCCGAGGACATCGCCCGCTGCACCCACGGCCACCCGACGCTGAGCGAGGCGGTCGGCGAGGCGGCGCGGGCGGCCTACGCGGGGATGCCGCTGAACTCGTAGCTCGGCGGGCGGCGGGCTCACACCCGCCGCCCGCTGAGCACGATCACTTCCCCAGCGACCGCACCCACTCGCGCACGAGCACCGCGCCGGCCTCGTCCACGCGGCTGCTCGCCAGCGGCGGCATCTGGCCGGGCCCGCGCAGCCCGACCCGGTGCGCCAGCACGCTCCGCTCCGGGTGACCCGGCACCACCAGCTTCGCGTCCGGCAGGTTGAACGCCTGGTGCAGCGGCGTCACGCCGATGATGCGCATCGACGCCAACTCGCGGCCGGACTCCAGTTCCATCGCCGCGTTCCCGCCGCCGGCCTCGACGTGGCACGACGAGCAGTTGACGTGCAGCCACGACCGGGCGCGGGCGTCGAGCGGTTGCTTCGCGTCGTCGGGGTCTGCCAGCGCCTTCATCCCGGTCGGGAAGCTGGTGAAGAGCGGCGACGGCTTCGGCTCGCGCTGGCCGGGCTGCTGGCCGTTCGCCTCACCCTTGACGCGGCCCTTCACCTCCGCCGCCCAGTCGGTGCGGAACAGGCCGAGGCGCTCCAGCGCGCGGATCTGGTTCTCGGGGCGGCCGGCGCCGTAGTCGTGGTCGCGGTTCATTTGGAGCTCGCACAGCCCGAGCACGAAGTTCTGCGCCCGGCTGTGGCACACCATGCACTCGGCGCGGCTCGGGTAGTGCCACGCCTGCTTCCGCTCGCCCGCCGCCGTCTTCACCGTGAACTCGCGGTCCGCGCCGGCGGCGGGCAATAGCGTGGCGTCGGTCCCGGCGGCGTTCCACTCGTAGCTGTAGCCGTACCACTCGCCGCCCTGCTTCGTCAGGAAGCGCGTCTCCACCCACTTCCGGCTTTTCGGGTCGCCCTCCACGGTTTCCACCGCGAAGCTCTTTACGATCACGGCGCGGTCCGGGAAGTTCCAGCCGCGACCGCGGGTGTACGTGATGCCCGTGCCGGCGGGCAGCGCGAGGTAGCGGACCTTGAACAACCCGTCCGACCAGAACGAGGCGTTCACCGAGTACGGGATCACCCCGGCCGCCATCGCGTGCCGCACCACGTCGGCGTACAGCCCGCTCGCGGACAGCGTGCGCGGGAAGCCGGTGTCGGCGGGGGCGGGGTTCGGCTCGAGCGTGTAGAACCCGCCCTCGCCGTCCGTGTTGTGGTCGCAGATCAGGAGTTCGCCCTGCGCGTCGAGCGCGAATGCGGTGATCTTCAGCGTCGTGACGGTGATCTTCTTGTGCCACACGATCTTCGTGCCGTCGTGCTTCACGGCCCAGATGTGGCCGGTGCTGTAGTCGCCGTAGACGTAGGCGCCCACCAACTCCGGCAGTTTCGTGCCGCGGTACACGACGCCGCCGGTGAGCGACCGCGCTTCGGCGTGCGAGTGCTCGACCGTCGGCGGCGTCACCGGCGTCGGCCCGAGCTTGCGCTGCGGGAAGAACGGGTGGCTCCCCTCGGTCACGCTCCACCCGTAGTTGTCGCCCTTACGGACGAGGTGCGCATACTCCCACAGGTCTTGCCCGTTCTGCCCGAGCCAGATCTGCCCGCTCACCGGGTCGCAGGTGATGCGCCACGGGTTGCGCATCCCGTAGGCCCACGTCTCCGGCACGAAGCGCGCGTCGGTCACGAACGGGTTGTCGGCCGGCACGCTGTATTGCTTGCCGTTCGCGGGGCGGTCCACGTCGACGCGCAGGAGCTTCGCCAGCAGCGAGTCGGTCTTCTGCCCCGTGTCGTTCGTGTCCGAGTCGGACGTGCCGTCGCCGCTCGACACGTAGAACTTGCCGTCGTTGCCGAAGCACATCGCCAGCCCGTTGTGCCCGTCGGACTCCCACTCGATGATCGTCGTCGCGCTTGCGGTGTCGAGCGTGTACGGCGCCGTCGGCTTCATCGTGTAGCGGGTGACGCGGCACTTCTTCTTCTCGCCCTTCGCGCCGCCGTTCCAGCCGACGTACACGTAGCCGTTCTCGGCGAACTTCGGGTGGAACGTGAAGTCGGTCGCCGTGCCGCCGTGCGGCGTGTCGAACAGCTTCTCCGCGTCCTTCTCGGTCACGCCGGCGGCGTTCGGGAAGCGCCACAGCGTCGTCGGCCCGTAGCTCCGCGGCTGCGTCAGGAGGAGCATCTGGTTCGAGCCCGGGATCGGCTTCACCTGGATCGGGTAGCCGGGGCGGTACGTCGTGATCGCCCGAGTCGCGCGGTACGGCGGCGGCGGGTCGGGGAAGCCGACGACGGTGGACGTGGTGAGCGGCGGCAGGGATTCGAGGCCGACCGGGTGCGCCGACGTGCGCGCGTCCGGGCCGACGAACTTGAGCGAGGCGTAGTCCTCGGTCTGGTGGAAGAACGCGCTCAGCGTCTTCTCGCGGATCGGCGCCACGCACGACAATTCGGGGCCGTCCCACGCCGCGTTGTAGTCGTAGCGGCACAGGTTGAACGCCCAACTCTCGCCGGGCAGCGGGCGGCCGCCGGTCTTGAGGAAGTCGGTCCACGGGATACGCCCCTCGACCGCCCACCTCTTCGCCCCGCCGGCCCTCGCCGCGTTCAGCGCGCCGTCGAGCTTCACCCGCGAGTCGATGTGGAAGTCGCCGGCCGTCTTCTGCTTCTGGAAGTCGTCGAAGTTCCGCTTCGGGAAGAAGGCGTCGAACTTGGTGTTGAGGGCGTTCACCTGGAATTCGTAGTAGCCGGGCTTCTCGCGGTCGGGGCGGAAGAACAGCTCGAACACGTCGTCGTCCCACGTGTTGCCGTCGTGCTCCTTCACCGCGGCGCGGAGGTCAGAATCCTCCATGTCGGCGAAGAAGTACAGGTACTCGCGGTCCCAGAGCAGCCGGGCCTTCGTGAACGTGCGTGCCAGCCGGGCCTTGTCCTTCAGCCACGGCAGGTGGAACGCGTCGATCACCTGCGCGTGCTGCCACGCCGCGTCGTCCGCCTTGCCGTCGAGCTGAATCGGCGTGTCGGCCCAGCGACACTCGTAGCTCGTCGGCGGCGCGGCGGCGAGCGGCGCGGGAACCGGATGGTCCGCCGCCGGCGCGTCGGAGCGCGTGAAGAAGACCGCGGCGGCGAGGGTTGCGAGGCCGGCGAGTGCGGCGGCGGGGCGGCTCATGGGGAGCCTCGGCGGGTGGGAGTCGAGAGGGAAGCTATCATACCCGGGCCGCTTGCGGGGGGACACATGCCGCTGCCGTTCGAGGTACTGAACCCCACCGTCCGCCGCGGGCCGTTCCGCGCCGCGCTGTTCGACTTCGACGGCACCCTGTCGCTGATCCGCGAGGGCTGGCCGCGGGTGATGGTCGGGATGATGGTCGAGCGCCTGCGCGGGCTGAACCTCGCGCGCGAGCCCGAGGACGAGCTGTGGGGGCTCGTCGAGCGGTTCGTGATGGAGCTGAACGGCCACCCGACGGTCGTGCAGATGGCGCGGTTCGCGGACGAGGTCCGCGCCCGCGGCGGCACGCCCGACACCGCCGACGCCTACCTCGCCGAGTACCTCGACCGGCTGATGGCGGTGGTGCAACAGCGCTGGGATGTGCTGGAGCGGGGCATCGCCCGCCCGGCGGCGTGGGTGGTGCCGAACGCCCACGCGATCCTGACGAACCTCGCGGCCCGCGGCGTGCCCGTGTACCTCGCCAGCGGCACCGACCGCGACGCGGTCGTCCACGAGGGCACGCTCCTCGACGTGCTGACGCCGTTCGGCTCGCACGTCTACGCCCCCTGCCCCGCCGACCCGACGTTCTCAAAGGGCCGCGTCGCCGACGACATCCTGCGCACGCTCGGCATCCGCGGCGACGAGTTGGTCGGTTTCGGCGACGGGGTTGTGGAGACGAAGGAGGTGAAGCGCGTCGGCGGCGTGATGGTCGGCGTGGCGAGCGCCGAGCCGGGCGAGACCGGCGTGCACCCGGAGAAGCGGGTGCGGCTGGCGGCGGCGGGGGCGGACATCATCATCCCCGACTACGGCTGCCAGGAGGCGTTGCTGCGGTGGCTGTGGGGTGATTGACCGCGCTTGCGGTGTAACGCCGCAAGTGACGATATCCAAGTCGATCTCACCCCCGCGTCACGAATTCGTCCAGGTTCAGCAGCGCTCGCGCCAGCATCACCCACGCCGCCGCTTCCGCCGCAGGCACGCCGTCGGGGCGGTGCGTCCCAACCAGTCGCGCCGCGGCGGGCGGGTCGGCAGCCAGCGCGGGGCGCACCTCGGCCAGCAGTCGGAACAGTCGGTCCCGTTCGCCCGCCGTTGGCATGCGGCCCAGTGCCAGCCGGACGGCGTAGACCACTCGGTAGGCGTCGGAGCGACCCGGCGACTCGGTGACGATGCGCTTGCCGAACGCCTGCGCCGCCTCCACGAATACCGGGTCGTTGAGCACCGTCAGCGCTTGCAGTGGCGTGTTCGAGCGCTCGCGCTTCGCGGTGCAGACGGCGCCGTCGGCGGCGTCGAACGTGGTCAGCAGTGGGTACGGGCTGGTGCGCTGGTACCAGATGTACAGCCCGCGGCGGTAGCGGTCCGGGCCGGTGCTCTCGACCCAGCGCACCGAATTCGCGTAGGTCAGCTCCGAGATGCCCGCCGGCTGCGGCGGGCGCACCGACGGGCCGCCCACCGTCCGCGTCAGCAGGCCGCTCACGGCGAGGGCGTTGTCGCGGACGAGTTCCGCCTCGAGCCGCAGCCGAGACTGCCGCGCCAGCAGCCGGTTGAGCGGGTCGCGTGCGGCGAGGTCCGGCGTCACCGCCGCCGAGCGCTTGTAGGCGTCACTCGTGACGACCAAGCGGATCAGGCGTTTCACCGACCACGCATCCTTCCCGTCGGCCGGCGCGGCGAACTCGGTCGCCAGCCAGTCGAGCAGTTCGGGGTGCGTCGGCCGGTCGCCCTGCACGCCAAAATCCTCGGGCGTGCCGACGAGCCCGCGGCCGAACAACTTCCCCCACACCCAGTTCGCCGCGACGCGCGCCGTCAACGGGTTCTCGGGGGCGACGAACCAGCGCGCCAGGTCGAGGCGCGTCTTCGGCGTACCGGGGGTGCCAGCCCCCGGCCTCTTGAGGGCGGATAAGAACCCCGGCTCGACCGCCACGCCCTTCCGCATGAAGTCGCCGCGGATCATGACGTGCGTCGGGCGCGTCGGGCCGAGCGCGAGCGTCATTGCCGGCGTCGGGGCGGGCGCCTTCTTGGCGTGGTCGGTCAGCGCCTTCTGGCGCTTCGTCTGTTCGGCGGCGGGGAGGTTCTTCGCCTTCCCATCCTCAACCGCCGCCGCCAGCTTCGTGCGCTGTTCCTCGAACGCGGCGCGTTGCGTCTTCAGCCGTTCCGCCTCGCCGAGCAGCGGTGCGGGCAGATCGACTTCGCGGTCGGAGTTGAAGAACGCGAACAGCTGGTAGAACTCGCGCTGCGAGATCGGGTCGTACTTGTGGTCGTGGCACTGGGCGCACGCCACGGTCAGCCCGAGCCACACGGTCGCGGTGGTGCTCACGCGGTCCACGCACGCGGCGACGCGGAACTCCTCCTGGTCCACGCCGCCCTCCTTGTTGGTGAGCGTGTTGCGGTGGAACCCGGTGGCGATCTTCTGGTCCTGCGTCGCGCCAGGCAGCAGGTCGCCGGCCAGTTGTTCGACCGTGAACCGGTCGTAGGGGAGATCGGCGTTGAACGTGGCGATCACGTAGTCGCGGTAGCGCCACGCGAACGGGCGGCCGGTGTCCTTCTCGTACCCGTCGCTGTCGGCGTAGCGGGCGAGGTCGAGCCAGTGCCGCCCCCACCGCTCGCCGAAGTGCGACGACGCGAGGAGGCGGGCCACCACCTTCAGGTACGCATCGGGCGCCTCGTCCGCGAGGAAGGCGGCGAGCTCGTCCGGCGTCGGCGGCAGGCCAGTGAGGTCGAGCGACAGACGGCGCAGGAGCGTGGCGCGGTCCGCCGCGGGGTTCGGCAGCAACTTTTCCTGTCGCAGCCGCGCGAGGATGAACGCGTCGATCGGATTTCGACTTTCGGAGTTCGTGCTTGGGATTTCCGGCCGTCGCGGCCGGCTGAACGCCCAGTGCGGTGGGCGGGCCGGTCCGGCGGCCTGAGCCACGACCGCGCCACCACTCCACGCCGCGCCCTGATCGATCCACGCGCGCAGCACGCCGACCTGTGTCGCGGTCAGCGGCGCCTTGTTTTCCGGCGGCATCCTCGCGTCCGAGCCGACGCCGGCGACGGCGTGAATCAGCCGACTCTCGGCGCTCTTGCCGACCACGACCGCGGCGCCGCCGTTACCGCCCTCGATCAGCGCCTTGCGGTCGTCGAGCCGATACCCGCCCTTCTGCTTGTCCGGGCCGTGACAGCCGACGCAGTGCGCGGCCAGGATCGGCCGCACGTCGCGGTCGAAGTCCACCTTCGCCGCGCTCGCCGGGGGCAGCGCGGGCGGCGGATCGGCGACCGCGACCGGCGCGAGAACGGCGGCCGCGAGGCCGAACAGCGGGAGGAGGCGGAGCATGGCGGGACCGGCGGGTGGCGGGACGACTCGATGCTAACCCGAACGCTGCCGCCGGGCAACCGCCCCTCGCCTTCGGCCGCCCGCGGCGGTATCATCGCCGCATCCCGCCGGTTGCTCCTCCCCGAGGTCTGCCATGTCCCGTCGTCCCGCCTGGGCGCTCGCCGGTTTCGTCTTCGGCCTCGGGTTAATCGTCGCGGTCGGCGGCGGGACGCCGACCGCGACCGGCCAGCCGAAGCCGCTGGTCGTGCCGCCCGCGCCGCAGGCGCCCGGCCTCACCAGCCCGGCGAGCACGGGCGCCAAG
>JAFKFQ010000273.1:0-36576 GCA_017308215.1 bacterium | reverse complement strand
GCGAGACGGTCGAGCTCGTGCTGCCCGGCACGAACCTCGCCGACCCGACCGGCGTGATCGTGTCGTGCCCCGGCGCGACGGCCGAGGTCGTCGCCGACGCGAAGGCGGACGCGACGAAGGCGAAGGTGAAGGTGGCGGTCCCGGCGAACGCGCCCGTCGGGCTGTACGGGATGCGCCTCGCCACGAAGCAGGGCGTGTCGAACCTCCGCCCGTTCGTGGTGGACGACCTGACCGCGGTGCCCGAGACCGACGCGAACCGCACGAAGGACACGGCCCAGCTCGTGAGCACGCCGTGCGTCGTCCTCGGACGCGCCGACCCGGAGGCGTCCGACTTCTTCAAGCTGAAGGTGAGCGCCGGCCAGCGCCTCACGTTCGAGGTCGTCGCCCGCCGCATCGGCTCGCCGCTCGACCCGATCGTCGTGCTGCACGACGGCCGGACCAAGCGCGAGCTCGTCGACAAGTACGCCGACGACACGCCCGGCCTCCAGGCCGACGCCCGGCTGACGCACACGTTCACCGCCGACGGCGAGGTCATCGTCGAGGTCCGCGACACGACGTACCGCGGCGGCGCCGACTTCTTCTACCGCCTCCGCATCGGCGACTTCCCCGGCGCGACCACGGCGTTCCCGCTCGCGGTGCAACAGGGGACCGAGACGAAGGTCGGCTTCGCCGGCCCGGGCGCCGAGGAGATCCCTGCGGTCGCGGTGAAGGCGCCGGCCGGTGTCGCGGCGGTGAACGTGGCGCCGAAGCGCGCGACCGGCCCGAGCGGGTGGCCGGTGCCGGTGCGCGTGACCGCCGAACAGCAGGTCGTCGAGGCGGAGCCGAACAACGAGCCGGCGAAGGCGACGCCGCTGCCTGTGCCGGGCGGCGTGTCGGCGAAGTTCGGCGCGAAGGGCGACGTCGACCACTTCAAGATCGCCGGCAAGAAGGGGCAGAAGCTCGTCGTCACCGCGCTGACCTACGAGGTGAACGCGCCGACCGAGGTGCTGGTGCGCGTGCTCGACGCGAAGGGCGCCGAGGTGGCCAAGAGTAACCCGGCCGCGGTGCCGACGCGGTTCGAGTTCGCCCCACCGGCCGACGGCGACTACGTGATCGCCTGCGAGCACCTGAACTACCTGTTCGGCCCGAACGAGGTGTACCACCTGTCGGTCGTGCCGGCCGGGCCGGACTTCGTCGTGAACCTGGCACTCGACAGGTTCGAGGCGCCGGCCGGCGGCGGCACGGCGGTGGCGGTGGCGAACGTGGCGCGGCTCAACGGCTACGCCGGACCGATCGAGCTGAGCATCGACGGCGGCCCGGACCTGAGCGGCAAGCTGACGCTGCCGGCGGGCGGCATACAGGGGTTCATCCCGCTGCTGGTGAAGGCCGGCGCCAAGCCCGGCCCGTTGGCGTTCCGCGTGAAGGCGACCGCGACGGTGGACGGCAAGGAGGTGGTGCGCCACGGCTCGCTCACCGACCTGGTGAAGACGACGTTCGGCGGGATGGCGAACCCACCGCTCGAATTCCTCGAAGGCTGCGCGGTCGCGGTCGTCGAGCGGCCGGCGCTCACGCTGTCGCTCACCGCCGACCCGGCGACGCTCGAAAAGGGCAAGGCGGGCAAACTGCTGATCGAGGCGAAGCGCGAGAAGGGGGCGGAGGGCGACATCGCGCTGGCCCCGCTGTTCGCCCCGCCGAAGGTGACGGTCGCGGCAAAGGCGGCGCTGGCGAAGGGGGCGACGAAGGGCGACGTGGCGGTGACGGCGGCGGGCGACGCGCCGCCCGGCCCGGCGCCGCTGGTGATCCGCGCGACGACGAAGGTGGGCGGCAAGGACTACGCCGTGACGCCGCCGCCGGTGGTAGTTGAGGTCGTCGAGCCGAAGAAGGCCGAGCCCAAGAAGGACGAGCCGAAGAAGGGCAAGGACAAGAAGTAGCGCCCCCGCCGCCCGCAGCGGTGTAATGCCGCGGGCGGCGGAGAGTATCATGGCTTAGCCCCATTCCCGAGGCCGCCATGAACCTGTTCCCGGCGTTCGCCGACGCCCTGCCCCTGCCCGCCTTCCTCGACAAGTACGGCTCGGCGTCCGACAAGGCGCGCTGGGCCGCGGCGCACGCCGCGATCACGCTGACCGACGCGCAGAAGCAACTCCTGTCGCGCTTCAGCCGCGAGACGAACGTGCTCGTCCTCGCCGGCGCGTGGTGCGGCGATTGCGTCGCCCAGTGCCCCGCGTTCGACCGCTTCGCGGAGAGCGCGCCGGTGCTGAAGGTCCGCTACCTCGACCGCGACGACCACGCCGACGTGCAACAGGAACTCCAGATCAACGGCGGAAACCGCGTGCCGGTGGCGGTGTTCTTCTCGGAGGACGGGTTCGAGGTGGCGCGGTACGGCGAGCGGACGTTGGCCCGCTACCGCCAGCTCGCCGCGCAACTCGGCGGCGAGGCGTGCGGCACCGGGCTCGTGTCGAAGACCGACCCGGTCGGCACGCAGGTGGTGCAGGACTGGCTCGACGAGTTCGAGCGTGTGCAGTGGATCCTGCGGCTCTCGCCGCGCCTGCGGCGGAAACACGGCGACTAACCGCCGGCGGCCGCGGCGAGCACCTCCAGCGGGTGCCAGGCGCGGCGACCGGTCAGGTCGCGGACCTGGTGGCGGCACGACGTTCCGGTGGCGACCACCGTCGCGCCCGGGGCGGCGGCCAGCGCGGGAACGAGCGCCAGATTCGCCACCGCCACGCTCACGTCGTAGTGGCCGCGCTCGTACCCGAACGCCCCCGCCATCCCGCAGCACCCGGCGTCGAGCGCTGTCACGTCCTGCCCGGGAATCAGCTTCAGCGCCTCGACCGTCCCCTTCACGCCGACCAGCGCCTTCTGGTGGCAGTGCCCGTGGAACAGCAGCCGCGCCGGGTCGGCGGCGAACGACACGCCGCTGTCACGCAGCCGCGGGGCGAGCCACGCCTCCGCCAGGTGCGCCGCCGCCGCGACGCGCTTCGCCGCCGGGCCGGGGACCAGTTCCGGCCACTCGTCCGCGAGCGTGAGGAGACAACTCGGTTCGAGTCCGAGGATCGGAACGCCCTCCGCGGCCAGGCGGTCGAGCTTGGTGATCCCGTCGCGGGCCAGCCGGCGGGCGTCGGCGAGGAAGCCCTTCGAGATCATCGCCCGCCCGCAGCAAATACCGGCGAGTTCGACCGCATACCCGGCGCGCTCCAGCAGCGTGACCGCGGCGCGGCCGATCTCGGGTTCCTGGAACGTGGTGAAACAGTCGTCGAGCAGCACGACCCGGGATGGGTGGCGCACCGGTTGGCGGCGCGCGAACCAGCGGCGGAAATGATCCTGGTGCAACTCCGGCAGGCTGCGGCGGCGGTCGATGCCGGCGAGGCTTTCCAGCGCCCGCCGCACCCACGGCCGCCGCGCCAGCCAGTTGCCGGTGCCGGCCGCCCGAGCCGCGAGTGGGCTGAGCGTGTGGACGTGCTTCACGAGCCAGTGCCCGAGCGGGCGCGGGCGGCGGGCGTAGAAGGCGTGCAGGAACTCCGCCTTCAGCTTCGCCACGTCCACGTTACTCGGGCACTCGCTCTTGCACGCCTTGCACGACAGGCACAGGTCCATGACCGGGGCGAGCCATCGGGCAGACAATGGGGAGTGGGGAGTGGGGAGAGGGGAGAGGCCAAGCGGCGGCCGCTGCTCGATCTCCCCACTCCCCACTCCCCGCTCCCCACTGTTCGACAGCGCGTGTCGCACCGCGTTCGCCCGCCCGCGGGTCGTGTCGCGCTCGTCGCGGGTGACGCGGTAGCTCGGGCACATCGCGCCGCCCTGCGTCTTGCGGCACACGCCCACGCCGTTGCACAGTTCCACGCTGCGGAAGAACCCGCCCTGGGCTTCGTAGTCGAACACGGTCGGCGCGGTCGGCAGCGGGCGGCCGGGCGGGTGGCGGAAGCTCTCCTCCATCGCCGGGCCGTCCACCACCTTGCCGGGGTTGAGCACGTTCCCCGGGTCGAACCCGCGCTTCACCCGGCGGAACGCCTCGTACACCACCGGGCCGAACATCACCCGGTTCCACTCGCTCCGCACCATCCCGTCGCCGTGCTCGCCGCTCAGGCTCCCGCCGAACGCAAGCGTCAGCTGCACCACCTCGGCCATAATGGCCCGCATCGTCCGCACGTCGGCCGGGTCGTGCAGGTTCAGCACCGGGCGGATGTGGAGGCAGCCGACCGAGGCGTGGCCGTAGAAGCAGCCGTCGGTGCCGTGGCGGTGGAGGATGTCGCGGAAGCGCGCCGTGAACTCCGGCAGCCGTTCCGGGGCGACGGCGCAGTCTTCGACGAACGTCACCGGCTTGCGGTCGCCGACGGTGCCGAACAGGAGCGGCAGCGCGGCGCTGCGGAGGTTCCAGAGCGGGTCGCGGGCGGCCGGCTCGATGGCGGGAACGGCCGCGGTCAGCCCGGGTACGCCGCGGAGGCGGCGTTCGAGCTCGTGGACGCGGTACGACACGTCGGCCGGGTCGTCGCCGCTGAACTCGACCATGAACAAGGCTTCCGGTCGCCCGCGCACCGCCGCCATCGTGTCCTTCAGGCCGCGCTGCTGCGACGCGAGTTCGATGAGCATGCGGTCCATGAGCTCGACCGCCGACGGGCCAAGCTCAAGGCACGCGGCGAGCGTGTCGAGCGCGGCGGCGAGCGTGGCGAACTGCGGGACGAGCAGCCCGCGGTGCCGCGGCTTCGGGATCAGGTTCAGCTCGGCGCCGGCCGTGACGGCCAGCGTGCCCTCGGAGCCGACGAGCAGCGGCACGAGCGAGGCAGGGGCGAGGGGCGAGGGGCGGGGGGCGAGGCCGTTCCGCTGCTCCGAACTCGCCCCCCGCCCCTCGCCCCTCGCCCCGACGAGCGAAGCGAGGTTGTACCCGCTCACCTTCCGCTGGATCGTCGGGGTGCGCGCGACGATCTCGCCGGCGTGGTCGCGGACCACCGCGGCGGCGGCGCGGTAGGCGTCGCCCTCACGCGTGCGCAGCTCCAGCTTGCGCTCGTACTCGGGCGCGGCCAGCAGTCCGAACTTGCCCACCGTCCCGTCGGACAGGACGGCGGTCAGGCCGCGGACGTGATCGACCGTCTGCCCGTTCACGATCGACCGCGAGCCGGCCGAGTTGTTCCCGATCATCCCGCCGAGCGTCGCCCGGCTGGCGGTCGCCACGTCCGGGCCGAACATCAGCCCGAACGGCGCGAGCTCGCGGTTGAGCTGGTCGAGCACCACGCCCGGCTGAACGGTGACGCGCCGGCCGGTCACATCGACCTCGCCGACGCGGTTAAGGTACTTCGAGCAGTCGAGCACCACGCCGGGGCCGATCGCCTGGCCGGAGAGGCTCGTCCCCGCCCCGCGGGCGGTGATCGGCACGCCGAGCTCGGCCGCGATCTGCACCGTCACCGCCAGGTCGTCCACCGTCTTCGGGACGACGACGCCGAGCGGCTGAACCTGGTAGTGACTGGCGTCGGTGGCATAGAGACGGCGCGACGTCTCGTCGAACCGCACCTCGCCGGCGACGTGCCGACGCAGGTAGCGGACGAGCGAATCGCGGCGCACGGCGGCGAAGTCCATACGGACTGGTATACCTCGCAACGACCAGGTACCAAAGCCCCGCCAATGACCACGGAAGACGCCACCGACAGTCCGTGGTCATTGGCGGGGCTTTGGTGCCTGGTCATTCTCACCCGGCGGCCGCCTCGGCCGCAACGTGGACCGGCGCGAAGCGGTTGCACCCGCTGTGGCCGGTCACCTGCAGCGAGAAGTGCGTGAGTTCCGGGTGCATGCACAGGCCGATGGTCGCGTCCTCGGCGGCAGGGTTGTCGTGCTCGGCGTCCCAGTGGCGGCAGCCCTTGCACAGCCCGCGCTCGTCCCCGTGGTTGTCGATCTGGCTGAATTCGCTCATGTTTTCGCCCTCGAAGGCGGCCGTGACACGGCCGTGGACGTGGTGAAGCAAGACCCGTGCCCGGGCGGGACGGGGCGGCCGACGGGACAGACGTGCGACGCGGGCCGCTACCGATACGCTAACACCGCCCCCGACCGACCGCGAGGGGAAATCGGTACGAGAATCACTCCGCCGCCGGCGGCACGGTGGCAACGAGCCAGATGTCGCCCTCCGGGTCGGGCTGGTCGAGACCGAGTCCGTGGTGGCGGATCAGTTCGAGGCCGGCCAGGAAGACGCCGATGAGCCGGGCCTTGTGGTGCGGCGGGGTGAATATGTCGCGGAACCGGACGCGCCCCTCGGCGGCGACGCGGTCCTTGATCTGCGCCTCGTAGACGTGCTGCGGCGTGTCGTCGACCGCGACCGTCGCGCCGGCCGCCTGCGTCTCGCGCACGAGCCGGGCGAAGGCGCTGACCAAGTCCCACAGTTCGACCGGCTTCACGACGGGGCCGGCGGCGGGCGTCGCGTCCGGCAGCTCGTGCCGGGCCACGCGGCTGCCCTGGAGCCCGGCGCGTTCCTCCAGTGCGGCGGCGGCGTCCTTGAACTTGCGGTACTCGAGGAGCTGCCGGACGAGCTCGGCCCGCGGGTCGGGCTTGTCCGAATCGGCCGGGCTCGCGGCGTCGGCCGGGAGCAGCGCCCGGCTCTTGATCTCCATCAGGGTGCAGGCCATGACCAGGAAGTCGCCGGCGACTTCGAGGTCGACGGCCTGCATCACCTGGATGTAGTCGCGGAACTGGTCGGCGACGGCGGCGATCGGAATGTCGAGGACGTCGACCTCGCTCTTCCGCACGAGGTAGAGGAGGAGGTCGAGCGGGCCGTGGAAGGCGTCGAGGGCGACGGTGTACGGCGGCATGGGGCACCCGAAAGCCCGCCCGTACCACCGGGCGGGCCGCCGGTCAACCTCACACCACCGTCCCGTCGGCGATGACCGCGCCGCGGGGGACGCAGATGATCCCGTCGCGGATGTAGTAGGTGCCGTTCGGGCCGTCGAGCGTCTCCGTCCGCGCCTCGTTCAGCAGGCGCACCTTCCGGCCGATCCGGCAGTCCTTGTCGAGGATCGCGCGGGTGATGATCGACCCGTCGCCGACCGACAGGTTCGGCCGCCCGGCCTTGGCGTTCGCCGCCCGCTGGGCGTCGGTCTCGAACGTGTCGGCGCCGGTAATCACCGTGTCGCGGATGATGCAGTCCGAGCCGATCCGGGTCCGCACGCCGACCAGGCTGTTCTCGATCCGCGTCCGCGGGCCGATCACGCACCCGTCGGCGACCGAGCTGTGCTCCAGCGTCGCCCCGTTGATGCGGCTCGCCGGCAGGTTGCGCATCCGCGTGTAGATCACCCCCTCCGGGGCGAAGAAGTCGAACGGCGGGGTCTCGCTCCCGAGCGCCAGGCTCGACTCGTGGTAGCTCCGGATC
Organism: bacterium; assembly: GCA_017308215.1. Lineage (GTDB taxonomy): Bacteria > Planctomycetota > Planctomycetia > Gemmatales > Gemmataceae > Urbifossiella. Next base: position 29,252 of record JAFKFQ010000273.1, on the reverse strand, counting down.
GTGCCCAGGTCTTCCCAGTAGCCGTCGAACAGGTGCGCGTAGATCTGCTTCGTCTCCAGGCTCCGCGGGAACACCTCCTTGCCGAAGTCGGTGGCGAGCGGGCGGGCGGTGAGCAGCCCCAGCAGCACCTCGGTGCGGAACAGGTAGATGCCCATGTTGGCGAGGTAGTGCCGGCCGTGCGGCTCGATCCCGCGGCTCCTGATCCACTCGGCGGGGACGTGGTACGGCTTCCGCTCGTCCACCGTCTTCGGCTTCTCGACGAACCCGGTCACCCGGCCGGCGTCGGTCATGCTCAGCAGGCCGAACCCGGGCGTGTCCTCCTCCTTCACCGGGATGGCGGCGATGGTCACGTCCGCCTCCTTCTCGACGTGCGTCTTGTACAGGTCGCGGAAGTCCATCCGGTAGAGCTGGTCGCCGGACAGGACGAGGACGTGCTCGGTGTTCTCGCGCTCGATGTAGGCAATGTTCTGGCGGACCGCGTCGGCCGTGCCCTGGTACCAGTCGGCGGTCTCGTTCGTCTGCTGGGCGGCGAGCACCTCGACGAACCCGCGGTTGAACATGTCGAACTTGTACGTGTTGCCGATGTGCCGGTGGAGGCTGGCCGAGAGGAACTGGGTGAGGACGTAGATGCGGGTGAGCCCGCTGTTGAGGCAGTTGCTGATCGGGATGTCGATGAGCCGGTATTTACCGGCGACCGGGACGGCCGGCTTGGACCGCTGGCTGGTGAGCGGGAACAACCGACTGCCCCGGCCGCCGCCGAGGATGAGGGCGAGGACGGAGCGCATGGCGAGCGAGCCTCGATGTGGGAGAACGGCCGGGCGGCGCCGACCGGTATGCTAACACCGTGCCCGAACCGGGGGTAGCAGCGACCGACCAAGTTCCCGGTCGATTCGGTCGGGTGGTAGCGGTTCGGCGGGCGGGTTCGAGACCAGCCCACTCATTCCCAACCGATCCACGGAGTTCCTCCCGCGCTCCGGCCCGCCGACGAAAACGATTTCACGATCACCAGATCTTGCGGAGCGTGGGGCGAAGCCGTTAAGACCCCCAGTCTCCCGTAGTTCCTCGAAGAACCGGCGGACCGGCGCCGCGAACCCGGAGAGCACATCCGGGAGGGTGAGTTCGTCGCCGTTGTGCCGCCGCTGCGGGAAGTCGTCCGTCTGCCGGTAGACCGTGGCGCACTCCCGCGCGGGGTCGAGAACAACCACGACCGTGACGCCGGCGTTCAGGTACTTTCCGATTCGTTGCAACAGCTCACCCGTTCTGTCGCCTGGTGAGCGGGTGTCGAACATCACCTCGGGCACCGGTGCCGTGGGCGGTGTGGCGTTGGCCGATCGTTCAAAGCCGAGCACCGCGAAATCGACCGTGGCGCTCGTTGCCGGGCGCACACCGATCGACACGACACGCCCGGCCCAACACGCGCGACCGAACGCCGAGTTCGCCAGTTCATCCGGTGGGAATGGGTCACCATTCACCCGCGCGGGTCCGTACCCAGGAGCGGGAACGACTCGGCCCTTCACCAATTCCAAGCCCGACTCGTGGCCGTGCAGGTGTACGAATTCCTCGGCCGTCGTGGGAAGCTCTCCTCGGGCTCGCTCTACCACCCCGTAGTCCGCCGCGTGAGGTTCAGCCGCGTAATGTAAGCCCTGCGGGACGTGGCGGGTACTCCCGCGTGCCCGAGTCGGTTTCACATCGCAACCACGCAGAGGGCGGAGGCATGGCACGGTTCACGAACAAGGTCGTGCTGGTCACCGGCGGGACGAGCGGGATCGGGAAGGCCACCGCCGAGGCGTTCGCCGCCGAGGGGGCGAAGGTCGTCGTGTCCGGCCGACGCGAGCCGGAAGGGAACGCGGTCGTCGAAGGCATCCGCAAGGCCGGCGGGGAGGCGACGTTCGTCCGGGCCGACGTGGCGAAGGAAGACGACGTGAAGCAGCTCGTGGCGGCGACGGTGGCGAAGTACGGCCGGCTCGACGTGGCGTTCAACAACGCCGGCGTCGAGTGGACGGGGGCGCTCACCGACGCGACCGAGGCCGACTACCGCCGCGTCTTCGACGCCAACGTGTGGGGCGTGCTGGGGGCGATGAAGTACGAGATCCCCGAGCTCGTCAAGGCCGGCGGCGGGGCGGTCGTCAACACGTCGAGCATCGCCGGGCACGTCGGGATGGCCGGGGTGAGCGTGTACATCGCGTCGAAGCACGCGGTCGAGGGGCTGACGAAGAGCGCGGCGCTGGAGTTCGCCAAGCAGGGCGTGCGCGTCACGGCGGTCGCCCCGGCGGCGATCGTGACCGACATGGTCGACCGGTTCGTCGGCGGCGAGCACTCCGACCAGGGGAAGGGGCTGGCGGCGATGCACCCGGTCGGGCGGATGGGGCGGGCCGAGGAGGTGGCGGCGGCGGTGCTGTACCTGGCGTCGGACGCGGCGAAGTTCGTGACCGGCGTGTCACTCCCGGTGGACGGCGGGTGGCTGGCGCAGTGACGCCGGGCGGGGAGGAATCTGGATTCTCCGCCCGTCGCGTCGCTAGGAATAGCACCGTTCGCACCACCCGCGGGAGACCACCATGCCGATCCGGGCCTACGCCGCCACCGCCCCCAAGGGCGACCTGAAGCCGTTCGAGTTCGACCCCGGGCCGCTCGCGCCGGGGCAGGTCGAGATCGCCGTCTCGCACTGCGGCATCTGCCACTCCGACCTGTCCATGCTCGACAACGACTGGGGCATGTCCGCCTACCCGTTCGTCCCCGGCCACGAGGTGACGGGCACCGTGAAGGCGGTCGGCGCCGGGGTGACGACGCGCAAGCCGGGCGACCGCGTCGGGCTCGGGTGGTTCTCGAAGAGCTGCATGACCTGCCGCCCGTGCATGAGCGGCGACCACAACCTGTGCGCCACCGCCGAACAGACGATCGTCGGCCGGCACGGCGGGTTCGCCGACACGATCCGCGCGAGTGCCGAGTGGGTCACCCCGCTGCCGACCGGGCTCGACCCGGCCACCGCCGGGCCGCTGTTCTGCGGCGGCATCACGGCGTTCAACCCGTTCGTGCAGTTCGACGTGCGGCCCACCCACCGGGTCGGCATCGTCGGCATCGGCGGGCTCGGGCACATGGCGCTGCAGTTCGCCAACAAGTGGGGCTGCGAGGTCACCGCGTTCTCGTCGTCCGCCGGGAAGAGCGACGAGGCGAAGAAGCTCGGCGCGCACCACGTCGTCAACTCTCGTGACGACGCGGCGATGGCGAAGCTCGCCGGCACCCTCGACTTCATCCTCGTCACGGCGAACGTCACGCTGAACTGGCCGGCGTTCATCACGGCACTCGCCCCGAAGGGGCGCCTCCACTTCGTCGGGGCGGTGCTCGAACCGGTCCCGGTCCCGGTGTTCCCGATGATCATGGGGCAGAAGTCGCTGTCCGGGTCGCCGCTCGGCAGCCCGGTCACGACCGCCGACCTGCTCGCCTTCTGCGCCCGCCACAAGATCGGCCCCGTGACCGAGACGTTCCCGATGTCGAAGGTGAACGAGGCCCTCGCCCACCTCCGCGCCGGGAAGGCCCGCTACCGGATCGTTCTCGCCAACGACCTATCCGCCTGACCCCGGAGTTCCGATGCCCGCCGCGCCCGACGACGTACTGTCCGCCCTCCGCTGGCGCTACGCCACGAAGGCGTTCGAGCCGGCACGCCGGATCGCCCCCGCCACCTGGGCCGCGCTCGAGCAGGCCGTCGTGCTGGCGCCCTCGTCCTACGGGTTGCAGCCGTGGGCCTTCGTGGTCGTCACCGACCCCGAGGTCCGCAAGCGGCTGCACCCGGTGTCGTGGAACCAGCCGCAGATCCTCGACGCCTCGCACCTCGTGGTGTTCGCCGCGAAGCACCCGCCGACCGCGACCGACGTGGAGCGGCACGTGGCGAACGCCGAGGCGGTGCGCGGGCAGCCGGCGGGGAGCCTCGACCCGTTGCGGCAGCGCATCCTCGGGTCGCTGGCGAAGATGTCCCCGGCCGACGCCCACGCCTGGGCGACGCGGCAGTGCTACCTCGCGCTCGGCGTGTTCCTCAGCGCCGCCGCGAACCTCGGCGTGGACGCCTGCCCGATGGAGGGCTTCCAGCCGGAGAAGTACGACGAGATCCTCGGCCTGACCGCGAAGGGACTGAAGGCCGTCGTCATCGCCACCGCCGGCTACCGGAGTGAGAGCGACAAGTACGCCGCCGCCGCGAAGGTGCGCTTCCCGGTGGACGAGGTGGTGATCCGGGTTTAGTGGTGTATTGGCTGGTAGTCGCAGGCTCTCGCCTGCGCGCACCCCGGGCGCAGGCGAGAGCCTGCGACTACCAAACCGGGGCTGCCACACCGCCGCCGAAACGACGCTAATGGCGAACGGCCGGCGTGAGCCGGCTGGTGGTTGGTCCAGGCACCTGGACCAACCACCAGCCGGCTCACGCCGGCCGTTCGCCTATACCAACGGGAACCCCGGAGGTTCCCGCGATGCCTCGGCTCCTCTCTCTCGCACTCGCAGTCACCGTGTTCCCGGTGGCGGTCGCCCAGACCGGCCCGCCCGCGGCCGCCAAGCTCTTCGACAAGTCAAATCTCGTCGCGTGGTGCATCGTCCCGTTCGACGCCAAGAAGCGCGGACCGGAGGAGCGGGTCGCCATGCTCAAGCAGCTCGGGTTCACCAAATACGCCTACGACTGGCGCGCCGAGCACCTGCCCACCTTCGACCGCGAGGTCGGACTGCTCAAGGAGCACGGCATCGAGCTCACGGCGATCTGGTTCCCCGCCAACCTCGGGCCGGACGCCCGCACGCTGCTCGGCGTGATCGCCAAGCACAAGGTCCGTCCGCAGCTGTGGGTGACGATGGGCGACCCGGGCGGCAAGGACCAAGCCGAGAAGGTGGCGAACGCGGCGAAGGTCATCCGCCCGATCGCCGAGGAGGCGGCCAGGCTCGCCTGCAAGGTCGCGCTGTACAACCACGGCGGCTGGTTCGGCGAGCCGCGGAATCAGGTCGCGGTCGTCGAGCACCTGAAGTTGCCGAACGTCGGCATCGTCTACAACCTCCACCACGGTCACGACCACCTCGCCCGTTTCCCCGAATCCCTCGCGGCGATGCGGCCGCACCTGCTGGCGCTGAACCTCAACGGGATGGAGCCGGACGGCGAGAGGCTGGGCAAGAAAATCCTTCCGCTCGGCGCCGGGTCGCTCGACCTGAAACTCCTGCGCGACATCGCCACGAGCGGCTACACCGGCCCGATCGGCATTCTTGGGCACACGCAGGACGACGCCGAGGCACGGCTCCGCGACAACCTCGACGGCCTCGCGTGGCTCCGCCCACAACTCGCCGGCACCCCCGCCGGCCCGCGGCCGACGTACCGCACCCACGCCGCGCGACCGTAGCCTTTACCCCGCCCGCACGACCGGAGCGCGAACCGTTCTTCACCCCGCGTTCACACGGCCCGACGCGCTGCGGCGCGGGGGGGGGCCCGGTAGAGTGACGCTCCCGGGACGGGGCGCGGGGGCGCCTCCGACCCGGGACCGGGGTCGAGCCCATGACCACACAGGTGGATCAGTTGCCGGTCGACGTGTTCGTCGGACTGTGGAACACGAGCGGGTCGCTCGACGAGGCGGCGACCCGGGTGAAGGAGCTCGTCGGCGGCCGCGCCCCGCGGTGGGCGGTGCTCGCCCGGGCAACGGCGCTGCGGAAGGCCGGTACAGACCTGAAGCGATTCCCTCTGGGCGATAAGTAGGGGAGTCTTCGGGAGCGGAGGAGATCAGGCGGGTCGATTCCGACTCCTCCACTCCCATACTCCCCTCCTGATAAGCTGGCCCGTAAGCACGCCACGCCCGGGTGATTTATGGCCGCAGTCCACGTCTCGGCGCACCCGCTGGTGCGGCACAAGGTCGCCCGACTGCGGACGACCGACACCCGCCCGCCCGAGTTCCGTGAACTCGTCGCCGCCATCTCGCGCGTCCTGTTCCTCGACGCCACCGCCGACCTGCCCGTCCGCCCGGTCGTCGTCCGCACGCCGCTCACGGAGACGGCAGGGGAGGAGATCGCCGTCCGCGTCGGGCTGGTGCCGGTGCTGCGGGCCGGGCTCGGGATGGCCGACGCCATGCTCCAGGCGTTGCCGGAGGCGAGCGTGTGGCACCTCGGCCTGTACCGCGACCACGCCACCCTCAAGCCGGTGACGTACTACAACAAGCTCCCGGCGAAGCCGGACATGGACGTGGCGCTGGTGCTCGACCCGATGCTCGCCACCGGCGGCAGCGCCATCGCCGCCATCGACATCCTGAAGGCGGTCGGCACCGAGCGGATTAAGTTCGTCGGCCTCATCGCCGCGCCCGAGGGGATCGACGAGCTCGTCGCCGCGCACCCCGACGTGCCGCTCTACCTCGCCGCGAGGGACGAGCGACTCAACGACATCGGCTACATCGTCCCGGGGCTCGGCGACGCGGGGGACCGGCAGTTCGGCACTGCGTGACTTTGGGACCGAGGGAAAGACAAAGATGATGGGACCGGGTATTCTCCCCCGGTCCCGTCGTCTCATTGTCTCATAGTCCCAAATAAGAGACGGTGGCGTAAAGAAGCCGAACGCTGCGAAAACCAGGGCGATTTCTCTTTCCGCCACCGTCTCTAAGAGCGGGTCGGTCCGGCGGGCCGGTGTGACCCGGTCCGGGGGCACGACAGGACGCGCCGGCGGAGTGCGCCGCGCGTCCCGGGGATGAACGGGGTTGTCACCACGCCACCCCTTCGGCAGCCAGGCGACCTGCGGCCCGTAGTGGGGGGAGCCGCAGGCCCGTAGCTTTGCGCCCCCGCCTCACGACGGGTTTGCCCTTTCGAGGATGAAAGGTGTTGGCGCCCCCGGCCCCGCCGGGACCGACCCCGATCGGGCGGCCAATACCCGCCCGGTCGTTTGCTACCGGTTCTCTAGAACAACTTTCGGCTCGCCGCAACCCGCCGATCCCGGAGGACCGTCAAGCCGAGACGCCCGCTCAGTTCCACCGCGCCACCTCGCGCAGCGCTTCGGACAGGAACTCCCCCACCGTCTCCACATCCGCCGCCCTCGGGGCCGCCGCGAGGTACGCCCGCAGGTGCCCGATCGCCTTCCCGGGGCGGCCGGCGTGGACCAGGCACACGCCCAGGTCGCGGCGCTGCTCGGCATCGCTCGGAAGCAAAGACACCAGTCGCTCCGTCGTCCGGGCCGCCCGCGAGAAGTCGGCGGTCTTCAGGTAAACGCTTTTCAGATTGGTCAGCAGTCGCACGGCGATCGCGCCGTTCGGCGACGCAGCGGCGGCCTGCGGCGTGAGCGCGAACGGCTGCCCGGTCGCCCCGGTCACGAGCTCCTCGCACGCGGCGCGGTCGAGGAAGCGGCCGGCGTGGAACGGGTCGAAGAACACCGACGCCCCGTCCTCACCGACCACCTTCGCCACGAAGTGCCCCGGCAGCCCGACGCCCTCCACCGTCAGCCCGGCCCGGGTGCCGACGGCCGCGGCGACGAGCGACAGCGTGATCGGCAGGCCGAGCTTCCGGTCGAGAACGTCGTTGAGGTAGCTGTTGCGCGGGTCGTAGTAGTCGGCCTGGTTGCCCGTAAAGTCCTCGTCCGCGAACAGGAGCTGCGTGAGCTCGACGGCGTCGGCGGCGAGGCGGCCGGTGAGGCGCGGGCGGAGGCGCTCGGCGAGGTCGTCGAGCCGGGCGAGGTACACGTCCACGTCGAGGTCCGGATACTCGTCGCGGGCGAGGTGCAGGGCGAGCTCAGCGAGGTCGGCGTCGGCGTGCGGGTCGGCGGCCAGCGCCGCGAGGGTGGCGTCCAGGTCCATATGGGCATCATACCGGAGTGTGGTGCGGCACCGCGTGCCGCACCACACTCCGGCATCATACCCGGCAGTTCACACGTCGCGGGTTCACTCGCGGTAAACTGGCGCGACGCGCCGCGCTGCGGCCGGGGAGTACGGGGTGAAGGGGGGGCCGATGTCCGCGACCCGACCGGGCCAGCTGCTGCTGCGGCTCGCCCCGCCCGACCCGGACGACGGGCCGTTGCTCGCCCGGTTCGCCGCCGACCGCGACCCGGCCGCGTTCGCCGCCATTGTCCGCCGCCACGGCCCGCTGGTGCTCGCCGTGTGCCGCCGTGTCACCGGCCACCCGCAGGACGCGGAGGACGCCTTCCAGGCCGTGTTTCTGGTGTTGGCGAAGAAAGCTGGACAGCTGCGCGACCCGGGACGGCTCGGGAACTGGCTGTACGGCGTTTCGGCGAAGGTGGCGAGCCGGGCGCGGCGGTCGGCGGCGCGGCGACGGGTGCGGGAGGTGCAGGCCGTGGACCCGCCGGACCCCGTCGCCCCCGCCGCCCCGCCGCCGACCGACATCGGCCCGGCGCTGCACGAGGAGCTCGCCGCGCTGGCCGCGCACTACCGCGAGCCGATCGTCCTCTGCGACCTCCAGGGGGCGAGCCGGGCGGAGGCGGCGCGGGCGCTCGGCATTCCGGAAGGGACACTGTCCAGCCGGCTGGCGAACGGCCGGCGGAAGCTGGCCGACCGGCTGACGCGGCGGGGGGTGGTGCTGTCGGCGCTGGGCGTGCCGGCGGCGGTGGCGGAGGGGCGGGCGGTGGTCCCCGAGGTTCTCGTCTCGAACACGTGCGGGGTGGTGGCGGCGTGGGCGGCCGGGGCGGCCGTCCCGGCGGCCGTCGCCCGCCTCGCGGCCGGAGGGTTTCCCGTGAAGACCGTGTTGCTCGGCGGCGCGCTGGCGCTGTCCCTCGTCGCCGGCGCCGTGGTCGCCGGCGGCCGTGCCGACCCGGCGCCGAAGGCGAACCCGCCCGCGCCCCCGCCACCCGCTGTCGTCACGGTGGTCGATGAACCGGAGGAGGGCGGCGGTGCGCAGCCGAAGGAGCCCGCGCCGAAGGTGAAGGCGGTGAAAATCGGCGCCGCGCCGAAGCTGCGCGAGGCGATCGACCTGCCGGTACGCGACGGCCGGCGGGTGGTGTGGAGCCCGGCCGGCGACCGGCTGGTGGTCGTCTTCACCCCGGAGGGGCGGGCGATGTACGGGCCGCCTGCCGGGGCGGCGCCGCCCGCCGCCCCGGGTACGGGGGACGAGGCGTTGCTGGTGGTCGAGACGGCGGGCGCGCAGGCGCCGCGGGTGTTCGGCGCGACCACCGGTCACGCCCCGGACCGGTTCGTCGGGTTCACCCCGGACGGGAAGGAACTCCTCCTCGTCCGCCGCGAGAGTGGGTTGGTCAGCGGGCGGCATCAAGCGTCGTTCTTCGTCATCGGCATCGTCGGCCGCCCCGGGCCGGACGGGGTGCCCGCCTTCCCGCCGGGTGCCGAGGGCGGCGAGGGCGGTGCACCCATCGGGCCGGCGGGGCGGGCGCTGTCGCTCGTCCCCTACTCGAAGGAATTCGCCCTCGACCCGGAGCAGTCCACCGACTTCGCCTTCGCCGCCGACGGGAAGAGCTACCGCACACTGGTGCTCGGCCGCGACGACGCCGTCATCCGCAAGGTCGAACTCCGCCGGGTCGACGCGACGGCTGGGAAGGCGCTCGAAACCCTCGACACCTACGACGGCGATTTCCGAACCGCCCAGCTATCCGCCGACGGGAAGACCGTGGTGCTCGCCGACGCCAAGACGGATGCGATCGCGATCCACCCCGTGGGGAAGAAGGGGTGGCAGGTGGTGCCCGAACTCGACACGTTCCCCGGCAGCGAGCCGAAGTTGTCGTACCCGCTCGGCCTGTCCCGCGACGGCGGCCGAGTCCTGGTGTCGCGCGGGTTCAACAAACCCGCCCTGCTCGACGCGGCGACTGGCAGGACGATGTCTCTGTCGGACGCGGGCGAACTGTTGGAGGTGCACGCCACCACGGCGTCGTTCACGGCCGACGGGAAGTTGATGGCCGTTCCGTACAGCCGGGTGGAGAAGAAGGAATCCCCGCTGAAGGGCAAGGGGTTAGGGGGAGCACAGAGCTCGATCACCCGCGGGGATCCGCGGTTGGGTGTGTGGGACACGACGACCGGACGGCTGGTGCGGTCGTGGCCGGGGCGCGTCACCGCCGTCGCCTTCCACCCGACGCGACCGGTGCTCGCGGTGTTGGAGCCGAACGGCGCGCAGACGCGCCTCGGGCTGTGGGACTTCTCGGCGGAGTGACCCGGCCGTTCGCCCGGTCTGCAAGCCAGCCGCCATATAACAGCCTCTTCTAACCGGGAGGCGACGATGGCGGGTTCCCCGTGGGTGGTCGAGGTCACGGCCGACACGTTCCAGCAGGAGGTCGTGGACAAGTCCCACGAGGTGCCGGTCGTCATCGACTTCTGGGCGCCGTGGTGCGGGCCGTGTCGGGCACTGGCGCCGGTCCTCGAACGCCTCGCCGCCGAGAAGGCCGGGGCGTTCATCCTCGCCAAGGTGAACACCGACGAGGAGCAGGAGCTGCCGGCGGCGTTCGGGGTGAACGGCATCCCGGCCGTGTTCGCGGTCGTCGGCGGCAAGCTCGCCGACCGCTTCGAGGGCGCGCTGCCCGAACCACAGGTCCGCCAGTTCGTCGAGAAGCTACTGCCGGCCAGCCCCGGCACCGGCGAGCCGAAGCCCGACCCGCGCGAGGCGGAAGCCCGCGACCCGGCCGCCGCACTCTTCGCCTACCGCGAGCAGTTCGCTGCCAACCCCGACGACCCCGCTGCCCGCGTCGGCCTGGCGCGGGTGCTACTGGCGACGCCCGGCAACGAGGCCGAGGCCGCCGCACTTCTGGCCCCGGTCGAGGGCGGCGACGAGCTGGCGGAAGCGGAGCGACTGAAGGCGGTGATCGCGCTGCGCGAGACTCCGCACACCGACACCGATCTCGCCGCCGCGAAGGCCGCGGCGACCGACGCCGCGACGCACGTGCCGCTCGCCGCCGTGCTGGCGGCCCGCGGCGAGTACGTGCCGGCGATGGACGTGCTCATCGCCGCGGCGGAGGACGACCCGGCGCTCGGCCGCGGCCCGGTGCGCGAGCTGATGGTGCGCATCTTCAACGCTATCGGCGCACGCAGCCCCGAGGCCGACGACTACCGCGGCCGCCTCCGCAACATCATCTACTGACGCGATCGGTTATCCCCGCCGCACCACCGGCGGTCGATCCTCCAGAACCAACGGAGGAGCGCGATGGGGTACACGGTCTGGACGAGCGAGGCCGGCAGGGACCGGCTGGAGGCGTGGTACGACCGGTTCCTCGCGCGCGTGCCGGCGCCGGTCGATCGGCGCGTCGTCACCACTTCACTCGGGCCGGGAACGGCCCTCGTCGCCGGCCCGGAGGCCGCGCCGCCGCTGGTCTGCCTTCACGCCATGCGGACCGGCGCCGCGCACCTCCTCTCCGAACTCGGCCCGCTGCTCGACCGCTTCCGCGTCGTCGCCCCGGACCTCCCCGGTCAGTCGGTCTACGGTCCGCAGACGAAACTCAAGCTCGACGACGACTCGTACGCCGTCTGGCTGGCCGAGGTGTTCGACGCACTCGGCCTCGGGGCCGCGAATGTCTTCGGTGTGAGCTGGGGTGGGTTCGTGGCGCGGCAGTTCGCGGTCGCGCGCCCGGCGCGGGTCCGCAAACTGGGGTTGCTCGTGCCCGCCGGCATCGTGAACGGGTCGCACTGGAAAGGGCTGACGAGGATGGCCCTGCCGATGCTCCGCTACCGCCTCCGCCGCACCGACCGCAACCTCCGCCGCCTCCTCGCCCCGCTCCTGACGACGTGGGACGACGACTGGGCCGGGTTCATGGGCGACGGGATGTGGGACATGGTACTCGACCTCCGCATCCCACCGCTGGCGACCGACGCCGAGCTCCGCGGCCTGTCGATGCCGACACTCGTGCTCGGCGCGTCCGACGACATCTCGTTCCCGGGCGGCCCGCTGGTGGCACGGGCGAAGGCGCTGATTCCCGGGGTGGACACGGAGGTGATGACGAACTGCAAGCACTGCCCGCCGACGACGGACGAGTTCCGCCACTGGCTGGCGGCGCGACTGACGGGGTTCTTCAAAGAGCGTGACGGGCAACCGGTATGATCGCGTCGATTCCCGACCTCGTGGCGTTCCTGAAGCGGTTCCACCGCCACTGGCTCGCCGACCCGTCGCTCGACCCGGCGCGAATCCCGGCCGACTTACCGGACGGTCTCGCCACCATCTACCGCGAGCTCGGCAAGCTGGCGGAGATCGAGGGGCACCGTACCCCGTTCGGTACGCAGGACTCGCTCGTCGCGGTGGACGGGTTGCGCCGGATCAACGGCATGGTTACGTTCGCCTGGGAGAACTCCGGGAATTGGACCGCCCGCTGTCCGGTCGGAGAGCCGGACCCACCCGTGTATTCGGCCGCCCGGGACGTTTGGGACGCACCGCCGCGCGGGTACGTCGTCGTATGCCCATCGCTCAACCACTTCCTCACGACACTCCTATTGCAAGAGGCCACGCTGAGCTGTCCCCACGTTGCCGCCGTGCGGGATGAGATGAAGCCCGAACAGGCGCTCGCCATCCCCTTGCGGCCACTATGGCTAAACGGCTACTACGTGAGCGGTGAGCCGGACCACAGTTACTACGTTTCGGCCGACGAGGACGTGTTGGTGATGGAGTGGTTTGGTCTGTGGGTCGGATCGAAGTCGGTGCCGGTTTCCGAGCTCGTGCGCCCGGGCGTCCGCCAGAATTTCATCTCCTGACCCGCCGGTAGAAGCTCGCCACGTCGGTGCGCGTCACGCGCTCCCAGCCGGGGGCGGCGGCGAAGTAGGTGTCGAAGCCGTCGCCGGTGCGCGTCAGGGCGAAGTCGAAGCGGCCGTACTGCGACTCCCACGCGGCGACGGCGTCGGCCGTACCTTCGCTCTCGGCGCGGACGAACGCCAGCAGCCACGCGCCGCCGAACACCTCGCAGCGGTCGTCCACGAACACCTTGTAACCGGGCGCGTGGTAGATCACGAACCCGCCGTCGATGTAGCCGTTGAACAGGCGGTGCGGGTCGGCCGGCGAGCGCGGCTCGTGCGCCTTCAATTCCGGCAGGACTTTCACCGGCCAGTGCGCCCCGTCGAGTCGCGCCCAGCCGGCGCCGATCACCGGCACCTCGACCCGACCCAGTTGGAGGAACGCGGCGAGACCGACGAGCAGGGCCGGGAGCCAGACGTTTGGCCAGAAGCCGATCCGGCCGTCGCGCGGCTGGTACACGTCGGGCCGGTGCCGCGCCAGCCACGCCGCCCAACGCGTGTGCGGCCACGCGGCGGCGACCACCACCAGCGACACGACGGCGAACAGCGGCGCGTGGCGGACACGGTCGCAGGTGAGGACGAACCACACCGCCGGCAGCAGCCACGACACCCGCAGCCCGCGCCGCGGCACACCGGCCAGTACGAAGAGGTACAGGCCCGCGAGCGCGAAGACGGGCCACGCGTACGGCGCGGCCGGGTCGAGCGCGCTGTGCTCCTGCACGATCGCCTTCAGTGCCGGCTCGCCCATGATGACGTGCCACGTCTTCAGGAGGTCGAGGCCGTAGGGGTTCACGAGCGAACTCAGCAGACAGCCGGCGACCGCGGCGCACGCCCACGTCGCGTCGGCGCGCGAGCTCACGGGGTTGTCGCGGCCGACGAGCCACAGGCTCACCCAGCCGGCCGCCGCGAGCCCGACCGTTCCCATCCCCGCCAGCACCCCGCCGTGGACGTTGGTCCACACCACGAACGCCGGCACCAGCCACAGCAGCCGGCGCAGCGGGGCGCGGCCGGCGTCGATGTCGGCAAGGAGCATCGTCGTCAGCGCCATGCCGGCGATCGTGAACAGGTGCGGGCGGACGTGGAAGTGCGACGCCGCCGCGGCCAGCCCGACGAGCAGTACCACGCCGGCGAGGACCGGGTTGAGGCCCGTGGCGTACAGCCGGGCAAAGAGCGCGGCGAACGTGGCGGCGAGGATCGTGCAGGCGCCGAGGAGGAGCAGGTCGAACCCGCCGGCGCGGTGGGCGAGGGCCATCGCCACCTCGCCGAACCACTGGTACGGCACCCACCACGTCCCGCCGAACGTGAACGTGTACGGGTCGGTGCGGAGGAACCCGTCGGCGAAGATCTTCTCGCCGGTCGTGACGTGCCAGAACGTGCCGGGGTCGCGGAAGAAGTTCGAGCGCCCGCCCGCGAGGAGCAGGAGGAGCAGCACGACGAACGCGACGCCGCCGGGGCCGACGAGGCGCGTCATGCGAGCGCCCCGGTGCGGGCGGGTTCGTCGGAGGCCGGGGCGTGAGCGGCGGGGTGGGCCACCTCATCGCTCACGCCCCGACTTCCGACTGATATTCGCACGCACGGCCGGCGCACGCCGACGACGTACAGCGCGAGCAGCGCCGGCGCCACCCACAGGAACGGGAACGAGCCGGTCTGCGCCACGTTCATCACGAGGCACGCGACGTTCACCGCCAGCAGCCCGGCGAGGACCACCCGCGGCGCGCCGCCCGCCAGCAGTCGCACGACCGCGGGCAGCAGTACCACGAGGTCGAACGGCCACGCCCCGTAGGGCGCCGTCACGAACGACACGAGCAGGAGCAGCGGTAGCTGGTCGGCCCAGTCCCAGGTGCGGCCGGCGCGGCGCCAGTGCCACGCGAACCACGCCACCCCGACGACCACCGGCACGAACTGGAGGCCGAAGCGCTCCTCACCGAACAGCAGCCGCAGCACCGTGCCGAGCGTCGGCGACACCCACTGGTCGGGCGGGCGGTTCCCCATCGCGTCGGCGTACTGGTGGAGCACCCGCGGGTCGAACGCCAGCGCGACCGCGGTCGCCAGAACGCCCGCCGTCGCACCGCCGAGGAGCGTTCTGACACGCCGGCGCGTCACCGCGTCACACAGGATCGCGGCCCACACCAGATAGGCGAGGTGCGGCTTGATCGCCAGCAGCACGGTCGCGGCGCCGGCGAGTGCCGGCCAGCCGCGGCGTTCCGCTTCTAGGAACAGCACGGCCCCGAGCAACAGCAGCGGCCCGATCTGCCCGGACTGGAGCGCGAACAGCGTGGGGATGAACGCGAACGCCGCGGCCCAGCCGACCCAGCGGCGCGCCGGGTCGCCGCCGTAGCGGAGCCAGAGGCGGTCGCCGCACCAGCCCACGGCGAGAAGGTTCGCCGCCAGCCACAGGAGCTGCGCTTCCCGCGCCGGCAGGAGCCCGAGCGGCAGCACCGCAGCCAGCGCCCACGGCGGATTCCACATCATGACGGCTTCGTCGGTGTCGCGGCCGGCGCCGACCTGGAGCGGGAGGAGCTGCGCGGGGTCGTAAGGGTTGCCGCCGTCGAGGGTGAGGCGGGCGGCGGCCCAGTACTCGACGAAGTCGTCCGGCGGCCACACGGTCGGGTCGGCGAGGAGCGCCCGCACCTGTCCGACGAGCAGCGCGGCGGCGGCAACGACCCCGGCGGCGGTGAGCAGGCGGCGCGGGTTCATGCCGGAGTGTAGAACACGTTCGGCCGCGGAAAAACGAACCGGCCCCGGGGAGCGCCCGGGGCCGGTGGGGTTAGCAGGAGCCGATCGGTCCGCTTAGTTGCAGCAGGCCGGGGCCGGGGCCGGGCACGGGGCGCACGGGGTCACCACCGGGACGCGGATGGTGGTCTCGTACGGGACGCGCTCGCAGTACGACACGTCGACCAACTTCTTGGTTCGGACCGGCTGGCACACCTTGCGGACGCCCTCGACCTGGGTCGTCACCGAGCGGGTCACGGGCACCGTCTTCTCGACCCACGTGGGAACGTAGGCCGTGCGGACGCCCTCCAGCTGCTTGGCGACGCACTGGTTGACCGTCACTTCCTTCTCGACCCACGTGGGGACGCAGACCGTGCGGACGCCCTCCAGCTGCTTGGCCACGCACTGGTTGACCGTGACTTCCTTCTCGACCCAGTTCGGGGTGGCGACGCGGACCTTGCGGACGCCCTCCTTCGCCACCATCGTGCAGGTGCTCACCTCGACCTCGACCGGCTTGCTGACGACGTGCCGGACCATCACGGTCCGGGTGCACGGCTGGTCGCACGGGGCCGGGCACGGCGGGGCGCACTCGGGCTCGCACGACGGCTTGCGGCACAGCCGGGCGAACAGCCCGCGGCGCTTGCCGCCGGTCTCGCACGCCGGGGCGGCCGGCGCGGCGCACGGCACCTCGGTCGGCACGCACACCGTCTCGCACACCGTCTTCATCACCTTCGTCTTGGCCCACACCGGCTCGTGGTAGGTGTACTTCTGGTCCTGCTCCGTCCAGACCGTCTCGCAGACCTTCACCTTCTGCTTGACCGGTACCACCTCGGTCACGGTGTACGTGTACTTCTGCTGGGTCGGCACCTGCTCGCAGACCTTCACCTTCTCCTGCGTGGTGACCGCCTTGCACACGGTGTACGTGTACTTCTGGTCCACCCAGACGTGCTCGACGACGTCGACCTCGACCTTCTTCGTCTTCCACTCGGTCTTGTAGCAGGTGACCTTCTGGTCGACGTAGGTGACGGTGGGCGCGCAGGGCGCGGCGGCCGGGGCGTAGCCCGCGGCGCACGGCTCGCAGCTGGGCGGGGCGTCGCACCCGCGCTTCCGCTTGCCGAACGCCGAGGCGTCCTGTGCGACCACCAGTAGGGCGGCCGCGGCGGCCGCGGTCCCCAGCCCGAACAGGCGACGAGTCGTCATTACCAGCCTCCAGAACAACGGTGAGAGACAGGGTGCGGGGCCATGTCATTCGGCCGGTCGGGCGGGGGCGAGCAGCTGGGCCAAACCTCCCAGCCCTCCCAGACTGCCGCAACCGCATCAAACTACCCGCTGCCGAACGGGCCGACAACACAAACTGCGCGGTTTGGGGGGAATTTCTCTGTCGTGCGAGTCGGGTCGTGCGGTCGGGTTCGCCGGGCACTAGCCGCTCCTTCCGCGGCGGGGTAGCATCACCCGGCGGCCGGACCCCCGGCCTTCCTCCCCTCGCTTGCGGAGCGATCGCTGTGCAACCCCTGTTCCGCCTGACCCTCCTTTCCGTCCCAACCTGTCTGGCCTTCCTGGTCGCCACCGGCGGCCGCGCGCAGGAAGGCGGCGCCGACGGCTGGCAACCGCTGTTCAACGGCAAAGACCTCACCGGCTGGGTCACGCACCCGAACCCGAACCCCGGGGCGTACCAGAAGGTGGTCCCGGTGAAGAACGCCGCCGGCGCGGTCGTCGGGTTCAGCGGCGAGACGAAGGACGGGAAGCTGATCCCGCTGTGGCAGGTGAAGGACGGCCTCCTGATCGGCAGCGGGCCGCACAGCCACCTGTTCACCGAGAAGGACGGCTACACCGACTTCCGCTACCGGGTCGAGGTGAAGATCAACGACAAGGGGAACAGCGGGCAGTACTTCCGCGCCCAGCTCGCCCCGGGCTTCCCGCCGGGCTACGAGGCCCAGATCAACGCGACGCACACGGACAAGATCCGCAGCGGCAGCCTCTACCCGGACGGGCGGACCAAGCTCGGCGAGTTTCGCAAGGACATCACCGTGATGAACACCGCCCCGCACGGCCCGGACGAGTGGTTCGTGCAGGAGGTGGTCGCGGAAGGCCCGCATATCCAGATCTTCGTGAACGGCAAGAAGACGGTGGACTTCACCGATCCGAACAAGACGCACACGAAGGGCCGGTTCGCCCTCCAGGGCCACGACCCGGGCACCGTCGTGACGTTCAAGAAGGTCGAGTGGAAGCCGCTGACGAAGTGACCGCACTACCGGCGACCGGCCGGCGTGAGCCGGCTGGTTGTTGGTACGGATGCCCGAGCGGACAACCCGGGTGACCGGGCGCTGCATCAGGCCGCCGGACCAACGACCAGCCGGCTCACGCCGGCCGGTCGCCTTCTAACTCCCGACCGGCCCCAGGTACTCCAGTTCCACGTAGGCCGGCCCGCGGCGGTCCTTCCCCTCGGCGTCGCCGATCGTCAGCTCGACCCGCGCGTCGCCGGCCGGCAGGGCGATCGTTCCGCCGACGACCGACCGCGTCCCGTCCGACGGCGCATCGAACCGCCGCCCGCCGATCGTGCCGGTGCAGAACGCGAACCGCTGGCCCGACCGCACCGTCACCTGATACCGCCCCGCCCGCTCGACCCGCACCTCCCAGTGGCCGTTACTGTCCGCTGTCCAGCCCGCCTTCGGGCCGCGCCAGTCCTGCCGGCTGAGGCGCACCGGATTCTCCTTCTCGCTGCCGACCACGATGCGCGGCGGGTCGAACCCGCGCCGCGTCACGTCGGTGAACCACGCGTCGTAAGCCGCCTTCAGCCGCGCGACTTCCTCGGGGCGCTCGGCGGCGAGGTCGCGCTGCTCGAACGGGTCGGCGGGGATGTCGAAGAGTTCGTAGCGCGGCGCCCACTTCGCGTCCGGGGCGACGCCGTTCGCCTGCACCAGCTTGAACCGCGGCCCGCGGGCGGCGAAGGCCCGGTAGCGCTCCGGCACGTCGCCGCGGTGCCACTGGACGAACAGCGTGCGCTCCGGCCACCGCGCCGCGCCGCCGGTGAGCAGGCCGAGGATGCTGCGCCCGTCGAACGGCGGCGCCACGTTGCCGAGCAGCGGGATGCGACACGCCTCGATGAGCGTGGGCGCGATGTCGATGTGCGCGAGCGGCGTCTCGATCACCCGCCCCGCTTCGACGCGCCCCGGCCAGCGGACGTAGCACGGCACGCGCGTGCCGCCCTCGTACACCGTCCCCTTGCGGTTCCGCAGCCCGGCGTTGAACCGCACCCCGCCCGGACCATTGTCCGTCAGGAAGATGACGATCGTGTTGTCGAGCTGCCCCGCGTCAGCGACCGCCTTCAACAGCCGCGCGAAGTTGGTGTCGATGCTCTCGATCATCGCGTAGGCGCGGGCCGTCTCCTCGGCGTTGTCCTTCTTCCCCGCCCACGGCTGACCGACCTGCGGGAAGCCGGCGGCGCTCAGGTCGAGGCGGCGGTACGGGGCGGCGAGTGCGTCCGGCACCTGGTACGGTCCGTGCGGCGCGTTGTACGCGACGTAGGCGAAGAACGGGCGCTCCGACTTCGCACCAATGAAGCGCGCGGCCGCGTCGGTGAACACGTCGGTGCAGTAGCCCTTCGCCCGCTCCTCTTTCCCGTTGCGGGTGAGGAACGGGTCGAAGTACGCAGTCGCCGGGTTCGAGTCCGGGTGGTCACTCGGCTGCGCGAGGCCGCCGCCGCGGCTCCACAGCGTCTCCTGGAAGCCGCGGTCCTCGGGGCGGAGCGGGTAGTTGTCGCCGAGGTGCCACTTGCCGAACAGGCCGGTGCGGTAGCCGCCGGCGGCGAGGAATTGCTGGATCGTGGGCACGTCGGGCCGCATCAGCGAGCGGCCGATGAACGTGTCCACGACGCCGGTGCGGTAGTTGTACTGCCCGGTGAGGAGTGCCGACCGCGTCGGCGAGCACACGGGCGAGACGTAGAAGTTCTTCAGCCACGCCGACTGCTTGGTGAAGGCGTCGAGGCTCGGCGTGCGGACGCGCGGGTTGCCGTGCGCCCCGAGGTCGCCGAACCCCTGGTCGTCGGTGATGACGAGGAGGACGTTCGGCCGCTCCTGCGCGGCCGCGGGGGAGAGTGCGGCGAGGCCGCATAGGATGGAGAGGGCGTAGCGCATTCTGATCTCCGGGAGCGGGCCACGGCGAACGGCCCCGCCGACACCGCCCAGGGCTTCCGCCCTGGACCACCCCGCGGGCGGTGTCACGCCGAGCTTAACCCATGCGGCTGTCCCTCCGCTACCGGCTGCTCCTGCCGCTGACGCTGCTCCTCGCCGGCGACGTGGCCGCGACCGGGTGGGCCGCCGCCGCCGCCGCGCGGAACGCCGAGCGCCAGCTCGCCGCCCAACTCTGGGCCGTCGCCCGCACGCTCACCGAGGCGCCGGGGTTCCCGCTCACGCAACCCGTCCTCGATCAGATGAAAGGGCTCAGCGGCGCCGAGTTCCTCTTCCTCGCGCCCGACGGGTCGCCCGTCTCGACGCTCCCGGGCCTCACCGCGGCACCCGCCGCCGCTGTGCCCACGGTGGACCCGGCCGACGACACCGACCACCGCCTCGGTCCGCCGGTCGTGGTCGGCGGGGCGGAGTACCGCTGCATCCGCCTGCCGCTGCGGCGCACCCTCCGCCGGACCGAAGGCGACCTGTACATCTTCACGCCCGAGGAGCGCCGCCGCGCTGCCGTGCGCGACGCGGCGCAGCCGCTCCTGGTGCTCGGCGGCGCCGGCGGGGTCGTCGCGGGCGGGCTGGCGCTGGCGCTCGGCACCGGGCTCGTCCGCCGCCTCTCCGCACTCGACCGCCACACGCGCCGCATCGCCGGCGGCGACTTCCGGACCGTTCCGGTCCCCGGCCCGACCGACGAGGTCGCCGACCTGTTCCGCGCCGTGAACGCGATGGCCGAGCAGCTCGCCGAGTACCGCGAAGCCCTCGGCCGCGCGGAGCGGCTGAAGGTACTCGGGCAGTTCGCGGGCGGGCTCGCGCATCAACTCCGCAACGCCGCCGCCGGGGCGAAGCTATCGATCGAGCTGTTCCTGGCGGAGAACCCCACCGCCGACCCCGAGCCGTTGCGGGTCGCGCTGCGGCAACTGGCGCGGATCGAGGGGAACCTGCGGCAGTTCCTGACGCTCGGCAAACCGCCGCCGTTCGCCCCGCGGCCGTGCGACCTGGCAGCACTGCTGGAACAGGCAGTGAACCTCGCCCGCCCGCGCTGCCAACACGCCGGCATCGCGCTCCGCTACGGCCCGCCGCCGGTCCCGGTGCCGCTGACCGGCGACCCGGCGCAGCTCGCGCACCTGTTCGGCAACCTGATCGACAACGCCGCCGACGCCGCCGGCCCGGGCGGCGACGTGGCGGTGTCACTGACGGCCGACGCGAAGGGGACCGCGGTCGAGGTGAGCGACACCGGCCCCGGCCCGCCGCCTGAGCTGACGACGAAGCTGTTCGAGCCGTTCGTGACCGGCAAGCCCGAGGGGATCGGCCTCGGCCTCGCCGTGGCGAAGCAGGCGGCCGACGCGCACGGCGCCGCGCTGGCGTGGCGCCGCGAGGACGGGCGGACCGTGTTCCGCGCCGCGTTCCCGGCCGTTCGCCCGGATCCCGACTACCATAACCGCCACATACCGAACCCGGAGAATGGCCGCAAAAAGGCACAAAAAGCACAAAAATGACGAGAGTTTGACTTCGTCTTCGTTTTTGTGACTTTTGTGCCCTTTTGCGGCCATCCCGTTTTAAGGAGCACCCTAATGGCCGCCGAGACACTGGAGTTCAAGGCCGAGCTGAAGCAGCTCCTCCACCTCATCACCCACTCGCTCTACTCCGACAAGGAGATATTCCTCCGCGAACTCATCTCGAACGCCTCGGACGCCGTCAACAAGGTCCGGTTCGACGCGCTCGCCAACGCCGACAAGCTCGAAGGGAACACCGACTGGAAGATCAAGATCACGCCCGACAAGACCGCGAAGACGCTGACGATCTCGGACAACGGCATCGGCATGACGCGGCAGGAGGTCATCGACCACCTCGGCACCGTCGCGCAGAGCGGCACGCGGGCGTTCCTGGAGGCGGCGAAGGCCAGCCAGCAGGGCGCCGGACCGGGGCTCATCGGGCAGTTCGGCGTCGGCTTCTACTCGGCGTACATGGTCGCCGACACGGTCACGGTCGTCACCCGCGGCCCCGGCGACCCGGCGCACGGCACGAAGTGGGTGTCCGACGGGCAAGGCTCGTTCACGATCGAGCAGGTCGAGAAGCCGGCGCGCGGCACCGACGTGATTCTGCACCTGAAGGACGACGCGGCCGAGTTCCTCGACCCGTGGAAGCTGCGCTCGCTGGTGCGCAAGTTCTCCGACTTCATCGAGCACCCGGTCGTGATGGACCAGGAGACCGAGAAGGACGGGGAGAAGACCACGACCGAGGAGACGCTGAACAGCCGCAAGGCGGTGTGGCTGCGCAACAAGAGCGAGGTCAAGCCCGAGGAGTACGCCGAGTTCTACAAGCAGATCAGCCACGACGCCGACGCGCCGGCGGCGACGATCCACTACGCCGCCGAGGGGAAGACCGAGTTCAAGGTGCTGTGCTTCGTCCCGACGAAGAAGCCGTTCAGCTTCGACTGGGAGGAGCCGAAGGCCGGGCTCAGGCTGTACGTGCAGCGCGTCCTCATCATGGACCGGTGCGAGGAGGTGCTGCCGTTCTACCTGCGGTTCGTGAAGGGCGTCGTCGACTCGGCCGACCTGCCGCTCAACGTGTCGCGCGAGATCCTGCAACAGAACCCGATCCTCGACACCATCCAGAAGAGCGTCGTCAAGAACGTCCTCGACACGCTCGCCGGGATGAAGAACGTCGAGTACGAGAAGTACCTCGAGTTCTACAAGGGGCTCGGGACGGTGCTCAAGGAGGGGCTGACGCGCGACTGGTCGAACCGCGAGAAGATCGCCGACCTGCTGCTGTTCGAGAGCGCGAACACGGAGCCCGGCAAGTACACGACGCTCGCCGAGTACGTCGAGAAGATGCCCGAGGGGCAGACCGAGATCTACTACCTGATCGGCGAGGAGGTCGAGCCGCTGCGCCGGTCGCCGTACCTGGAGGCGTTCACGGCGAAGGGGCAGGACGTGCTCCTGCTCTCGGACCCGATCGACGAGTTCGCGCTGCCGCAGTTGATGGAGTACAAGGGGAAGAAGCTCCACGCCGCCGACCGCGGCGCGGCGCCGAGCGCGGGGGAGATTCCGGCCGAGGTGAAGGAGGCGTTCGCCCCGCTGCTCTCCACCCTCAAGACGACACTCCCCGAAGCCGCGGACGTGCGCCTCACGAAACGCCTGACCGCCAGCGCGGCGTGCCTCGTGGCGGACGAGGGTGCCGCGAGCGCGCACATGGAGCGGCTCCTGGAGCGATTCGGCCGGGGCGAGGGCAAGGGCAAGCGCGTGCTCGAGCTGAACCCGGACCACGCGGCGGTGATCGCGGCGCGCGAGGTGCATTCCAAAGACTCTGCCGACCCGCGGGTCGCCACCTACGCCCGCCTCTTCTACGAACAGGCGGTCATCGCGGAGGGCTCAAAGGTTGCAGATCCGTCAGCGCTTGCCACGCGAATTAATGAGTTGATTTCCCGCGACGCGGGCCGCTAGAATAGGCCCAGCCGCCCAGGTTTCAGCAGCCGGCCGGACACACACGACCCGCCGGGCCTTGTGCCCGCGGGAGTGGTTCGGCCCCGAAAACGCCTCTTCGCCTTCGCCCAGCGGTCACGGCAGACCGATCCCCATCTCGTCACGGACGGCGATCGCCCCGGGTTTTCTCGCCCCGGCTGACGCCCTTCGCCCCGCCCTGAACTGGTCGCCCGACCCGCCGTTCCGGTGGACTTTTTCCGGTTTTTCGGCGCACGCCCGGCGGCCCGTGTTCTAGGAATTCGACAACCGCACAGTACGGCCTCCGAGAGGGAGTTCGACATGGAAACCGCCGCCTTCCTGATGGTCGGGTCGATGCTGGCGGTGGCGGCGACCGTCGTGGTCACCACGCGGTCGGGCGTCCAGACCGCCCTCGCCGATCAGGGGACCGCGGTCGGCCTCGGTGACCCGGCCGCCGACACGCTCGCCGACGCCCCCCGCACGCCGGCCCGTATCGACTGGCAGCTGACCACCGTGGACAACCTGTCCGCCGCCGAAGACCTGCTCGACTGCCTCGAAGCCCACGGCTACGCGGAGCGAGAGCTGGTGGTGCTGGGGAACTCGACCTTCGCCGTCCGCTGGCGGTAAGCCGTCTTCCAGAGCGACCGAACTCGAACGCCCGGGGAGAACATCCCCGGGCGTTCGGCGTTCCGGGTTGGAACGAACCGGCCACAGCCTCGCACGGCTCACCCCATCCCACTCAGAAAATCCCGTCATCCCGCCGCCGCTCGTGCGACTCCTTTCCGAGCGCTCGGCGGAACGCCCCGCTTCTGCTACGGGAATAACCGCCCGCGAACGGCGTCAGTGGGGTAGCAGTTCCGCGTGCCCGTTCCCGGTCCCACAACTCGGGGTGGTGCCATGTCTCGCGTTGCGCGTGTACGTCGGCTCGTTCCTGCGGTCCTCCTCGGCGGTGTCTGCCTCGCCGTCACCGCGTGCGGCGGTGGCAATGCCCCGAAGACCGCGGGGCGCGGGGAGAGCGCCGACGCTGTCGCCCGCGGCCCGGCCGCGCCGCCGCTGGTCGCAAAAGAGTTCCCGAACGGTAAGGCGCCGCAGCCGAAGGCCGGCGACCCGAGCAAGACCGGCGAGGCGTACGCGCCGATCGTCGAGAACCCATTCCGCCTCGCGCAGGCCGCGCCGCTCAGCACGTTCTCGGCCGACGTGAACTCGGCGAGCTACAGCAACGTCCGCCGCTTCCTCTCGAACAGCGCCCTCCCGCCGCGCGACGCCGTGTTCCTCGCCGAACTCGTCAACTACTTCCCGTACCGCTACCCGCAGCCGGCGGGCGAGGCGCCGGTGTCGCTGACAGGCGTTCGAGCCGAACGAGGCGCCGCGGCGGAACCTCGTGTTCCTCGTGGACACGTCCGGGTCGATGGCCCCCGAGAACCGCCTCCCGCTCGTCCGCCAGTCGCTCGAACTCCTCGTCCGCGGGCTGCGGCCCGACGACCAGGTGTCGATCGTCACCTACGCCGGCGACTCGCGGGTGGCGCTGCCGCCGACGCCGGGAGCCCAGAAGGACGCGATCGCCCACGCGCTGCACGGGCTGACCGCCAACGGCGGCACGAACGGCGCCGGCGGCATCACGAAGGCCTACGAACTCGCCCGCGCCAGCTTCATCGGCGGCGGCACGAACCGCGTCATCCTCTGCACCGACGGCGACTTCAACGTCGGCGTCACCAGCCCGAGCGAGCTCGACCAGCTCATCGAGCGCGAGCGGAACTCGCAGGTGTTCCTCACCGTACTCGGGTTCGGGATGGGAAACCTGAAGAACGACCGGCTCGAGGCGCTGGCGCGGAAGGGGAACGGGCACTACGGCTACATCGACACGCTGGACGAGGCCCGGCGCGTCTTCGTCGAGCAGGGCGCGGCGCTGACCGTGGTGGCGAAGGACGTGAAGTTCCAGGTCGAGTTCAACCCGGCGAAGGTCGCCGCGTACCGGCTGATGGGCTACGAGAACCGGCTCTTGCGCGACGAGGACTTCAAGAACGACAAGGTGGACGCCGGCGACCTGGGGAGCGGCCACACGGTCACCGCGCTATACGAGATCGTGCCGGTCGGCGTGTCGATCGACGTGCCGGGCGTGGACCCGCTCCGCTACCAGGCGCCGCCGCAGCCCGCCGGCCCGGCCGACGAGTGGCTGACGGTGAAGATGCGTTACAAGTCGCCGGAGGGCGAGACGAGCCGCGAGCTGGCGTCGGTGCTGCCCGGCAGCGCCGACGGCCGCCCGGTGGCGGAGGACTTCGCGTTCGCGGCGGCGGTGGCGGAGTGGGCGCTGGTGCTGCGCGACTCGCCGTACCGCGGCGCGGCGAACCTGCCCGGCGCGCTGGTGCGGGCCGAGGCCGCCTGCACCTACGACCCGCACGGCCACCGACAGGCGTTCCTGGAGCTGTTGCGCACGAGCATCCGGCTGTCGGCGGCGAAGAAGGAGTGACGCTCCGGTGGACGACGCGGGCTGAAGCCCGTCGGTGTCGCGCCGGATGCGCTGTGCGCCACCGACGGGCTTACGCCCCACGCCCGCCTTTCCCGTTGCCGGTCGCGCGGCGGGGGCTTACATTCGGGAACAGTCCCGACCCCCCGCCGCGAGTCCGTCATGTCCCACGCCGCGCCGTCCGGCCCGTCGTCCGCCCCGCCGCTCGACCCCGTCGTCCGCGGGCAACTGTCCGTGATGATGTTCCTCCAGTTCGCCGTCTGGGGGTCGTGGTTCGTCGTCTTCTTCCCGTACCTGCTCGGGCTGAAGTTCACCGGCGAGCAGGCCGGGACGCTCATGGGGAACATGGCCCTCGGGGCCATCGTCTCGACCCTCGTCACCGGGTACGTCGCCGACCGGTTCATCAACAGCGAGTGGCTGATGGGCCTGTGCCACTTGCTCGGGGCCGGGTTCCTCTACCTCATCGCCACGACGCAAGACCCCGGCCAGTTCAACACCCTGTTCGCCCTCACGTTCGGGTACGCGATCCTCTACAACCCGACGCTGGTGCTGGCGAACTCGATCACGTTCCGCCACGTCCCGGACGGCCAGCGTGACTTCCCCGGCATCCGCGTGATGGGAACGCTCGGGTGGATCGCGGCCGGGTTCGCCATCGACTTCGTGTTCGCCCAGGACGGCAAGACGGCCGCCGACTCGAACGGCCCGCTGCTCCTCGCGGCCGGGCTGTCGGCGGTGCTGGGGGTGTTCAGCTTCCTGCTGCCGAAGACGCCGCCGACCGCGAAGGCCGGCGACGCCATCCCGTTCGTGAAGGCGCTCGGGCTGTTCAAGGACTTCTCGTTCGCCGTGTTCTTCCTCGTGTCGCTGGCGATCACCGTGGTGCTGGCGTTCTACTACACGGTCACCGGCGAGTTCCTGAAGTCCGCCTGCGGGGTGCAGAACATCGGCAGCACCATGCTCATCGGGCAGGTGTGCGAGACGATCTTCCTGCCGCTGCTGCCGCTGTTCCTGTGGCGGATCGGGATGAAGGGCGTGCTGATCCTCGGGATGGCGTGCTGGGGGCTCCGCTACTTCCTCTTCGCCAACGCCGGGCCGGAGGGGCTGCCGTTCGCGCTCGCCATCGCCGGCGTGGCGCTGCACGGGTTCTGCTTCGACTTCTTCTTCGCGGCGGGGTTCATCCACTGCGACAACGAGGCGCCGAAGGACATCCGCGCCAGCGCCCAGGCGCTGTTCAGCTTCCTGACCTACGGCGTCGGGATGTGGCTCGGCAGCGTGCTGAGTGGCATCCTACTCGACCGCTACACGAACCCCGAGACGAAGGTGGTGGACTGGAGCGGCTTCTGGATGGTGCCGAGCATCGGCGTGTTCGTGTGCCTGGCGGTGTTCGTGCTGTTCTTCCGCATGACGCCCAAGAAGCCCGCTGCGCCGACGCCGGCGGAAGAGAAGGAACAGTGGTAGTCGTGTGCTTTGGTGACCGGCCGGCGTGAGCCGGCCATCGTAACAGGCACACTCCGTGTGCCGTGCCGAAGAACGGCACACAGTAGTAGGCAAACTCCGTGTGCCGTGGCAGAAGAACGGCACACGGAGTGTGCCTACTACTGTGGTAACCCCGGGGTGGCGTGGGCAGGCAACTCGGCCGATAGACTGGGGGTGAGGTGTCGGGTGTGGCCCCACCGTCCCTGTCCGCGGCCCGGACCGTGGCAGGCGTTTCGGACTCGGCGCATCACACCCGGCCCGTGATTCTCAAGTCCGTATGCCGCGCGGTCCATGCACTGTTATGGTGCGCCCGCGGGGGCGGTCGTCCGGGCGACCGAGTAGGTTAACCCCTGCAACCCCCGTGGCACGTCGCGGCCGGATGAGTCACCCCGTCGGAACCCGACACCCGCCCACCGGCGACTGCCGGCCCGTGTAGCAATGCACGGCCGACGGCCGCCGCGTGAGGCGTTCCACGTCCGTCGACGGTGTCGCAAGTGCCTGTACCAACGCCGGCTCACGCCGACCGTTCACCCGGAGCGGTCAGTAGCGCGGCATCCCCGGGTCCACCTTCTCGGCCCAGCCGAGGATGCCGCCGGTGAGGTTCAGCAGCCGCGTGTAGCCCTGCCCCTTCAGAAACTCGATCGCCTTGGCGCTGCGCATCCCGCTCTTGCAGTGGACGATGACCTCGCGGTCCTTCGGCACCTCGGCGAAGCGGGTCGGCAGTTCCGGCAGCGGCAGGAACACGGTGCCGGGGATGCGGCAGATCTGGAACTCGTTCGGGTTGCGCACGTCGAGGACGTACAGGTTCTCGCCGGCGTCGACGCGCTTCTTCAGCTGCTCCGGGGTGATCTCGCCGCCCGCCGGCGCGACAGGGGCCGGGCCGCCGCGCACGCCGCAGAACTGCTCGTAGTCGATCAGCCCCTTCACCGTCGGGTGCGGGGCGCCGACCGGCCACTTCGGGTCGCGGCGGATCTTGAACGTCTTGAACGTCATGTTCAGCGCATCGTAGTGGAGCAGCCGGCCGATCAGCGGCTCGCCGATGCCGAGGATGAGCTTCACGGTTTCGGTCGCCTGGATGCAGCCGATGACACCCGGGAGGATGCCGAGCACCCCGCCCTCGGCGCAGCTCGGCACCTCGCCCGGCGGCGGCGGCTCGGGGTACAGGCAGCGGTAGCTCGGCCCGACCGCCGGGTGGAACACGGTCGCCTGCCCGTCGAACCGGAAGATACTGCCGTACACGTTCGGCTTGTTCAGCAGCACGCACACGTCGTTGACGAGGTAGCGCGTCGGGAAGTTGTCGGTGCCGTCCACCACGATGTCGTAGTCGCGGACGATGGCCTCCGCGTTCGTCGAGTGGAAGCGGTCCTCGTGGAGGACGACGGTGATCTCGGGGTTGATGTCGCGGAGCTTGTCGGCGGCGGACTGGCACTTCGAGCGGCCCACGTCGCGCGTGCCGTGGATGATCTGCCGCTGCAGGTTCGAGGCGTCCACGGTGTCGAAATCGACGAGCCCGATGGTGCCGACGCCGGCGGCGGCGAGGTATAGCGCGAGCGGCGACCCGAGCCCGCCGGTGCCGATGACGAGCACCTTCGCGGCCTTGAGCTTCCGCTGCCCGTCGAGCCCGACCTCGGGCATGATGACGTGCCGCGAGTACCGGGCGAACTCGTTCTGGGAGAGGGACACGTCGGCCCACCGGCCGGCGAGCAGGTCGGGAAGCAGCATCGAATCGTCTCGGCTCAGGTCGCGGAAGAACGGCTATTCTACGACCGGCACCAGCGGCACCGCGACGAACAACTGGCTCGTGACGCTACTGTGCGACCGGCACTGGTCAGTGAGGAGTGGGATGGTCCAAAGGAGCAACCCACGAGCGGTTGGCGTCGGCCGCGACCAGCTTGCCGACTCGCTCCGGGAGTCGCACGCGGACTCGCGGTACCGCCGTAAAGCGGAGTTCGAGCCAGGAGCCATACCATTTACGGACGAACTCCGCTGACACGACCTCGCCCCACGGGACGAACAACGGCGGATGGCCGGGGCGAAACGGGAGCATGACAGCGAGGTACAAACCGTCGGCGTTGGTGCCGATGGTCACGCACCCACCGTAGTTGCCCCAGCCCATTTGGATGCGCTGGAACCGGTGCTCGCGGCCGTTGAACGGGCCGTCGAGGGCGTAGTGCCGGGCGAGTACCCGCCACCCGGTCAGCCACGAAATCGCCCAGATGAGAATGCACCACCAGACGGCGAACGAGACGAGAGCCGCGGCCACGATCGCTTCGGGGGGCATGGCGGGTGCCCGAAACGGGAGGCGAGTTGGGGGCGCATTGTCGTTTCGGCGGTGGCGACC
>JAFKFQ010000272.1 GCA_017308215.1 bacterium | reverse complement strand
CACCCGGGCCTCGACGGTCGCACCCAGCTCGGGGTACTCCTCGAATCGGATCGGCCGCGCCCCGGCACCGGCCATTTCGGGGACCCGCAGCAGGGCGGGGTGCCCGGCCCCGATGTCCACCCACACCCCGAACGGGGCACGGGCGACGATCTCGCCGCGGACTGTTTGACCCACGGACAGCCGCGACCGGACCTCGGGCCACCGGGCCAGAGCCGCGTCGGTGCCCCAGTCCGGGAACCGGCCGCGAATGTCGCCGTTCCATGCCATCGCGCGCCCTTTGCCTCCGCCGCCGAACATATAGCTCAGCAGCGGCCCCCGCCCGTGCGAGCTGTGGTCACGAAAAACCTCTAGGCGGGGGCCGTCTGCTGCAGCGCCGGGTTCGGCGGGCTACGGCATCCGCAGCAGGCACTCTTTGAGACGCCGCCGGCCGGCAGCGGTGAGCAAGCACTGCCGCGGGGTCAACTGGCCCCGCGCGGGGACCTCTCGGTCGAGCCAGCCCGGCGCCCCGTCGCCCAGGTGGTAGTGCAGCGCCATTGCCAAGTCGAGGTCGCCGCCAGCCTCGCGAAGTAGCGCGTCCCGGCACGTACAGCCCGCCCACGCCGGCGCGCATGCCGTCGCAAAGCGGCGGAAGGCATCCCCGCACCCTCGTCGCCGAACACCAAGCTCAGCGGCCGCCGCGACTCGGGTCACGACCCACGATCACCGGCCACCTGGGAATCGCCGGTGACCCGGCGGTCCGCTGCAGCGACCGGTTCGGCCAAGGCCGCGGGGCCAACCGCCGACCCCACTCGGCCGCGGCACCGGTCACCTCCGGAGACGACCCGTCACCGACGCCCCCGGGCCGCAGGCCACCCCGGTCCGCTTCGGAGATAGCCCATCACCTGCGGCTCTCAACACCCCACCGCCGGTGGCCGAACATATAGCTCAGCAGCCGCGGCCGCTGGTGCCAAGAGTCACGAACCACTGATGAGGCCGCGGTCTGCTGCAGCGCAGGGTTCGGCGTCACACCGTCCGATCAAAACCGGCCCCCGAAGTCATACCCGTGTGCCTCGAGTGCCGATCGGAGCCAGAAGTACAGTCCGAAACCCAGCACCATCGCCCCGAGCACAATCGCGTAGGCCGCGGGCGTCGGCTTCTCCCGGGTGCCCATGACCTCGGTGGCTCGCGAGCCGAGCGCCAGATACAGCAGCCCGATGAGGACAAGGGGGGGCGTGAGGATCGCACCTTTCAGAGTGACGGACACGCTCGGTGCCTCACTCCGGGCCGACTCCAGCGGCTCGTAGACGCAGAGGTATCCGAGCCCGCCGCCGCAGACCAGCAGCACGACACCGAGCAACCGTTCCTTCATGACACCTCCAAGATTGCTCGCGGCCTCGACAAACCCGGGACCGCGCTCGCGGATCGCAACCCGATACTTCCCCACCGCGCCGACGCCGCCGAACATAAAGCTCACCGGCCGCGGCCAGTGTAAGCGATGCTACTCGGATTCGCTATCGAGGCCGCGGTCAGGTGCAGCGCGGGGTTCGGCCCGGCACAACCCTCGCAGCTCTGCTAGGCGCTGGCCCGCGCCCGCCAAGTCGTCCAGGAACCGCTGTCCGGCTAGCGAGCTATCCGGCGGCCGGCCTACGCCTACGGACGCCAGCCGCGCCGACCCGGAGTCACCGAGCCGCAAGCCCGCACTACGCGCGGCTCGGACGGCGTCGGCGACGGCGGGCGGGTCGTCGGGAGCTGGAGCCGGCGCGGCGAGAACGTCGCGGACCGCCGCCTGCCACCCCCCCGGTGTGGCACCCCACTTCGCCGCGTTCGTGCGCCGCAGCTGGTCGGCCAGTCGAAGGAGCCCGGAGAGGGCCTCGACGTTCGCCCGGAAGCGCTCGCGCTGCGAGTCTTCGCCGTCTCGCACCCGCTACACCTCCAGGGCCGAACATATAGCTCAGCAGCCCGGCCGGGATCGCAACCAGCCTATACGAAACCCAGGTGGGCAACGGGAAACAAACGACGCGGCCGGGTCAGGTGCAGCGACTAGTTGGCCGGAGCGGGTCGCGGGCGAAACCGCTCTCCCGAGCATTGTAGCGGGGAAGCGGTTACGGCGAATCGGTGCTTCCCTCCAACTCAGGCTCTCCCGTCCAGGGAGGGCAGATGAAGGGCAGGCGTGAGGTTGCGTTGGGATCACGTCGCTGGGAGCGGACGCCTCCGGCGGCGAGACTCAAGTGTCCTCGCGGAGTGCCCTCACATGGCCTGGCTCGAACAGCACCCGACCTCCGGTCACTACCACCTCTGCTTCCGCTGGAACGGCTCGCGCAAGCGGCGGTCGCTCGCCACTGCCGACGGCAAGACCGCCGAAGCCATCCGGCTCCGGTTCGAGGAGAACGTCGCGCTCCTGGAACGCGGGCGGCTCGACCTCCCGCCGGCGGCCGACATCATGACGTTCCTCCTCTCCGACGGGAAGCTCGCGTCCTCGCCGAAGGTCGCTCCCGCGCCCCAGGCGAGGACGCTCGCCGACATTGCGGACCGCTACCTCGCCGCCCTCGGGAACGGGTCGGTCGAGGCGAACTCGCTCGAAACCGTGCGGATGCACCTGAACCACGTCCGGCGGAAGCTCGGCGACGGCTTCGCGCTGAAAGACCTCACCGCGGCCGACCTCCAGGAGTACCTCGACACGCGCGTCCGGCGGAAGGGCAAGAAGGGGGTGCCGCTCAGTTCCGTGACGCTGCGGAAGGAGATCGCGTCCTTCCGGGCGTGCTTCAATTGGGCCGCCCACACGGGTCTCCTTGCCGGGCCGTTCCCGAACCGCGGCCTCCGCTTCCCGAAGGGGGAGGACAAGCGGCCGTTCATGACGTGGGAGGACATCGAGCGGCGGGTCGGCCGCGGCGGGCTGACGGCCGCCGAGACGAAGCGGCTGTGGGACTGTCTCTTCCTCGACCTCCGGCAGATCGACGAGTTCCTCGCCTTCGTGAAGGGGAACGCCTCGCGGCCGTGGGTCTACCCGATGTGCGTCGCGGCGGCCCACACCGGGGCCAGGCGGAGCGAACTCGCCCGTCTCCAGATCGACGACATCGACCTCCAGGGGAAGACGGTCCTCGTCCACGAGCGGAAGCGGGTGCGGGGGCAGCGGACCACCCGCCGCGTCCCGCTCACCCCGTTCCTCGAACGGGCTCTCCTCGACTGGCTCGGGGCCAGGCACCCCGGCGGGCAGCTCGTGTTCTGCCAGAAGGAGAAGCCCGGGCACCGGCTGGCGGACGGCGAGCCGGCGATCCCGGTGACGGTGGACGACGCCGGCCGGCACTTCGTCGAGACGGTCAGGGGGTCGAAGTGGGCGGTCCTCCGCGGGTGGCACGTCCTCCGCCACTCGTTCGCGTCGAACCTCGCGGCGAAGGGGGTGGACCAGCGGTTCATCGACGAGTTCCTCGGGCACCAGACCGAGGCCCAACGCCGCCGCTACCGGCACCTGTTCCCGCACCAGCAGCGGGAGGTGCTCTGCCAGGTGTTCGGTGGTTGAATCCGCGGGCGGGCCGTGCTACCGCTAAGGAATGCCGAAAGCGTATGTCGGAGTCGCATCGAAACAGGGTCTCGCCGCCTTCCAGCCGGAGCGCGACGACACCCTGTCGTTCGTCTCCCGGTGCAGTCTGGCCTGCGCCGACCGCGTGGGGTTCTGGGCCGTGCTCGGGGATTCGGACGCCCGCCGCGTCCGGGCGCTCCTCTACGGCGGGCACCAGCGCGAGGCGCTGCGGCTACTCGACCGCTCCGCGCGAGAGTTGGGCCGCATCCTGCCGGGCGACGAGAGGCGCATCCGGGTCCACTGAAACCGATTCCCGACTCAAGACCGCTCGCCGCCTAGAACGCGATGCCGCGGGCGCACGCATGAGGCGACGACCCCCTCCGACTCCCTCCGGTTCTGGCTGGCGTGGGGACAGCAGCGCACCCGTCCTCTCGCTCTCACAGCCGCCGTCGTCGGTCGTCATCGGGGGCAGCTTCTCGTGACCCCCGATGACGACCGACGGCGACGGCTGGCGCAAGACTCTTTCGCAACCGGGACGGGCGAAAACACTGCTCTCGGCAGATGAGCCGATGTCAGTCGGCGGTGCCGGGCGGACGGGCCGCGAGCGCCCGCTTCGTCCGCTCGACCTCGGCCCGCAACTCGTCCTCGGCGGGCAGGTCGGTGAGGTACTTCGACGCGAACACCCGGGCGTTGATCCCGCCAATCGCGTAGCGGACGACGGTATCGCTCTTCTCGCTGCACAGGATGAGGCCGACCGGCGGGTTCTCGCCCGGCTCGGCCAGGTGCTCCTTCGCGTAGTTCAGGTAGAGGTTCATCTGGCCGGCGTCGGCGGGCGAGAACGGGCCGATCTTGAGGTCGATGACCACCAGGCACCGGAGCCGGCGGTGGAACAGGAGCAGGTCGATCTTGTACCACTGCGCGTCGATGCGGACCTTCTGCTGCCGGGAGACGAACGCAAACCCGCGGCCGAGTTCGAGCAGGAACGCTTCGAGGTGGCGGACGATGGCCTCCTCCAGCTCGCTCTCGCCGTACTCGCTCGTGAGGTTGAGGAACTCCAGGACGTAGGGGTCGCGGACCAGCTCGTCCGCCGTTACCAGGTCGGCCGGCGTCGGGGTGCCGGCCTTCCCGAGCAGCGCGTCCTTCCGGTTCGACCCGCGGAGCCGCTCGTAGAACTGCGTGCCGATCTGCCGGGCAAGTTGGCGGACCGACCACCCGCCTTTGATCGCCTCGTCCTCGTAGAACCGGCGGGCCGAGGGGTCCGGCACCGTCATCAGGCGGACGTAGTGCGACCAGGGGAGCGGGAAGGCGTCGGGGGCGAGCAGGGCGGGGGAAATTGCAGACACCGTCTGCAATTTCTCGGCCTCGGGGAGTTTGGCCCGGAACTGGACCGCGCCCGCCGCCGTCGGCCCGATCTCCCAGCCCAGGTAGAAGGCTCGCATCGAGAACAGGTTCCGCCAGCCGAACCCCCGCCCGTGCGTCTTGGACAGGTCCGCCCCGAGCCGCTTGAGCAGTTCCTCGCCGTAGCCCGCCCGGGCTTCGCCGCCTTGCTCGAACTCGACCACCCGGCGGCCGACTTCCCAATACGTCGCCGTCAGTACCGCGTTCACCGCGCGGGCGGCGGACCGCCGGGAGTGCTCAAGGAGGGCCGACAAGCCGGACAGGAGTCCGCGGTATTCGTCCCCGGCGGCCGGCACGAGCGCCCCGGCCTTCTGTTGTTTTCGCTTCGCCATCGGTCCCGTCCTTGCTCCCGGCCGCGAGCGTACCCGCGGGGCGGGCCGGCGGGCAAGGCGTGTTTTGGTGGGGACGCACCCGGCCAGCGGGACGGTGTGGGCGAGAGGACGGTGGTGCAGGGCCAACCTCTCGCTGGTGTGGTGCCGGTAACGGGCGGGCCGTCCCGGCGTGAACCTTCCGTGGCGTCGTGCGTCGCCGTCACTCGCCGTCGGGCCGGGCGAGGGAGCGGATGGCGTCGGTCAACTCGGCCTCCGTGAGCGTCCAGCCGTCCGCGGGGAGCCGGCCGACGACGCGGAACTTAAGCCGCTGGTAGACGCCGAGGGCGGCCTCGTCGTCCCCCAGCACGTCCGCCGCGAGGGCGAGCGCGAGTTGCGCGGGACCGCTCCCGCCGTAGTTGGGTAGGCCGCCGGCGAGGTGGTCTTGCGACTCCTTTTCCGTCGGCCCCCCACCGAACCGGACGTGATACTTTCGCATCATCCGGCTCTCCCGTGACCATCTCCCGCTTGAGGACGACACGGCGGACGGCCCGCGTGGACCGCGTCGTGGCATCGCTCGCAGAG
Organism: bacterium; assembly: GCA_017308215.1. GTDB lineage: Bacteria > Planctomycetota > Planctomycetia > Gemmatales > Gemmataceae > Urbifossiella. The sequence goes on along the minus strand of JAFKFQ010000272.1, from coordinate 26,674 downwards.
GACCAGGGTCTTCCGCCGCCTGGCCGCCATCTTCTGCTTCCAGGCATCCGGTTGACCCTGGCCCCTGACCTTGAGGTCTGCCAGTTTCCGGACGTGGTGGACTTCCACCCGCTCCGTACTCCCGCAGAGCTCGCACTTCTCGGCCGTCAGGCGCTGGAGTAACTCCACGCCCTCCGGCCGTCGGCGCGTGAGTTCCCGGTCGATCAGGACCGCCGTCTTCTTCCTGCGGAGGGGCAGGCCCCCGAAGCGGGCCACCAGTGGCGTCTTCCCCGCCCGTTCTACCCGCACTTCCAGGCACGTCCTGGGGCCGTAGTCCGTCGGCACGGTGGCGCGATACCGCCGTGCCATCCCGGCGACGGTCGCCCGGTGTTTGCCGGCGAGCGTCTTCAGGAGGGACGTCTGCATGACCCAGCACAGCTTGTTCAGCCAGGCGATGTTCTGGGCGAGGGCGTAGTACTCCACGTAGCCCCGGTACTCGGACTGGTAGGCGGCAACGATGCTGAAGTCGCCGTCCTCCAACAGTTCCGCGCGGTGGATCGGCTTCCCGCCCCGCGTGTACAGGGCACACCTCCGCTCGACGACGTCGGCCGGCAGCCGCAGGGCGATGACGCTGTTGATCGCACGCTTCCGGTACGGAGCCTCCGCATTCCGCCGGTGAACCAGGTGCGTCTTGGTGTCACACCGCTGGCTGACGACCTCGTAGCCGAGGAACCGAGCCGCCTGCTCGGTCGCATGGGTGATCAGGGTCTTTTCCGGCGACAGTTCCAGCTTGAGAGTGTCACGCAGGAATGCCGCCAGCCGGTCCCGGATCGCCTCGGCCTCGTCCTTTGGACCGATGAACCCGAGGAGGAAGTCATCCGCGTAACGAACGTAGCGCAGCCGCCGGTAGTCAGGATCGTTCGGATCGACGGAGGGTGTCCGGCGGAGTTCCTTACGGAGTGCCGTCGCCTCCTCGAGCCGGCCGGCCTTGTACAGGCGTCGCATCTGCCAGCGCAGTTGCTCGTAGTGCGGGTTGCTCGCCCTCCCGGTTCCGCGGGTGTACTCCGGGATGAGCGTCTGCTCGACGAACCGGTCCAGCCGGTCGAGGTAGACGTTGGAAAGGATGGGGCTGACGATCCCGCCCTGCGGCGTCCCGCTGAGGGTGGGGTGTCGTCGCCAGTCCTTCACATAGCCCGCCTCAAGGAGCTGTTCCATCAACCGCAGGAAGCGGCCGTCGTGGACCTTCTCGCGGAGGATCGACAGCAGGATCCCGTGGTCGATGTTGTCGAAGCACCCCTTGATGTCGCCCTCGATGAACCACTTCGTCCCGGCCCAGGTGTTGGCGATCGCGGTCAGCGCCGTGTGACAGCCGCGACCCGGCCGGAACCCGTGGGACGAGTCGGAGAACTGCGGCTCGAAGTAGGCGTCCAGGAGCGACCGCACGACTTCTTGCAGCAGTTTGTCGCGCCAGGTCGGGAGCCCGAGCGGTCGCGTCTTGCCGTTCCGCTTGGGAATCTCGACCCGTCGCACGGGAGCCCACCGATACCGCTCGGCGCGGAGGTCCGCGACGACGGCATCGATCCGGGCCCGCGACATCCCGTCCACGGTTTCGCCCGTCGCCCCCGGCGTCATGGCCCCATCGTTGCGGTAGATGCGGCCGTAAGCCCGGAGGTAAAGGGCGGGGTTGAACAGTTGCCGATAGACGCCCTCCAGAGGTAGTCCGCGACTCCCTCGTTGTCGGTAGACGTCGAGAACGGTTTCGGCTGTTTGCATTACGCATACCTCCCCGTCCGTCGGCGTCAGGTCACCTGTCCCCCTTCGCCATGTGGCCGGCTCTCCCGGCCGCGGACTACTACGGGGACTCCGTGGCCGTAGGACTCGCGTCCCGTAGGCCATCCCATGTTTCACCGATCGGGTACGTCCGAGCGTGAGGTAGGTCGGCCACTCATCCCGTCGTGCGGGCTCGCTGCCCGCCCCTGTGACCCGCGAAAGGTGCCACCCCCTGGGGATAATGGGGCGGCACGGGTCACCACCGGCTTCAGGCGCTGTGCCGGCGGGTCTTCGATAGGACCGGTAGGGATTGGCCTTCAAGCAGTGTAGCTTTGACCGTGTCACGCGGGCCTTGCGGGGCGGCGGCTTCAGCACCTTCACTCCGCCCCCCGCGTTACCAACAGGCTACTTTCCCCTCGGCCTTTCGGCGTCAGGTGGGTTGGTCGGCCCAAGAACCTCCTTTCGAGTTCTTCCCGGCTGAACCGGGGATACCACAACCAGCTAACATGGCGCACGCCCCACTCGAACCCGTCGGGCGAGTGGGTTCGCAGGTCGAACCGCGGGTCCAGCCCGCGGGGGCCGTCGCCGTCCGAGACGGCCACGGCGCAGCCGTCCTCCGTCCGGCGGCCGGTGTAGGTCTTCATCGTGTTGTCCTCGGGTCGGGGTGGAAGATGAAGGGGACTGTCACGCCGCGAGGGCGAGGAGGGCCGCCGCCTGAACGTTGGCCGCCGTCCGGTCGCCGGCATACTCCACCTGGCGGGCGAGCCGGGTGAGCGCGTCCACGAGCGCGAAGATGGTGAACCGGCCGCCGGCGACCGCCTCGACCGCCTGCTTGGCGAGGCCGCGGCTCAGGCCGCGCTTGGCGAGTTCCTTCAGCACCGCCTCGGCGTCGTCGCCGAGGGTCTTCTCCATCGCCGTCTTCATCACCCGCAGGAACCCGTCCCGCCGCTCGTCCCGCTTCCGGACGAGCAGCTCGACGTGCCGGCGGATCTCCCCGAGGGCGTCACCGACGTTGGCCGTGTGCTTGCGGGTGAACTCGATGACCTCCACCGCGTCCCAGACGATGTGGTTGGCGCACACCGCCTGGAACCAGAACGTCTGGATGCCGACGGAGCGCTTCCCGACCTCCGAGTTCCAGACGAAGAACCCGGGGGCGAACGCCTCGCCCTCGATCTCCGCCCACCCGGCCGGGTCGATCAGGAAGGCGAACAGGTCTTGCTCCCCGCAGTAGAGGCCGGTCGCGCCGTTGAACCCGGCCTGGGGCGGGGTGAAGTCGGTCGCGTAGTCCTTGAGCGTCCCCACCAGGTCGGCGTTGTGCAGGCGGGTGTAGGCCGTCCCGTGGACGGACCGCACCCCCTCCCCGCGGGTGAGCAGTTGGAGCGGCTTGTTCCCGCCCGGGAGGGTCTCCCGGAGCACCTGGGCGGCGGTCACCGGGGCGAGCCGGTTCACCGTCTCCTTGCTCACCCGGGCGAGGCCGCAGAGCTGGCCGAAACTCCAGTCGTTGAGCGCGAACAGGCCGTCCGCACCGGCCTTGAGGCCGAGCCGGCCGTCGGGCGTCGGCTCCGGGGCGAGGCCGCGGGGCGGGTGCCAGCGGTCCTCCGATTCGTCCTTCTCCCGCCGGCAGTGGGCCAGGAGGGCGTCGAGCGTGGGGAAGCGTTCGTCCGGCGCGCGGCGGAATAGCTCCCCGCTCGCGCGGGTCAGGTTCTGCTTGGTCACGGCAGTGTCCTCGGTGTGGGAACGTGTGTTGAGAAACCAAAACGTGTTTTGCACCACCGGCCTCTCGGTCGTGCCGCGAGGAAGCGGGAGGCGGCCGTGGGGTCGGGGAGCGACGGTTAGGAACTACACTGGGAAAGGGCCTGCCGGGCATGACTCACCGGACGCGGGACAGATACCACGGCACGGCGGCCGGTTTCAACTACGCCCGCCGTGACGGCCGGCCGCTTGAATCCCGACCCGGACCCGTGGTAACGGCTCGGCCGTAGACCGCCCCGCTCTCTCCGCCGCACCGAACGAACCTCACGACCCTGCCGGCTCCGCGGGCCACCCCGCGCGCGGAGACCCGGTGGTGCAACTCGGTTTTCCAACTCCGCTCCGAACCCGGCACGAACGGCCGCCGGGCACGCGCCCGGCAACGCCCCGTTCCTGCCTTCCCCTGAGAGGAACCTGCGATGAGCACGAAGAACGGCCCCCCGAAGGCGGCCCCGGCCCGCGGCGACGACCGTCGGGACGGGCCGGCCCGCGACCAGAAGAAGCCGGTCCACGAAGTCCGCCTCGGCCGCATCCGGGCGGCGGTGTGGCTGAACGACACGGACACCGGCCCGCGCTACAACGTCCAGATCAGCCGGCTCTACAAGGACAAGGCCGACAAGTGGAAGGACTCCACCAGCTTCGGCCGGGAGGACTTGCCGCTCGTCGCCAAGGTGGCCGACCTGGCGATGGTGTGGATGTACGAACACCCGGCCGGCTCCGAGAAGTAACCCCGGAGGTGACCCGTGCCCCCTCCGAACCCGCCGCCGGTGCCCCTCGGGCAGACGGTGGCGACGCCCGCGGCGCTCGGCGTCCTGTCCCGGACCGACATCGTCACCGCCCTCCGCCGGCACGCCGCCGGCGATTGGGGCGAAGTCGATGACGAGGACCGGGCGGCAAACGACCGCGCCCTGAAGTCCGGCGAGCGGCTCCTATCGGTCTACCGCTCGGCGAACGGCGACCCCTTCTGGGTGATCACCGAGGCCGACCGCTCCGTCACGACCGTTCTCCTGCCCGACGACTACTAACGAGTTTTCCGATAGGCCCGCCGCACCACCGGGCCTCCTTCACGTTCTTTGGAGAGTCGCAGGGGTCATATCCGTCTGCTACACCGTGGCAATCGCGATGCTGGCCTTTGCTACAGGCAGCCCGACCTGTTCCTCATGATCGCGCTCTTCATCCTCGCCCGACTCGTCCCGAAATCGTCGTGACCCGTGTGGTCGGGAGGGTCGGGCCAAGTTCTCGTCGAGACTGGTGGACGCTTGCCTTCTATTCAATAACTTTGTTGATTAACGATGGACCCCCACAGAAAAAGCGTGTTCAAGGCCCGGCTCTTCATCGAGTTCGCCCGGATCGGGAAAGCGCTCGGGAGCCGGCACCGGCTCCAGCTCATCGAGCTCCTAGCCCAAGCCGAGCGGACCGTCGAGCAACTGGCTAAGGACATCGGCTCGCCCGTCGCGAACGTCTCCCAGCACTTGCAGGTTCTCCGTGCCGCCCGGCTCGTGTCCGTCCGCAGGGACGGCCTCTACGCCCGCTACTCGCTCGCCGACCCGCGGGTCTTCCGCGTCTGGCAAGCGATGCGGAACCTCGGCCAGACCCGCCTCGCGGAGATCGATGCCGTGGTGGCCGATTACCTCGGGGACCGGGGTGGTATGGAGGCGGTGGATGCCCCCGAACTCCGCCGGAGGCTCCGGGACGGCGACGTGACCGTGCTCGATGTCCGCCCCCAGGTCGAATACGAGGCCGGTCACATCCGCGGTGCCCAGAACGTCCCGTTCGACGAGTTGACACGCCGTCTCCGGGACCTTCCGAGGGGGGTGGAAATCGTGGCCTACTGCCGGGGACCATACTGCGTGTTCGCCGACGAGGCGGTCGCGAGGCTGGTTGCCGAGGGGTATCGCGCTCGTCGGCTGACGGAGGGGTTCCCGGACTGGCGGTCCCGCGGGTTCCCGGTCGAGACGGGGGCCGCTCCGGGCGGCTAAGCGGGGCCGAGACACAGTTTCCACAGGAAGAGAGCCATGCGTTCGATGACGCTGTTGAGTAGTGCAGTGTTGGCAGCGGCCGTCTGGTTCGCTGCCGGCGTCACGGCTCACGACGAGAAGGCGGCGATGGCCGCCGCCATTCACCAACCCGACAAGGTCAAGTGGCAGGACGGGCCACCGTCCCTGCCGCCGGGGGCGAAGTTCGCGGTCCTCGAAGGCGACCCGGCTAAGCCCGGGCCGTTCGTGTTCCGGGTCAAGGTGCCGGACGGCTACCGCATCCCCCCGCACACGCACCCGAAGCCCGAGCGGGTGACCATCATCTCCGGCACCTTCAACCTCGGGATGGGGGAAGCGTTCGACGCGAAGAAAGGGGAGGAACTATCGGCCGGCACCTACGGGACCTGGCCGGCCGGCATGAAGCATTACGTGTGGGTGAAGGGGGAGACTGTCGTTCAGTTTCACGGCGACGGCCCCTGGGTCATCACCTACGTGAACCCGGCCGACGACCCGCGGAACGCGAAGAAATGACGGGTCGAGAGTGTCCGTGGTATGGGGAGGGGAATGGATATGGGAAGGAGTGACCGGAGTTCGGTGGGGATGAAGGGACGAGAAAGCGGTATGCCGGACGCCTCCTACTGGGAGTCCTTCTTCAACCCCCGCTGCATCCTGGAGCGGCTCGACTGCGGGTGTCACCTGGGGGATGCCGTCGAGTTCGGCTGTGGGTACGGGACGTTTACCCTCCCGGCGGCTCGGCTGGCCGCCGGGAGGGTGTTCGCACTCGACATCGAGCCGGCGTTGGTCGCCGAGACGGCCCTAAAGGCGGACGAGGCCGGGCTCCCGAACGTGGTCGCGGAGGAGCGGGACTTCGTCGCGGCCGGGTGCGGCCGACCGGACGGGAGCGTCGGCTACGCGATGCTCTTCAATATCCTCCACATCGAGAACCCCGTCGGCCTGCTCCGGGAAGCCCACCGGGCCTTATCCCCGGGCGGCGCGGCGGCCGTCATTCATTGGAGACGAGACATCACGACGCCCCGCGGCCCGTCGCTGGACATTCGCCCGGGACCGGAGGAGTGCCGTGCGTGGGGCGAGGCGGCGGGCCTTGAGTTCGTTCGTTACGAGTCCCTGTGCTGCTGTTCGTGGCATTGGGGGTTGATTATGCGGCGGCCGTGACCCACACGGCCGACCTGTCACACGTCTCCGGAGGATCATCCATGCCGCATCTCCCGCCGCTCGGGACCGACGAGGCCACGCTCGACGCTCGCGGTGCCCTCGAAGCCCTCGAAGCCAGACTCGGCCAGGTGCCGAACATGTACCGCACGTTCGCCCACGCCCCGAAGGTGTTAGCGGCTGCCGTCGCGATGGCCCAGGCCGTCCGGAGCGACCTGCCGGCGAAGGTCCGAGAACTCGCCTACCTCAAGATCGTCCAACTCACGGACTGCCACGTCTGCCGACACTACCACGAGGCCCTCGGGCGGAAGGCCGGGCTGACCGAGGAACAGATTCGCGACCTCGACCGCTTCGAGGCGAGCGACGCCTACTCCGAGGCCGAGAGAGACGTGCTCCGCTTCGCCGAGCAATGGTCGGCCGATGGCAGGGTCAGCGAGGACGTGCTCGACCGGCTCAAGCGTCTGCTCTCCCACGAGCATCTGGTAATCCTCGCGGCGACGGTCGCGCAGGCGAACTTCACTACCCGATTCAACAACGTCTTCGGGGTTGAGTTGCCCTGACGGAGGAGGTGTCCAAAATCCTCCGTACGTCTAGAAGCAGCGAGCGACTTGATCAATTCTCCGAAAGACCCGCCGCACCACCGGGCTTCCTTCCTCGGCAGGCCGGGAAGCCATTGAATCGTTCAGAAGCCATCGGGCGTCTTAACATACCGGGGGGGCGGGATATATGGCAGAGGTAATGACACACAGCACCGCGGGAATTGAAGACCGCCACGATATGGAACTTGCGGCCGGTGACGCCGTGTTGCACGACCTGCGATACTCGCTCCAGATCGTCATGTCTGCCGCGCGGCTCTTCGACTCGCCGTCCGTCAGAGACAACCCCATGCTCGTCCGGGCCATCCTGGAGAACGCGCTGGTGATGCAAGAGCGCCTCGCCGCCCTCTCAGCTGGGCTACCCCAACCGGGAGAGCAGAAGCAGAGCTACAGCGGACGCGAACCGGGCTGAGGGTATGTCGCAGCGCGGCCGGTCCAGTGCCGCGGATTCCGCTCGTTGACGCTGCACCATAAAGGACGTTATGGTGCAGCAATGAGCGAGGAGGGGGAATCAAATCCGGCGGCCACGGCCGAGGTCGTCGAGTGGTACGCGGCGGGGAAAGTGCCCGCTGTCATTGACCGGGCTGGCGGTCAGGCCCGGAAGCGGTTCCTGGAGTTCTTCACCGCGACAATTCGGAACGAGAACACCCGGATGGCCTACGCCCGGGCGGTCGGCTCCTTCTTCGCCTGGTGCGGCGAATACCGGCTGGAACTCATCGACATCGAGCCCATCCACGTCGCGGCCTACATCGAGCGGCACCCAGGCTCGCCGCCGACCGTAAAGCAACACCTCGCCGCTGTCAGAATGCTTTTCGACTGGCTCGTCGTCGGCCAGGTGCTCGCGATGAACCCGGCGGCCTCCGTCCGCGGGCCGAAGCACGTCGTCAAACGCGGCAAAACCCCCGTCTTGGATGCGGACCAGGCCCGGCGGCTCCTCGACTCCATCGACACGGCGAAGCTCTCCGGCCTCCGGGACCGGGCGCTCATCGCCGTCATGGTGTTCAGCTTCGCCCGGGTGTCGGCCGCCGTCTCGCTCCGGGCCGAGGACTACTACCAGGACGGCAAGCGGTGGTGGTTCCGGTTCCGGGAGAAGGGCGGGAAGCTCCACCAAGTTCCGGCCCACCACACGGCCGAGGCGTACCTCGACGCTTATCTCCTCGCCGCCGGGATCAGGCAGGATAAGAAGACCCCCCTCTTCCAGTCCGTCACCCGACACGGCCTCCTGTCCGGCGAGGGGATGACCCGGAACGACGCGCTGCGGATGGTGAAGCGGCGGGCGAAGGCGGCGGGCCTGCCGGAGACGACGTGCAACCACACGTTCCGGGCGACCGGGATCACGGCCTACCTGGGGAACGGCGGGACCATCGAGAACGCGCAGGCCATCGCCGCCCACGAGTCCCCGCGGACGACCAAGCTCTACGACCGCACCAGCGACGAGATCACCCTCGACGAGATCGAACGGATTCTGATTTGAGCCCCTGTCTCACCGCTTCTTGACCCGGGAGGGTCGCGACGGCTTTGCCTGTTCTGCCGGCCGCCGCTCCTCCTCCGGGCAGCAGCCGGCCGTGCCCTTCACCTTCTCCGCCCGGGCGGTATCGGACCGGAGTTCGGGCACGTCCGAGAAACACGACGCGAGGCACTCGACGAGCTTGCGGTGGAAGCCGCTCGTCGCGGGCGCGAGCGAGTAGTATTTCCACAGCCCTTCTTTCCGAACCACCACCAGGCCGGCGCTCCGGAGGTAGGCGAGGTGGCGAGAGGCCGTCGGCTGGGGCACCTCCAGGGCGGTCACCAAATCCCCCACGCACAGTTCCCCGGCGCGGAGCAGGTGGAGAATCCGCAGCCGGGTCCGATCCGAGAACGCCCGGAACATTCGGTTCACCGGGTCGGTCGTAGGCCGTTCGGCCCCCATGATATTCCCTCGCCCGTATACAACGGCCTGCCTCCTCGGCGATTGGGGTTGATTCTACGGGTTCGGCGGGAACTGGTGGGCGCGGGAACCCCGCGGCCGTGCGGTGGCCGGTGCCCGGAACGACAGACGTGGGTCGAACGCGCGGCAGGCTGATGACCGGGGCGGGCCGCTCGGGCGACGGGACCGAACACTGAACGGACCCTGGCGGGAGCCGCTTGTCGGGAGGGCGGTCAGCCGAAGCGGCCGGTCACGTAGGCTTCGGTCTGCTGCTCCCTCGGGCGGGTGAACACCTGCTCGGTCGGCCCGGCTTCGACTACCCGGCCCTCGAAGAAGAACACTGTCTGGTCTGACACCCGCGCCGCCTGCTGCATGTTGTGGGTGACGATCACGACGGTGTAGTCCTGCTTCAACTCGTACACCAAGTCCTCAATCGCCTGTGTGCTCTTCGGGTCCAGGGCACTCGCCGGCTCGTCCATGAGCAGCACGTCCGGGTCGGTGGCGAGGGCGCGGGCGATGCACAGCCGCTGCTGCTGGCCGCCGGACAGTTCCAGGGCCGAGGCGTGCAGCCGGTCCTTCACCTCGTCCCACAAGGCCGCTCTCGTCAGGCTCCGCTCGACCAGGTGGTCCAGCCGGCGGCGGTTCCGCTCGCCGGCCACGCGGGGTCCGTAGGCCACGTTCTCGTAGACCGACTTGGGGAACGGGTTCGACTTCTGGAACACCATCCCGACCCGCCGGCGGAAGTCGGCGAGGTCCAGCCCGGGGGCGTACACGTCGGTGCCGTCGAGCAGCACCCGCCCGGTCAGCCGGGTGCCGTCGAACAGGTCGTTCATCCGGTTCAGCATCCGCAGCAGGGTGCTCTTCCCGCACCCGCTCGGCCCGATGAACGCCGTCACCGCCCGCTCGGGGATGGCGAGGCTGACATCAAAAAGGGCCTGCTTCGGCCCGTACCAGAAGCTCGCATCGTGGACGACGAACCTGTCGTTGCGTGCGGCGGGCGATTGTTTCTGCACCGATGCCCCCGACCGGCCGAACGTCATTTGTGGGATGAATCGCGTCACGTCCGGACCTCTTGTGAACGCCTGTCGCAACCGGGACGGAGTAATTCACCTGGGGTTATACCCGGGGCGTGTGAAGAACCGGGGAAGCCCGGATGAAGAGTCATGACAATCTCCGCTCCGGTCCGGAGGAATGAGCCGGACGTGCCGGGCCGTTCGGCGGTCCGCCGGCCCGATTTCTCAGGCCGACCTTACGCGGCCTGCCCGGCCAGCACGACTCGCTTGCCGGCGAGTAGTCGGACGCCGAAGTTGAGCGTCATGACGGCGACCACGAGCACCAGGGCCGCCGCCCACGCCTGCCGGTGCCAGTCCTCGTAGGGGCTCACCGCGTAGTTGAAGATGTACACCGGGAGCGAGGGGGTGAAGTCGTTCGGCGACGACGGCCAGAACTGGTTGCTCGACGCGGTGAGGAGCAGCGGGGCCGTCTCGCCGGCGATCCGGGCGACCGACAGGAACACGGCCGTGATGACCGCCGGGAGGGCGGCCGGGAGCGTGACCCGCATGACGGTCTGCCAGTTGTTGGCCCCGAGGGCGAAGCTCGCCTGCCGGAGCGACCCGGGGACGAGTTTGAGCGCCTCCTCCGAGGCCCGCATGACGATCGGGAGCATCATCAGCCCGAGCGCGAACGCCCCGGCCCAGCCGGAGAAGTGCCCCATCGGGCGGACCACCACCGTGTAGGCGAAGATGCCGACGACGATGGACGGGACGCCGCTCAAGAGTTCGCCGACGAACCGCACCACCGCCCCGAGCCGGCCGCTCTTGTACTCGGACAGGTAAATCGCCGCGAGCAGCCCGACGGGGACGGCGAAGAGGGTGGCGAGGCCGACGAGGGTGAGGCTGCCGAAGATGGCGTTCGCCATCCCGCCCCCGGGCTTCCCGACCGGGGCCGGCATGTTGACGAAGAACGCCGCGTTGATCCCCCCGACGCCCCGGTACACGACGTAGCCGAGAACCAGAAGCAGGAACCCGACGGTGACGGCCAGGCACAAGGCCAGCACCCAACCCATCACCCGGTCCACGAGCATCGCCCGCCGGAAGTTCCGGGCGGCCTCGCCGGGGCCGGTCGCCGGCGGGTCCGCGGGTCGGCCGTTCCGTTCCGGGTCAGCTTTATACTTCTTCCTTCCGAAGACGCTCCGGAGCCGCTCGCCGAGCGGCCGAAACACCCCCACGCGGCCGATCCGCCAGAGCATCACCCGGGCGAGCGAGTTCACCACCACGCTCACTAGCAGGAGGACCAGCCCGAGTTCGACCAGGGCGGACAGGTACAGGTCGTAGGTCGCCTCGGTGAACTCGTTCGCGATGACGCTGGCGATTGAGTTCCCCATCGAGAACGGCGAGAGCTTGATGTCCGGGCGGTTGCCGATGAGCATGGTGACCGCCATCGTCTCCCCGAGAGCGCGGCCGAGCGCGAGGAAGCACCCGCCGACGATGCCCGGCCGGGCGTAGGGCAGGACGTTGTGCCAGATCACCTGCCAGCGGCTCGCCCCGAGGGCGTAGGCCCCCTCCCGTTGCGCACTCGGGACCGACCGGCACACGTCGAACGACACCGCCGTCACGTACGGGACGACCATGATGGCGAGCACCAGGCCCGCGGGCAGGATGCCGAGACCGCCGGTGTTCGGGCCGCCGAAGAACGTGACCGCACTCTGGACCGCCGGGGCCAAGACCGCGAGCCCCCAGAACCCGTAGACGACGCTCGGGACCGTCGCCAGCATCTCGACCAGGAACGACCCCACCTGCCGGACCCGGCGGGGGGCGACCTCGGACAGGTAGGCGGCCGTGCCGATGCCGAGCGGGACGGCGATGAGCATGGCGACGGCCGAGGTGGCGACCGTCCCCCAGACGAACGCCAAGGCTCCGAACTTCCGGTGGCTCGGCTCCGGGTCCCAGGTGGAGTCGGTCAGGAAGCGGAAGCCCGTCGCCTTCATCGCCGGCCACGCCTCCCAGACGAGGACGCCGACGAGGACCACGAACAGGGCGACGACGAGTGCCGCCGCCCCCTGGCAGAGGCCGCGGAACAGCCGGTCGCCCAGCGGGGACGGGCTGTGAATGCGCCCCCTCCCGGCCGGGTGCGGGACGGCGGCTTGGGCAGTCTCGGTCATGGGTTTCGGTCTCCCGCGGTGTCCGGCCGGTTCCCGGCCTGGATGAGGTCGAGCTTCCGTTCCGCCCGCTCGACGAGTCCCTCGGGGAGGCGGGCGTAGTCCATCTCCGCGCAGAACCGCTGCCCGTCGCGGATCACCCAGCGGAGGAAATCGACGATGAGCCGGCCCTTCGCCGGAGGCTGGTTGACGTAGACCACCGCCCAGACGGTGCCGCTCACCGGGTACGAGTCCCTGCCGGGCGGGTCGGTGATGGAGTACCGGAGGTCGTCCGGGATGGCGGTGAGCGCCCCGGCGGCGGCGGCCGTCACCGACTTCAGGTCGGCCCGGACGAACGCCCCCTCCCGGTTCCGCACCAGGCCGAACGGGATGTCGTTGTGGAGGGCGTAGGTCAGTTCGATGTACCCGAGGCTCCCGACCGACCGGCGGACCTGGCCGGCCACCCCCTCGCCCCCCTTCTGGCCGATGCCGACCGGCCAGTTGACGGACGTGCCGACGCCCACCCGCGTCTTCCACTCGGGGCTCACCTTCGACAGGTAATCGACCCACACGTAGGTCGTGCCGCTCCCGTCCGACCGGCGGACGACGACGATCTCCTGGTCCGGCAGGCTTATCCCCGGGTTCAGCCCGGCGAGCGCCGGGTCGTTCCACTTCGTCACCTTCCCGAGGTAGATGTCGGCGAGCACCTCGCCGGTGAACCGGAGTGGCTCGCTCACCCCGGGCAGGTTGTACGCCGGGACGACCGCCCCCATGCAGAGCGGGACGTGGACCACCTCGCCGTTCACGGAGGCGGCCTTCTTGAGCTGCTCCGCGTTCATCGGCCCGTCGGTGCAGCCGAAGTCGAACGTCTGGGCGGTCATCTGCCGGATGCCGCCGCCCGACCCGATCGACTGGTAGTTCACCTCGATGTCTTTCGCCTTGTAGTACTCGTGCGCCCACATGCTCATCATCGGGTACACAAAGGTGGACCCGCCGGCGTTCAACCGCCGCCCCTCGTGCCCGGCGCAGCCGGCCGCGAGCAGGACGGCGGCCGCCACGGCAGTCCTTCCAATGCCACTCATCCGTCGGCCCTCCGTCGGGGGAAGCTGTCCGGTCAGCGCTTCTCGAACAGGTCTTTCGGGGCCGGCGTGGCCGCGTCTGCCGGGGGCTTGATCCCCAGGGCTTCGGCGAACACCGCCGGCGTCGCGGCCGGGGAGAGCTCCTCCCGCCGGACGCCCGTCTTGACCCCCGCGCCGTAGACGAGGAGCGGCACGTGCGTGTCGTAGGGGTGCGGCGAGCCGTGGGTGGTGCCCGTCTTGAACTCGCCGCCGATCAGGTGGTACGGCTTGAGGACCACCATCACGTCGCCGCAACGGTCCGCGTAGAACGACCGCACGGCCCGCTCCCCGATGGCGTCGCCCTTCAACGTGCCGTTCGTCAGTTGGGTGCGGGTGTAAGCGGTCAGCACGCCGGGCTGGTCCTTGAGCCAGCCGGCGAGCGCTTCCTCGACCTTCGCCGCGTCGAGGCTGCGGTCGCGGAGGAGCTTCTGGTTCAGGAACAGCCACTCGTTCGACACCGCCTCGACCCACCGCGGGGTCTTCTCGTCCTTCCCGCCGAACTCGCCAGCAAGGAACTCGTCGGCCTTCCGGGTGAACGTCTCGGCCGGTATCCGCCCGGCCTCTTTTCCCTGAGCCTTCGAGATCCCGGGGAGGGGGCAGACGCCGTGGTCGGCCGAGAGCACGAGCAGGTAGCGGCCCTTGCCGACCTTCGCGTCGAGGTGGTCGAGTAGGCCCTTGACGGCGAGGTCACTGCGGAGTGTGGTGTCGAGCACCTCCTGCGAGTCCGGCCCCCAGACGTGACCGACCGGGTCGTTACTCGTGAAGCTCACGCTCAGGAAGTCCGGCACGTCGCCCTTCCCCAACTCCTCCTTGTCGATGGCCTCCTTCGCCAGGGCGAGCAGGAGGTCGTTCCCGAACGGGGAGGTGTAGAGCGCCTGGTAGTAGGCCGCGCCCGGCTCTTTGAGGCCGCCGGACATGGGATGCGGGAACGTGCGGCCCTGTTTGATGCCGACGCCCTCGCCCGAAACGTCGTCCGGGCCGGCGAGCTTGTCGTAGTCGAGGTCGGGGCGGAGCCGGGTCCAATCCTTGCCGAACCAGTGGTCCGCGGGCCGGCCGCGGTTGAACGCCTCGACCCACGGGTGGAGCCGGTCCCGGTAGTAGGTGGAGGTGACGAACTCGCCCGTGTCGGTGTCGAGCCAGTAACAGGCGTCCGGCGTCTTGCCGCCGAGCAGGATGGCCGCGCGGTCCTTGAACGACAGCGACACGACGCGGGCCTTCCCGCCCGTCGCGTTCTTCAAGGCGTCGGCGAACGCCACCGCCCGCAGGGTCTCGGGGGAGACCTTGCCGTTCGCCCGCTTCTTCTCGTCCTTCACCTTCACGTCGGACGGGGCGGCCGGCGGCACCCGGTCGTAGCGGTCGGCCGCGACGCAGTAGACCGACTTGCCGGCCGCCCGGCCGTACCACTCGTTCCCCACGATGCCGTGCTTCGCCGGCGAACACCCGGTCGAGAGCGAGGCGTGCCCAGCCCCCGTCCAGGTGCCGGCGAAATCGTAGTGGCAGTTCTGGAACCACGCCCCGTCCTGCTCCAGGCGGCGGAACCCGCCGTCCCCGAACTGCTTCTCCCAGCGGGTGAGGTAGTCGGCCCGGAGTTGGTCGAAGACCACCATCACGACGAGCCGCGGCCGGGCCGCCTCAGCCGGTGGGTCGGCCGCCCGAGAGGAATCGTCCGCCAGGGCGACCGCCAGGAGGGCGGCGGCCGGCAAGGCCGACCACGAGCAACAGCGAATCGCCATGAGCAGGTTTCCCCAGAGCGTCGAAGGCAAAGGAAGCAGGAACCGCGGACGCGGGTCGGGCTAACGGCGGGGGCCGCGGTCAGGAGGCTTACGACCGGCGGGGACAACCATCTCCGCCGCCGACCGTCCCCGGAACACGGCCCGGCTGACCAGGGTGACGAAGCCGGTTATCGCGCAGACGCCGAGGGTCAGGTCGCTCACCCCGGTCGTGACGAGCAGGTAGAACCCCGCGACCGCCCCCATCACCTGTGACTGCCCGAGGGCGAGTTGCACGGCCGCCCACGCGAGTTGCTTCCGCCGCACGTCTGGCGGGACGGGGGTGTCGTCCCCGCTGGCCGGTCCACTCGGCTTGTTCGTCGGTTTCACACCACACCTCCCGCTGTCAGGCGGCCGGAAACGCGGGTCCGGCGAACCACCCCCGCGTCCGGTTGCAGAACCCGCACACCGAGAGCATGACCGGGACTTCCACCAGGACGCCGACCACCGTGGCGAGCGCCGCCCCCGACTCCGGCCCGTAGAGGGCGATCGCGGTCGCCACGGCCAGCTCGAAGAAGTTGCTCGCCCCGATGAGCGCCCCCGGGGCCGCGATGCTGTGCGGGACGCGGAGCGCCCACATCAGGCCGTAGGTGAGCGACGAGTTGAAATAGACCTGGATCAGGATCGGGACCGCGATGAGCCCGACGTGGAGGGGGTTTTTCAGGATGTTGTCGGCCTGGAACGCGAAGATGAACACGAGCGTCGCGAGCAGGGCCGCGACCGCCACCGGCTGGAACCGGGGGAGGAAGCCCCGCTCGAACCACTCCCGGCCTTTCGCCCGGACGAGCGCCACCCGGAGAAAGACGCCGACGGCGAGCGGCACGACGATGAACACCGCGACCGACAGGAGGATCACGTCGAACGGCACGGCGAGCCCGGCGACGCCGACCAGTAGCCCGACGATGGGGGCGAACAGGACGAGCATGATGAGGTCGTTCGCCGCCACCTGCACCAGCGTGTAGGCCGGGTCGCCGTCGGTCAGGTAGCTCCAGACGAACACCATCGCCGTGCAGGGGGCGGCGGCGAGGATGACGACGCCGGCCGTGTACTGGCGGGCCAGGTCGTCGCCGATGAGCGGCAGGAACAGGTGCTGGAAGAACAGCCAGCCGAGGGCGAACATGCCGAACGGCTTGACCAGCCAGTTGACCACCAGGGTGACGGCCAGCCCCTTCGGCCGGCGGGTGACGCCCTTGAGGGCCGCGAAGTCGATCTTCATCATCATGGGCACGACCATGAGCCAGATGAGGACCGCGATCGGCCCGTTGATCTGGCTCCCGGTGCCGATCTCAAGCCCCCGCAGGCTCTGGGTGAGGCCGGGCAGGGTACGGCCCAGGAGGACGCCCACGACCATGCACAGGCCGACCCAGACGGTCAGATACCGCTCGAACGCGCTCATCCGCTTCGGCCGCGGCTCCGCCGGGGCGGGTGGTGTGTGTGTTGCCGTGGTCGCCATGCTGCTCCTTGATTGCTTTCCTGGTCGGTCGTCAGGCGGACGCACTGGCCCGATCCCGGCCCCGCCTCACAGCGAGGCGAGCAGTTCCTTGACTTTCCGCTCGATGAGGTCGCGGACCTCGCGGTACTGCTCGGGCGGCATGTCCTTGGGGTCGGGAATCTGCCACTCCTCCCGTCGCTTCGCCCGGACCAGCGGACAGGCATCCCCACAGCCCATCGTCACGGCCACGTCGATCTCCCGGCCGTTGAACTGGTCGAGGGCCTTCGACCCGTGGGTGGAGAGGTCGTACCCGACCTCCTTCATGAACTCGACGGCCCGCGGGTTGATCCGGCCCGAGGGCCGCGACCCGGCACTGTCGGCTTCCACGCGGTCGCCGCCGTGGAGGCGGGCGAACGCCTCGGCCATCTGCGAGCGGTTCGCGTTCTCGACGCAGACGAAGAGGACCGTCTTCCGCGGCTCGGCACTCATTTCGCACCCCTGGGTTTATATTCGCTTGGGTGAATATAGTGATCGTGCGGCTCCGGGCGATCCAGTTCTCGGACCCACGCCTCGACCCGGACCCTGATCTGGTCCCGGACCCAGCGGAACCGGGCGAGCCGCTCGGCGTCGGTCCCGTCGGCGTCCGCCGGGTCTTGGAACGGCCAGGACAGGAAGGTGGGGGCGAACGGCCACAGCCTCGGGCACTCCCGCTCGGCCGCCTCGCACACGGACACCACGTAGCGGAACGACTCCCGGCCGAGGTAATCCCCCACGCCCCGCGGCTCGCGGTCCCCGACCTCGATGCCGACCTCCCGCATCACCCGGACCGTCAGCGGGTGGACCGGCGCGGGTGCGAGGCCCGCGCTCGCCACCTCGAAGCGGTCGCCGGCCGCCCGCCGAGGGAACGCTTCCGCCATGACGCTCCGCGCCGAGTTCGCCGTACACAGGAATAAGACCCCTGGCTTTCGCATACACCCCCCTACCGTTTCACCGCGTAGACCTGGACGCTCGCGGCGAACTCGTTCACGTCGTATGTCCGGAGAAGCTCGGCGAGTCCGCCGTGGACCGTGCGCTGGTCGTCGCCGGCGGTCGGGGCGCAGCAAGCCTCCGAGCCTCCCGGCGCGGGGCCACAGCAAGCGGCCTCGGGACGGGTCGGTTCGCTCATCGCCGGCGGGCAGCAGCCCCCCTGACCCTCGACCTTCGAGTAGGCGTTCAAGTCCTTCCCCGTGTCCACGACCTGAACGGCCGAGAACCCGGCGGCCTTCAGCCCCGCCACGTAGTCGGAGACGAGGACGGCCCCGGCGATGCAGCCGACGTAGGCCATGAGGTCGCGGCCGACTTCGGCCGGGAGTTCCTTCTTGAGCGCGATGTCGGAGACGGCGACCCGGCCGCCGGGCTTGAGCACCCGGAAGATTTCGCGGAGCACCGCGTTCTTGTCCGGGGCGAGGTTGATGACGCAGTTCGAGATGACGCAATCCACGCTCGCGTCGGGGAGCGGAACCTTGTCAATGGTCGAGAGGTGGAACTCGACGTTACCGACCCCCTGCCGCTCGGCGCTCGCCCGCGCCCGCGCGACCATTTCGGGGGTCATGTCGATGCCGACGGCCCTCCCCGTCGGGCCGACCTTCTTGGCGGCGAGGAACACGTCGAGGCCGCCGCCGGAGCCGAGATCGACCACCACCTCGCCGGGGCGGAGGTTCGCCGTCGCGGTCGGGTTGCCGCACGACAGGCCCATGTTCGCCCCGGCCGGGATGCTCGCCAGCTCCTCCGCCGAGTAGCCGAACGCCTCGGCGACGGCCCGGACGCCCGCGTCCTCCGTCGAGAGTCCGCTGACCGCGACGGCCGCGTATTTCTCCCTCACCGCGTCTTGTATCGTCTTCGACATCTTTTCCTCCGAATGCGGGACCGTGCCCGCGTTACGTGCATCCCTTCGCGCTGCCGCCCCCCTCGTCCGCCATCAGGCAGAGGGCCAGGTCGAGAAGCGGCGAGACGCACCCGTTCACTACGCGGTAGAACACGTTGTTCCCCTCGCGGCGGGACTGGAGCATCCCGGTGTCGGACAGCCGCACGAGTTGATTCGAGACCGCCTGCGGCTTCATGCCGAGCGTCTTCGCCAGGTCGGTCACGGTCGCCTCCCCGCTCCGGACCAGGTGGTGCAGGAGCCGGATGCGGGTGTCGTTCGCGAGCACCTTGAAGAGCGCCATCACCTTGACCGCCTCGACGAACGACAGCAGGGGCCGGTCGGCCAGGGCCGGCCGCCCCGGGCCGCAGGCCACGGCCGACTCATACCCCTTCCCCCCGCGGGGGGTGCGTGCGGTTTCTCGCGTCATGGGATACTCCCTCCAGCCAATGAATACACGGAATCGTGTATTCGTGTCAAGAGCGCAACCGCGTTTGCGGTATCCGGCACGCGACGCCGGCCCCGGTCAGCGTAGACCCGGCGTCCCGTCACAGGCCACCGAAGCCCGTTCCGGAAGCCCGTCCTCGCCTTCCGCGGATTGGGGACGGTTCGGCCGCCGGCCCGCCCTCACCGAAGGGTTTGACCGGCCGCCGCTTGAGCCAGATGCACGCCTTCGGGACGAGCGGCAGACCCGCTGCCGAACGGCAGCGGTTGACCGCCCGGAGCAAATCGAACTCTTGTCGGCGGACCAGGGCGTACGGCTCGAACGGCAGGTCGTAGAACGCCTTCGCCAGCCGCTCCGCGGACCGCCGGGTCGCCTCCTCCTCGAACCACGCCTTGAGTTCGCGGTATCGCGGGCGGTCGATTCGCACCTGGACGTGCCCGCCGCGGAACCCGACCGCATAGCCGGAATACTTGATGGACCGCCGCCGGGCGTCCCGAACCCGGTCCCCCTCGGCCTCGAAGAACGGGTGTTCCCCGTGCGTGGCGAGCAGGACGAAGAACCGCCCGTGCCGGAGGTACTGGACGTTCGCCCGGCCGGCCTGCTTTCGCCGCGCCCTGGCCCATTGGGAGAGCCCGACCCCGTAGCGCTCGACCAGCTTCGCATCGACCCGGGCCGGGTCTTTCCCCGGCGGGATTTCCCCGGTCACGTAGAACAGGTAGCCGCGGGACACGTAGGCCACCGCGAGCTGCTGGATGAACCCTTCGACCGACACCGCCTCGCACTGATACTGCATACTCCTCCGCCCGGCACTTCAAAGATCACGAACAAGCGGGGGAGTGTTCACGGCACACTCCCCGGAAGCCGTCGTTAACCCTGGCCGCGTCGCGTCCTGCTCCGCTGTTGGAACGCCGCCACCTCGCTGCCGCACGGCTCCGCCGTGCAGTATTCACTCGGTTGCAACACCCCAATACGTAGGAGTAGCGGCGCACGAACCTCCACGCCGCCCGAGGCAAGGCTCGGGCGTACGTCGCCGATTCGTCGCCGGGGAGACCGCTCACCCAAGAGCGTTCTCCCCGACCGCCGTTCCTCCCGCCAGGGAAACTGCGGGCGAGTCCGAGGACTTGCCCGCGTTGCGCACACCATCGGCTTCACAGCCCGTCGGCCCTTTCGTCGAAGGTTCCGTTCGGCACCACCCGGAACGGACAAACCGCCCCTCCACTGCCTTGCAGGGGGACGGCCCGGCTCCCGCCGGCTCCTACTCAGGCCACTCTCCCACCCGGCCGCATTTGAACCACCCGCGCGCCACGCGCGGGCACCGGAGCGCGACTCCGGCCGCGGTCGGGTTTCCCAGGTTCGCTGTAGTCTCCGTCCGACCCGTCACGTCGGTAGCGGGCTGCCCCGCGGGCGAGCCACCGCACGTCCGCCCCTCCCGGGGCGGCGCAGTTTCCGCCGTGCCGACAAGGCACGACGATTTCGGGGGGCCGAATACTGAAGCGCCCCCCTACCCACCGATGACTGGCTTGTTCCCGGTTCGGCACCGTCCCGGGTCGGACTGACTGGCAAGGGCTTTCGCCCCTCTCGTGGTTGAGCTGTTCGCCGCCGGGGTGTTTTCCCCCGGACGCCGGCTTCGGTCGAAAGCCGATCCCGCCTGTTGCCAGGTCGGGAACTCCCCACGCCAGCGCGGTTGAGCGGGCATAGGCGGTGTCACCCGCCGGTAGCCCCGGACCCCCGCGACGGGATTAAATGGCAAGACGCCACGTCACCCGCTTTGAACCACAACGGCCCCGAAGAAACGTCCTTCGGGGTGTTCCCCTGTCGCCCGCACTCACACTGAAAAGGACAACAATCGGATAGAAGACCGAGATTACTCCGCCCCTGCCATGCCCGTCTCCCATACGAGGGGAGCGTGGGCCGCGGGAGCGGGATTACTTCGGCCAGCCTCCGTCGAACCGGACGAGCACGTATCCGTGCATCCGGCTCTACGGGCGCGACGCGGCAAGGTGCGACCTTGCCCCCTTAGCTCGGTTGGTGGCCGAGTTTACCGGGTGTCGCCGCCGACCCGATGAACGCCATGAACAACGTTTGTCGTTCCTGACGACCGCCGTGCAAACACACAGCGAGTCCAGGACTAGCACGGGCAGGGGCGCTGATCACGCCCCCCGCCCGCATTCGGGAAACGAGGTAAGGGTTCGGTCGTGGACGTGTCGCTCGCGTTACGCCCCCGACCGGCCGATGCGTGTCTCCGGCGTTACGGTTTCCGGCCGAAGGCGTGTCTGTCGCGTTACGGTTCTGGGCGGCGGTGCTGGCGACTGTTCCGAGTAACCAATCGGAACGTCGCGTTATTCCAGCCGCGGGTCGCCGACCGGCGGCTGCGCCAAAGGTATTTAATCAAAGAATTCTGTAAACAAAGAGGGAGCGTTCTGCCTTTGAGGAATTCGACTTTAACGCCGACGGCGGAGGATGTCGGCGACGCTCGGCACGGTTCCGGGGGTGCCGGCCGGTGTCTCCCCCCCGGGCGAGAAGACCGCCTCCGTCACCCGCCGGAGGACCGCCCGGCACGGGTCGGGCGTCGGCCCGCCGCCGGGGACCGCGACCGGGCGGGCACGCTGCCGCTCCCGGTTCCGCAATTCCTGCCACCAGTCGGGCGGGGTGCGGCCGGACGTTGCCGCCTGCTTGAGGTTGTCCACCAGGTAGGCTTGCGGGCTCCGCCGGAAGAACGAGGTGCCGAACCGTTCGCGGGCCGCGAGCGTGATGTCGAGCCATTCCCGGACGGTCGGCCTGGGGTAGATGCGGAGCAGCCGGTCGGCCGCGGCCGCGTCGAACCCGAGCGCCAGTAAGCCTTCCCAGAGGGGAGAGTCCGAGGTGTGCCGGACGGCGGACGCCGGCGTGGCCCGGTCCCACCGCGGCCCTCGGGCGAACGAGACCGTGTGCGAGCCGGCCGCCGTCCCCCGCTTCTCAAAGACCGCCGGCCCGGACACCACGCCGGCGGCTGCGAGGGCGTCCACGACCCGGCCGAGCTTCTGCCGCTGGTGCCGCGGGGCGAGCGTCGGGGCGAAGCCGAGCACGTCCACGGCCAGGTGCTCGACGGAGAAGCCGGGGGTGGTGTCTCTGCGGTCGAAGATTTTGCTCAGCAGCAGGAAGAGCCGCCGGGCGGCCGGGTCGAGCCGGCGGTAGGTGTCCAGGTCGAACCGGACGTGGCCGCCGAGCGGCCGCACCAGGTCGAAGAAGATCGGGTCCCAGGCGACCCGCCAGGCCCGCGGGCTGTCCGGGTCGAGCGGCAAGCTGTAGCTGAGGAAGCGGAACCGCACCCGCCGGTGTTCGGCCCGAACGGGGTCGTAGAAGGCGTCGCTCGCGTAGCTCACCGCCGCGAGCCGGTCCAGGGCGTCGGCGAACTGCTGGTACTGCCGGCCGCCACGGTTCCCGCGTTGGTCCACGAGCCCGAGCCGCCGCAGGCAGTAGTGGGGGGTGGCGTGGAACTCGCCGTCGGCCGGGCCGCCGCCCCCGGCCTCGGCGAACGTCAGCGCGAGCAGGCCCCAGAGGTAAAACTCGTCGGACGGGGAGAGGCCCTGGGGACAGGTGACCGTCACCGCCGCCTTCCGCCGGTGGCGGTTCCGGTCGGCGTAGTAGTAGCCGGTCTCGAACACCAGGTTCTTCCGGAGCGACTGCCCGGTGTCGAGCGGGCAGAGGGCGTGCTCGACGAGGGTGAGCTGGCCCAGGCCACCCCAGCGGCTCGTTCTCGGCTCGGTTCGGCCTCGGCTCATGCGGTAATACCTCCGTCCCGGCGGGAGTATCACCGCGGCGGTTTTTCCGAAACGCCCTTTCGCGTGCAGATTCCCCCTTGCGACCTTCCGGGCCGCGTGTCAGGGTTCCCGCAACGAATTCCGGCGGTTGCGGCGGATTGCCAGTGGCAATCGCCCCCGCCCACCGACGACAGGCGCGAGTGCCGACGACGATTTGTTTCATCAACCAGAAGGGGGGCTGCGGCAAGAGTTCGAGCTGCTTCCACCTGGGCGGCCACTTCGCCCGGTCCGGGCGGTCCGTGCTGCTCGTGGACGCCGACCCGCAGGGGTCACTCAGCCAGGGATTTTTCGGCTCCGCGGCCATCGAGGGGCTGCCGGCGGGCGAGTCCCTCGCGGCGGTGTTCGACGACGCGACCCCGCTCTCCGCCCTCGTCGTCCCGACCCCCTTCCCGGGCCTCTCGATGGTCCGGGCGAACGCCGCCCTCGGCCGGCACAACTGCCCCGAGCCGGAGACGTTCGGCCTCAAGCAGTTCGCCCTCGCCGCCCTCCTCGAAGAGGCGACCAACTACGACCTCGTTCTCATCGACTGCCCGCCGAACCTCTACCAGTGCAGTTGGAACGCGCTGCTCGCCGCGGACTTCGTGGTCGTCCCCGTCCCGCCGGAGGATTTCGCGACGCAGGGCCTGCGGGCCATCCACCAAGCCGTCGGGCACGCCCGGCACCTGAACCCGCGGCTCGCCCTCCTCGGCCACCTCGTCATCCGGGCCGACTCCCGGCTCCTCGTCCACCGCTCCTACGAGCAGCACCTCCGGCGGCTCTACGGCGAGGCCGTCCTCTCGACCGTCATCCCGGAGGCGTCGGCCTACAAGCTCGCCCTCTCGACCCGCACGCCGGTCAGCTTCCACAGCCCGTCCTCCCGGGCGGCGCGGCTCGTCCGCGACCTCGGGGACGAACTGCTCCGCCGGGCCGCCCCGCCCGCCGAGCGGCGGAAGATCGCGTGACCCCATGAGCACCCGCCACGCGCTCGACCGGATCACGGCGAACCTCGAAGAGTCGATGGGGGTCCGCGGCGGCGGGGACGCGCGGCCGGTCCTCGCCCCGGTCCCGGCGAAGCGGGACGCCGGCCGGCGGCCGCTGCGGAACGTCGGCCGGCTCGCCATCGACCAGGTAGTCCCCGACCCCGACCAGCCGCGGGTCGAGTTCTCGGAGGACTCCTTGGAGCGGCTCGCGCTCAGCATCCGGGAGAAGGGGCAGCTCAGCCCCATCCGGGTCCGGTGGTCGGACCGGCTCGAAAAGTGGCTCATCATTTCCGGCGAGCGGCGGTGGCGGGCGGCGCGGCGGGCCGGCCTCCCGGACATCGAGTGCTACTTCCACGAGGCGGAATTAACCCCGTCGGAAATCCTCGAACAGCAGCTCATCGAGAACCTGCTCCGCGAAGACCTGCGGCCGGTCGAGGAGGCACGGGCGTTCTCCTCCCTCATGGGCATCAACGGGTGGACGGGGAAGGAAGTCGCCGACGCCCTGCGGGTCCACCCGAGCCGGGTGAGCCGGGCGCTCGCGCTCCTGCGGCTCCCCGGGCCGGTCCAGGAGCGGGTGAACGCCGGCGAGATTCCCGCCCGGGCGGCCTACGAGATTTCCAAACTCCCCGACCCCGAGGCCCAGGCGGCGCTCGCCGAACGGGCGGTCGAGCAGGGTCTATCGCACGAGGACGCCGCGCGGGCCGTCCGCCAGCGCCGGGGGAAGCCGAAGCCCCCGGCCCGGATGACGCGGAATGCGTTCGCCGGCCCCGGTGCCTGGAAGGTGGTCGTCACCGGCCCCGTGAAAGGCGGGTATCCGGAAATCGAACAGGCCCTCCTCCTCGCCCTCAACGAGGTGCGGGAGCGTATCCGCACCGGCGGGAAACCCGACTGAGGCCGCAGCCGCTTTTCGCGGCTGGAACCCGCCCACACATCCCATCCGACGATTCCTGCCCGTCTCCCGACAATAATCTCCCCTGACCGACGGCGGCTGTCCTCCATCCCCCTTGGAAATGGCGGTAGCATTACCGGAAATGGGCTCTGGCGGGATTTTCCTGCCCGCCGGCAGGTGATGGGCCGCGCGCGGCAAGAGCGTGCCACATGAAAAATTTGCCGCCTTCGCAGGGCTGAGACGTTGGGGTCATATTGACCCTATATGGCCGGGCCGCGAAGCCGCGCTTCCGGCGTCCCCCGCCGGCGAACCGGCCGCCTATAATCTCCCTCGGAAAGGGGCCTCGCCCCTTTGACCACTCCTCTCCCCAGGCACCCGGGAGACGGTCACAAAAAGACCGGGTGCGCCGTGCCCGTCGTCGGCACGACCGACGGTTTAAAACCGGCGGTTCAAAAAAGACGACGGCAGCAGCCTGAGTCGGGTTTTTGCGCGTGCTCGCGGGCGCTTGCCCACGGTTCTGCCTTCACGGCCCTGCCTCCTCGGGATGGTCCCGGGGGTCGTGAACGGAGAGCGTGGGACAGCCATGCCGAAAGGAGGGTGACAAGAGACGAAGTGCTTATGAAACAGCACAAGCAAGCGCAACAACAGCAGCAGGGGCAAGTGGTGATGGCGGCGATGGCGGTGGGCTACCTTCTCCCCGCGGAGGTCAAGCCGCAGACGTGGACGGACAAGTTCGACCGGGGGCCGGTGCGAACGATCCTCTACGTCGAGAAGAAGCCGGTCCGGAATGCCTACCGGATTCTCGTGGCGAACCGCTTCAGCCGTCCGGACGAGCGGCAGTGGTTCAACGCCGACGACATCCCGCACGCCATCAAGGCCCTGCAAGACGCCGAGAAGGCGCACAAAAAGGCGAGACGACACCTCGAAGGAGGTGTCATCCGCCGGTTCATCAGGTGGCTGTTTTAGGTTTTCGTCCCACAAGCCCGGCTTACCCCCGGGCTTGTGCTTTTCTGATTCCCCGGAATTGAATTACCACGACGGAAATCGGCCGGGCAAGGGGCCGGAAAATACCCCGGCGCGCGGAGTTGACATGCCAACCTTCTGTGCGAACCGTCCCGCTCCCGCGGCCATTGCGGCCGACCGGCGAAGAACTTGCGGCACGGGGCAGGCTGTCGAGGCTGTCCGCCGACGGGGTGAGGCCGGCGGACACCCACCGACGGGGGGTTTCGAGGGAGAGGGTAGGTGTTTCCGCCCGGCTGTGGCAATTGGACAACTGCACGGGAGGCGAAAGAACGCCGCAAGCGCACACGCGACGAGACGGGACCGGATGGATGAACGAGCAGGCCGCACCTACACACTCGAAAAGCGCCGCGCGGTCGCGGCCGGGGTGCTCGACACCGGCTTCAGCACGTTCCTCGTCCTCCTCGCCGTCCAGGACTTGCACGCGACCCCGCTCGAAAAAGGGCTGCTCGTGTCCGGAAACGGCCTGGGGTATCTCCTCGCGCCGGTCGTCACGTCGGCCCTGACCGCGTTCCCCGGACCCGTCTCGACCGTGCTGGCGGCGGCCTGGGGCTTGGCGGCGGTCTGCCTGGCCGTGCCCGCCGTCGTCCCGGGGACGATCACCTACCTCTGCGGCGGCGTCCTCGCCTCGGCGGTCCTCTGCGCCGTGATCCCGCTCCACACCCACGTCTACCAGCGGAACTACGGCCCGGAGGAGCGGGGGCGGCTGTTCTCGCGGACGAACCTCCTGCGCATCTTGTGCGGCAGCGCGGCCGGCTGGCTGATCGGCTCGCTCTTGGAGCGGGGGCTGATCGGGCGGCACACACTCCTGCTCGGCTACGCCGCCGCGGCCGGCATCGCCGCGGCCTGCCTCTTCCGGCTGCCCACCGGGCGGTTCGACGGGCTCGCCGTTCCGAACCCCCTCCGGAGTTTCCGACACCTCCGCCACGACCGATTCTTCTCGGCCACCCTCGTCTACTGGATGCTGATGGGCTTCGGGGTGCTCATGATGCTCCCGTTCCGCGTCGAATACCTCGCCAACCCCGCCAACGGGCGGGCCTACCGCGAGGAGGACATCGCC
>JAFKFQ010000704.1 GCA_017308215.1 bacterium | reverse complement strand
CAGCCCGCGGGACACCCGGGCCGAGAGGGTGCCGACCGGGCACCCGACCCGGGCCGCGGCCTCCGGCTCGGTCAGCCCTTCGAGGTGGCACAGGACGACCGCCGCCCGGTACTTCTCCGGCATCCGCACGAGCAGCCCGTCCAGCTCGACCACCTCCGGGACCGGGCGCGCGGGCACGTCGTCCGGGAGCGGCCGGGAGCGTGCCAGCCGGCGGGCGTTCCGCCGCCGCACCCCGCGGGCGGTGAGGACCGCGACCCGGTACAGCCAGGGGCCGAGCGGGGCCGGCGGCCGGTAGCCCCGACGGACGAGCACCAGGAACGCCGCCTGGAAGGCGTCCTCGGCGTCGGTGGGGTCGGGGAGGAGCCGGCGGCAGGCGCCCCAGACGACCGGGCCGTGGCGGCGCACGACCTCGGCGAACGCCCGCTCGTCGTGGTCCGCGAGGAAGGCGGCGATCAGGGCGTGGTCGGCCCGCCCGTCGGGCGCGGCGTGTCGGATCCAGGTGAGGAGCGAATCCATGCCGTAATCTGCCCCGGGCGGTCGGAACCCCTGCACGAATCCGGCGGCCGACGATGAATGGGACGGAACAAGCGCGTGAGAGCGACGTGCGTACAAGCCGCGAGCTGGGGGAGAATGCCGAATCAGTATGGCCGCAAAAAGGCGCGAAAAGACACAAAAAGAGACGTTGCCGATAAACCCGCCCGCCAGGGTGGAGGTTTGCGGGCAGAGGGACGGGAGGGTGGGAAATGAGCCGGCCCCGGTCGATCGGCCGGGGTCGAAGTAACTACGAATAGAGCCTGTGGCGTAGTCAATGCGTCAAGGTGCGATGGGTTGCTCTAGAAGCTCGAAGATACGGTCAGCGCGGTAGACGCGGTAGCGCTGCTGGCCGGTAATCTCTCTCAGAATCCCCATTTTCTCCAACTTTGAGACAATCGTGGAGGCGGTCTTGAAGGGGACGTTGATCGCTTCGCAGGCGCGGTTGATCGTAATGTAGGGAGACGAAAAGAGTTCATCGACGAGCAACAAAGCGGCGGCGGTCTTCACCTCCCCGGCAACTTCTTTCCTGTACTGCTGCGACAGATCGAGTAAGCGACTCGTGCGGATGATTGCATCCTGCGATTGCTCCGCCACGCCGCGGGCAAAGAACTCGATCCATTCTTCCCACGCGGACCGTCGGCTCACGTCGAGCAGGCGGTCGTAGTACTCCTGGCGGTTCTTCTCGAAGAAGGCGCTGAGGTAAAGCAGCGGTTGCGGGAGGACTCGTCTTTCAAAGAGCATCAGGGTGATGAGCAACCGACCGACCCGCCCGTTCCCGTCGTTGAACGGGTGGATGGTTTCAAACTGGTAGTGCATCAGCGCCAGTTGCACGACGATGGGCAGGGATCGCTCTTCGCGGAGGAATTGCACAAAGTCGTCCAGCAGCGGCCGGAGAGCTGTGTGACAGGGCGGGACAAATCGGGCGTCCTCCAGAGTCGCACCACCGATCCGAACTCCCCGGTCACGGATTTCCCCTGGTCGCTTCTCTGCCCCGCGCACGCCGCTGAGAAGCACCCGGTGGACCTCTCGTAGTAGTTGGAGGTTGAACGGGTTGTCCGCCCGAACCGCCGACAACCCGTGCTCAAGCGCAATGACGTAATTACGAACTTCGGCCGCATCCGACGGGTGCGAAAGGTGGTCCGGCTCTGCCTCAAACAAGAACAGCTCATCGAGCTGCGTGATCGTCCCTTCGATCCGACTCGACAACACTGCTTCCCGCCGGAGGAACGGGCGGATTAAGAGGTGGGGGTTGGGCAGCATGCGCCCGGCACCCGCGAGCTCGCCCAAGGCACGGTCAGCCTCGGAAAGCAGGCTAACCAGCCGAGTGTTGTAGTTCAAACTTGGTGGCAACGGCGTGGGAAGGAACGTCCAGTAGCCCAGCGTTGATTGGACGATTTGGCCGGGGGCATTCGGCTGGAAGTCTTCTTGCCGCAAGGTGTGGTCCTAGAAAGGGTAGCGGCTTATTACCCGAAACGACAATAAGCCCGGAGCTAATTTACCATACCGGCATTTTTGGTAAACAAGAAACGAAACGCAGGTTTTTGGTCACTTCAGCCGACTCCCGGGAACCGGATGGTCGGCCGCTCCCCGTCGTCCTCTTCCCGCCACGTCGGCTGAGCAATCCCCGGCTTGTACATCGCCCCGATCAGGCACGTCACGTTCTGGCAGATGAACTTGCACAGAACCTCGTTCTTCTGCACCACCGGCGTCTTGCTGCGGACCGCCTCGGCAAACTCGCGCTTCACGGCCGAGAAGGTGCCTTCGACGTTCGACCGCTTGTGATAGCACCACAGGTACCCCACGTCGGGCCTCGCGGACTCGGCCCGACCTACGGTCCGTCTACCGATCGGTGTCGGGTGCAAGCCCTGCCCGGGCGAACGGCCGGCGTGAGCCGGCTGGTCGTTGGTACAGGTGCCCGTACCAACGACCAGCCGGCTCACGCCGGCCGTTCGCCCGACCCGACATCGAGCGATAGCGGACTCCTACGAAACCCCGGCCCCCGTTCCCCAACCGGACAGGCAATCGCCGGTCCCACGCTGGGAGAATGGCCGACGAATCGAACCGGCGGCGCCCCCGCGTGCCGTCCGCCCGGGACATCTGCTTCTGTCCGCTGCACGTCGAGCGCGGCCGGGGCCACGCCGTCGCGTGCCGGCTCGACACCGGGGTCGAGCCCCCAAGCCGCCCCAAAGATGAGACCCCCGATTCACCCCCTCACACGCAAAACCGCCTGGAAAAGGCCACCACCGGCCTCCCCGCGCCGTGCAAAATCCGCGAATCGCCCCAAGTCGCCCCAAAATCGGCCGCCCACGACCGAACGCCCCGCGAACGCCGGCGGCGCCGCGTCCGGCGTCAGAAGTCGCGGGTGTAGCCGGCGGTCCAGCCGCCGTCCACGGTGAGGACGTGGCCGTTCATGTAGCTGTTCTCGGGGTCGGCCAGGAACAGCGCCGCCACCGCGATCTCGTCCACCGTGCCCGGCCGCCCGAGCGGGACGTGGTCGAGCATCCGCTTCACCGACTCCTTGAACAGCCCGTCGTCGCCGTAGAAGAGCTGGCGCGTGCCGTCCGTCAACGTCGAGCCGGGGGCGATGGCGTTCGTGAGGACGCCGTGCGGGCCGAGCTCCAGGGCGGTCGCTTTTGTCAGGTTCACCACGCCGGCCTTCGCCGCCACGAACGCGCACTGCAACCGCAGCGGCACCAGCCCGGCGATCGAGGCGATGTTGATGATGCGGCCGCCCTTCTGCCGGCGCATCACTGCCGCGACGGCGCGGCTCATCTCGTACAGGCCGGTCAGGTCCACGGCGAGGATGCGGTCCCACTCGGCACGCGGGAACTCGTCGATGGTCACGCGGTGCGCCATCGTGTTGACGCCGGCGTTGTTCACCAGGATGTCGAGCCGGGCGCTCTCGGCCACGACCTGTTGAACGGCCGCGGCGATGTCGGCGGGGTTGGTCACGTCGAGCTTGAGCGCGCGCCCGGTCGGGGCGCGCGCGGCCGCGGCGCGGGCGTCGTCGAGCACGAGGTCGGTGTAGTAGACGGCGGCGCCGCTCGCGGCGAAGCGGTCGGCGATGGCCTGGCCGATGCCGCGCGCCGCGCCGGTCACGAGTGCCACCCGGCCGGTCAGGTCGCTGGTCATGGTTCCCTCCGGTCAGCCCGCGAGCCACGGGGCGGGGTTCTCGATGCACGCGGCGAGGGTCTGGAGGAACCGCGCCGCCGGCGCGCCGTCCGCGACGCGGTGGTCGAAGGTCAGGCTGAGGGTCATCAGCTCGCGGCCGACGACGCGCCTGCCGTCCATCACCGGCTTGCGGGCGATCCGCCCCACGCCGAGGACGGCGCTCTCCGGCGGGTTGATGATCGGGGTGAAGGCGTCGACGCCGAACGCGCCGAGGTTGGTGACGGTGAAGCACCCGCCGCGCAGGTCGGCGGCGGCGAGCGTGCCGGCCCGCGCCTTCTGGATCAGCTCGCGGGTGCGCGCCGCGAGCGCGGACAGCGGCAGCGCCGGCACGTCGCGCACGACGGGGACGAGCAGCCCGGCGTCGGTGTCCACGGCCACGCCGAGGTCGATGCGGTCGGCGTGGGCGAGCCCCGCGTCGGTCCAGCGCGCGGCCATGACGGGGTGCTGCTGGAGCGCGGCCGCGGCGAGCTTCAGGACGATGTCGGTGACGGACGGCACCGTGGCACCGGCGGCCTTGAACTGGGCGCGGAGGTTGACCAGGTTGGTGGCGTCGACGGCGGGCGTGAGCGTGACCGGGGCGGCGGTGCGCAGGCTCGCGACCATCCGGGCGGCGGTGGCCTTGCGGACCGGCGAGGGCGGCTCGACGCGGGCACCGACCCCACCGCGCGCGGCGACGTCGCGCTCGCGGACGCGGCCGTTGCGGCCCGTGCCGGGGACGGCGGTGGGGTCGATGCCGAGGCGCTTGGCCAGCCGGCGGGCGCGGGGCGTGACCGGCGGGGGCG
>JAFKFQ010000703.1 GCA_017308215.1 bacterium | reverse complement strand
CGCGAACCCCACCGCGCGCGTGAGGAACTGGGTCCGGGAGCGGCCGATCTCCGGGCCGTTGTCCAACGCGAGGTGCAACCGGGTGACTCGGCTTCCGCTCGGCCCGCCACCGACCCGGGCCGTCGCCCCAGAAGTCGCGGGGCTCCCGCAAGTGCCCGAGCAGGGACCACGGCCGGGCCGCCGCGGAACGTGTTCGCCGCCTCGGCCTGGAACCGCCGACGCTCGTGCCCCGTGTCGGTGTGGGCGGCGCTGGCGCCGCGGTCGGTGGCGTGGGCGGACGTGCCGGTTGTGGCCCCGCCACCGGGACCGGTGCGTGAGCGGTTGGCCCGGTGGTTCCGGGCGGGGGGAAGCCACGGGTCGTAGCGACGGTGGCCGGGAGTGAGGCACTGTTGGGGATGGTGGGGCTCGGGCTCGGGATCGGCCCGGCGGCCGACCTGGTGGTCCGCGCGGGCGCCGGGAGGCTGGTCGAGGCGATCCCGGGCGGCCCCAAGTTGGCCCCGCTTACCATCGGGCTGTGTTGCCGGACCGACCGGCTACGGGTGCCGGAGGTACGAGGCCTGCTCGACGCGGCGCGAGACGGTCGAGACGGCCGGTGAACTCCCGCTCGCCTCGAGTTCGGAACCCCGCCGGCTCAGCCGGGTGTGGTCACCACTTACGCCCCCGCTCCGTAGGCGCGCCGTTTGCAGGCTGAATAGCGGGTTTCGTGATTTTTGCAGGCGACGGCGGCATCAACACGACAGACACGGCCCGGCTCCGGCCGGGATCTTTCGTGTCGGGAGACGGGGATGGAACGGCCCACCGGCGTGCTGCTCGACATCGACGGCACCCTCGTCGACAGCAACGACGCGCACGCCCACGCGTGGGTCAAGGCACTGGCCGAGGTGGGTGTGAACGCCGAGTTCGCCACCGTCCGGCGGTTGATTGGTAAGGGCGGGGACAAGCTGCTCCCCGAGGTGTCGGGGATCGACGCCGAGTCCTCGAAGGGCAAGGCCGTCGGCAAGCGCCGCGGCGAGATCTTCCGGAAGGAATACCTCCCCAAGCTGAAGCCGACCCCGGGTGCGAAGGAACTCCTCGCCCGGATGAAGAAGGCCGGACTCGAACTCGCCGTCGCCAGCTCCGCGAAGGAGGACGAGCTGAAGGGCCTGCTGAAGGTGTGCGGGGCGGACGAGTTCATCACGGCGAGCACCTCTTCCGACGACGCCCCGAACTCGAAGCCCGACCCGGACATCGTCCACGCCGCGCTGGACGAGCTCGGCCACCCGAAGGAAAGGGTCATCCTGCTCGGAGACACGCCCTACGACGTGGAGGCGTCCCTCAAAGCCGGCATCCGCGTCGTCGCGCTCCGCTGCGGCGGGTGGGGCGACGCCGACCTGAAGGGTGCGGTTCAGGTTTACAACGACCCGGATGACGTGCTCGCCCGATTCGACGGGTCGCCGTTCGGAGGCCGGTCGTGAGAACGGAAGCGAAGGTGATCCTCGTCACCGGCGCCACGTCGGGCATCGGCAAGGCGACGGCAGAGCTGCTCGCCTCAAAAGGCTGCCGCGTCTTCGGCACCAGCCGCGACCCGGTCGGGAAGTCCGGCCGCGGGTTCGAGCTACTGCAACTCGACGTCACCTCCGACTCGTCGGTGGCGGCCTGCGTGGACGCCGTGGCGGAGCGCACCGGCGGGCGGATCGACGTGCTGCACAACAACGCCGGCACGGGGATCATCGGGGCGGCCGAGGAGGTCACCCCCGAAGAGGGCATGAAGCTGTTCCAGATCAACTTCTTCGGTGTCATGCGGATGACCAACGCCGTGCTCCCGCTCATGCGGGCGCGGAAGGCGGGCACGGTCATCAACATGAGCTCGTCGGGTGGCGTCGCGGCCCTGCCGTTCGCCGCCCTGTACTGCGCCACCAAGTTCGCGCTGGAAGGGTACACCGAGGCCCTGCGTCACGAGCTCCGGCCGCTCAACATCGCGGCCGTCGTCGTCGCGCCCGGTCCGGTCAGCACGCCCGCGGGGGATACGGCGATGCGGGCCGAGAGGCACATTCCCGAGTACGCCGACCGCCGGAAGAAGGCCGACGCCCTGTCCGTCCGCGGCATCCGCGGCGGGATGGACCCGAGGCGGGTTGCGGAAACCATCTTGAAGGTGGTGAAGGACGACTGGCCGTCGCCCCGGTATCCGGTCGGCTTACAGTCGCGGGCGACGAACCTGGCCCACGGGCTGCTCCCGCCGAGCACGTTCGAGGCGGCCGTCCGCTGGGGCGCCGGCCTCGGCTAACTCACGGAGCCCGTCGTGGCTACGAACCGCATCCTCACCATCGTCACGAACGTAGGCGAGTACGAGAAGGTCGGCTACCGGACCGGGCTGTGGCTCGGCGAGCTGACGCACTTCATGGACGCCGTCGAGAAGAGCGCCTTCCGGTGCGACATCGCCAGCCCGAAGGGCGGGTACGTGCCGATCGACCCGGAGAGCCTTATGCTCCAGGAGCTCGGCCACGCCGTCGGCCTCGGCGGCCCGGTTCACAATCACTACGAAGACCGCACATTCATGGATCGGCTGAAGGACACGATGAGGGTCGCGGACGCCGACGTGTCCGGGTACGACGCGATCTACCTGACCGGCGGTCACGGGGTGTGCTTCGACTTCAACAACCCGGACCTCGCGAACCTGACCGCCAAGTTCTGGGAGGCAAAGAAGGTCGTGTCGGCCGTCTGCCACGGCCCGGCCGGTCTGCTGGAGGTGAAGGTCGGCGGCGAGTACCTGGTCAAGGGGAAGGGCGTGACTGGATTCTCCTGGGCGGAAGAAGGGCTAGCCAGGCGAGAGAAGGCCGTCCCGTACAACCTGGAGGAGGAGTTGAAGAAGCGGGGCGCCAGGTACGGCAAGGCGACGCTGACGTTGGTCAGCCATGTGGTCGAGGACGGGCTGCTCATCACGGGACAGAATCCGGCGAGTGCGGCGGCGGTGGGCGAGGCGGTCGCCAAGAAGTTGAAGGCGTGAGGGCGGAGACGCCGGGAAAAAGTGAAAACCCCTTTGACGGAAACGGGAGCCCGGTGCGTGTCGAGATCAGCTCCAGGGAGGGAAATGTGCCCGACACCCGCAAGCACCGCGGCCCCGGCCCGCAAGATCCGGCGTATTTCGGCGCGGGAGCACACGCCGACCTGAAGGCGGCAGTGGCTGACCTGTCCTGGCTGTTCTCCCGCAGGTATGCCGGGGCGTCGGCCTTGAAACTGGTCGGGGACCGGTACGAGTTGGCGGAGCGGCAGCGGACCGCCGTCCTCCGCTCGGCGTGTTCCGACGCGGCGCTCGCCGGGCGGCAGTCGCGGGAAGTCGGTGTCGCGGCACTCCGCGGTCGGCCGATCCGGATTGACGGGTTCAACCTGCTCCTGACGTTGGAGTCTGCGCTCGGCGGCGGGGTGGTTTTGTCCTGCCGCGACGGGAGCTACCGTGACCTCGCCAGCGTCCACGGCACGTACCGGAGGGTCGAGGAAACGCGACCGGCCCTTGAGTTGGTGGCCCGACGGTTCGCGGAGTGGGGTGCGGGGCCGTGTACCTGGTTGCTGGACGCGCCGGTGTCGAACAGCGGCCGGCTGGCGGCGATGATCCGGGAGGTGAACCCGGGCTGGGCGGCCGAGGTGGTGCCGGACCCGGACGCGGTACTCGTTCAGCCCGGCGATTTGGTCGCGTCCGCCGACTCGATGATCCTCGACACTTGCGGCGCGTGGGTGAGCCTGGCCGGCTCGTTCGTCGAGGGCGGGGTGCCGGACGCATTCGTGATCGACCTGCGGTAGTAGATCTGCGGGGCCAACTCGGCCCCGCAGGGTGAAGTTCCCGCCGCTCGACCGGTCGTGCGGTCACTTCTCCAGGTGCTTTTCGAACCAGTCCATCACGGCCGGGGACATCACCTCCCGGGACTGCTGCGGGGTGAACCCGTGGCCCGCCCCCTCGATCGTGACCAGCCGGACCGGCACCTTCGCCTTCTCGAACAGCGGGACCATGTTTCGGCTGTGCCCGATCGGCACGAGCACGTCCTTGTCCCCGTGGACCATCAGGGCTGGGGCGTCGTCGGACGTCACGTGCAGAACCGGGGACACGTCCGGCTCCAGCTTGGCGTCGAACGTCAGTGGCGGCTTCAGCCCGGGGTGCTTCTTGACCTCGGCGGGCGGGTCGGTCGTGAACCCCCGGAGGTCGGTCGGCGGGCAGACCGCCGCGACCGCCGCCACCCGGCTCGGGTGCCGCAGCACCTCGTCCGCCGCCTTCGGGTTCCCGTCGTCCCCGGTCGTCCCGAGCATCAGCGCCAGGTGGCCGCCGGCGCTCATCCCCAGCACCCCCAGCCGGTTCGGGTCGATGCCGTGGGCCTTGGCGTTCATCCGCACCGCCCGGACGGCCCGGCGGACGTCGGCCACCGCGTCCGGGACTGCGTACCTGGGGGCGCTGGCGTGGCGGACGATGACTACGGTGTACCCCTTGTCGAGGAACCCCTTGCTGGGTCCGACAAGGGTCTTCGGGTCG
>JAFKFQ010000698.1 GCA_017308215.1 bacterium | reverse complement strand
GCCGGCGGCTCGCCCCGCCGGCGGGTGCTGATGATCCGGTCGAGCGTGGCCGCGTCCGCCGGCTCGACCACCAGTTTGAACAGGAAGCGGTCGAGCTGCGCCTCGGGCAGCGGGTACGTGCCCTCGAGCTCGATGGGGTTCTGTGTGGCCAGTACGAAGAACGGGTCCGGCAGCGGCCGGGTCGTGCCGAGGAGCGTGACGCACCGCTCCTGCATCGCCTCGAGCAGCGCCGACTGCGTCTTCGGCGACGCCCGGTTGACCTCGTCGGCGAGGAGCAGGTGGGTGAACACCGGGCCGGGGCGGAAGACCATCTCGCGGCCGGCCCCCGCCACGTCCTGCAGGATGTGTGACCCGAGCACGTCGCCGGGCATCAGGTCCGGGGTGAACTGGACGCGCTTGAAGTCGAGGTCGAGCAGGTGGCTCAGGGCCTTCACGAGGGCCGTCTTGCCGACGCCGGGCACGCCTTCGAGCAGGACGTGCCCGCGGCTGAGGATGCCGATGAGCACGAGCCGGTGCAGGGCGGGCCGGCCGAGCAGCATCGCGTCGAGCTGGTCGAGCAGCCGGCCGGCGAGGGCGGCGGCCGGCGCGAGCTCGTCCGGTTCGAGCAGGGGGTCGGGCTTGGCGGGCTCGGGCATGCGTTCCTCGGGCGGGGCGGACGGGACGTGAGTCGCGCCGGCGGTCACTTCCCGGGGCGGTCGAAGTACCGCCCGACGGCCGCCTTGTGCTGCGGTAGCACCGGGGCGGCGGTCGCCGACCCGCCGCCCGCGGCGGCGCCGGCCAGCGCCCCGGACCCGGGCGGCCCCGCCGCCGGGTCGCGCGTCGGGACCGCCTTACTGACGCCGGAGGTCTGGCTGTCTTTCAGGGCCGACCGCTGCGCCGGCGGCAGCGCCTCCTCGCGGAACTTCGCCCCCTCCTCGGAGGTCCGGTCGCCGAACTGGAGCGCCGCCGCGCCGGGGCCTTCGGTCACCCCGCCGCGGCCCGCCCCCTCGGCCAGTCCCTCCTTCAACGACGCCTTGCCGCCGTTCTTCGCCAGGAAGTCCGCGAGACCCTTCCCGTCGCACTGCCCCCCCTCGCAGGCCTTCAACTGGTCGGCGTCGATCAGCCGGGAGTCGTACAGCTTCTGGGCGGACTTCCTGATGGACGCCTTACCACCCCGCGCCGCCGACGCGAGTTTCGGGAGCTGATCCTTGGAGAGCGTGCCGCCGTCCAGGGCCGCGGTCAGGTCCGGGTCGAGTTCCTCTTTGAACCGGTCGGCCTCGGCCGCGGCCTTCTGGGCCAGGGCCGACAACTCCGCCATCAGCGCCGCCATCGCCTTGTCGTCCAGCTTCGCGGCGGCCGTCTGAACCGCGTCGGCCGCCGTCTGAACCTGGTCGAGTTTGGTGGTCTGGCGGGCGGACGCCTCGGCCGACTGCCGGGCGGCCTGGCGCACCACGTCGTGGAGGTGGTCGAGCGCTTCGAGCGTCTTGGCCGGCTCCTTCGCCGCCGCCTGCGCGTGGACCTCGCCGAGCTTCTGCCGGAGCGTGTCGGCGCGGTCCGGGTCGATGACCTTTTCCTCCTTCAGCACGCGCACCTGCTCGGCGAGCCGGTCGGTCTCGCCCCGCACGTCGAGCGGCGTGGTGCCGGCCAGCGTGGCGGAGTCCGCCGGTAGCAGGAACGCGAGCGCGAGGTAGGCCAGCGCGACCGCGAGCAGGCCGAGTGGCCGACCGGCGTCCCACCGGACCGACGGCACCGCGACGGCGGGCACGCGCCACCGGCCGAGGTCGCACTCGGCTTCCGCCATGAGGAGGCCGCCGCACCCGGCCTGACGGTCGAGGAACGCCCGCACCGCGGCGGGGTCCGGGAGCCGGCGGCGCGCGGCCCACACCCCCACCCCGGCGGCCGCGAGCACCCCGACCACGCCCCAGGCGAGCCACGGGTTGGGGGTGCCCTGCGTGGCCCGGAGGAGGAGGACGGCCGTGCCCCAGAGGAAAAGCCAAACGGTGGCGGCAGCGACGACATTCTTCAGGGCGAGAAGGCCGGCAACGCGGCGGCGGAACTGCCCGGTGAGGCGGTCGTGATCGGTCACGGGTCGGCCTCGGCAGGTCGGAACGGGTGACGGCCGCTCTATCACACCGGAGTGGAGGTGTCCTGTCAAGGAAGTAGACTCGGACGGCACGATGGGTTAACAATTTTTCATGTATTGAATCGTATTTTGACCCCCGCCCTCGGCCGCGCTTCTCACGAGCGCCCACAGCGCTTCGACGTCCGCCCGGGTGGTCTGCTCCGCCCCGACGGACACGCGCGCCACCCACCGGCCCCCGAGGATCGCCGGCGTCAGGTACGCCCGGCCCGAGCGGTTGACGCGCTCGGCCCAGGCCCGGGTGTGGGCGTCGAGTGCCTCGCCGGTGACGCCGGGCGGCTCGTGGACGACGCACACCGTTTGCAGCGGCACCGGGGCGACCACGCTCCAGTGTGGGGTGGCCCGCACTTGACCGGCGAACCACTTCGCGTTGTCGACGTCCCGCCGCAGCCGGGCCTGTAAGCCGCTCACGCCCTCCGAGCGGATCAGGCACCACAGCTTCAGCGCCCGGAAGCGGCGGCCCAGGGCGATGCCCCAGTCGCGGTAGTTCGTTACCCTCCCGTCGGCGGCCGTTCGCAGGTAGCTGGGGTTGGTGGACATCACGCGGACGAGGTGGTCGGGGTCGCGGGTGTAGTAGAGCGAACAGTCGAAGGCGGCCCCGAGCCACTTGTGCGGGTTGAGGAGCACCGTGTCGGCCCGCTCGACGCCCTCCCACATCCACCGGCACTCGGGCAGGATCATCGCCGAGCCGGCCATCGCGGCGTCGACGTGGAGCCACAGCCGGTGTCGGGCCGCGACGTCGGCGATGGGGGTGATCGGGTCGAGCGCGGTCGACGCGGTGGTGCCCGTCGTGGCGACCACGGCACACGGCAGCCGCCCCGCCGCGAGGTCCGCAGTCACCATCTCGTCGAGGGCGTCGGGCCGCATGGCGAAGGCGTCGTCGTGCGGGACGGCGCGGACGTTCTCCCGGCCGAACCCGGCCAGGAGCGCCGCCTTCTCGACGGAACTGTGGCTCTGGGTCGAGACGTACACGGTGAGTGACCGGGGTTCGGCCTGTAACCCGCCGCGGGCCAGGGAGAAGTTCGTGGCACGCTCCCGGGCGCACAGGAGCGCCAGCAGACTTCCGGTCGAGGCCGTGTCCTGAATGACGCCGCTCCACGCGGCCGAAAGGCCCAACGCCCGGCGCACCCAGTCGCAGACCACCTCTTCGAGTTCGGTCAGGGCGGGGCTGGCCTGCCAGTTCAGCCCGATGACGCCGAGACCGCTGCTCACGAGGTCGCCGAGCACGCTGGCGAGCGAGGCGTTGGAGGGGAAGTAGCCGAAGAACCGTGGGTGCTGCCAGTGCGTCAGGCCGGGCATGACGACGCGGTCGAGGTCGGCGATGACCGCGTCGAAGGGTTCGGGGTCGGCGGGCGGGTCCGTCGGGAGCGCGGTCTTCACCTGCCCGGGCTCGGTTTGTGCGATCACGGGGCGCGAGGCGATACCGGCGCGGTAGTCGGCGAGCCAGTCGATCAGCTTGTGGCCGTACTCGCGGAACTCATCCGGGGTCATTGTTGCCTCAGCGTAGCAGGCACACTCCGTGTTCCGTGGGCGTGCAGAAGAACGGCACACGGAGTGTGCCTGCTACTTTACGCGCCGCCTCCGGCGACGGTCTTCACGGCGACTACGACTCTCGCGTGAACAACCGGTGCAGGTGAATGTGGTGCGGGCCGAGCTTGCCGCCGTAGTTGCCGGCGGTGACGCGGACGACCCCGGGCCGGCAGGCGGCCTCGACGCCCGCGCGGGTGGCCGCCTCGACCGCGGCGAGGTCGAGCCCGTCGAAGACGAGCTCGTAGACGGCGTTCACCCCGTCGGGCAGCGCCGACGCCACGGAGCCGCGGAGCGTCGGGCAGTACGCGTCGTTCGTGCTCGCCTTGAGGGCCTTGTACTTGCTGCCGACCTTGCTGCCGCTGCGCACGATGCCGCCGGGGAAGGGGAGGATGACGCCGGGTACCGCGCGGACCGCCTCGACCGCCGCTTCCGCCGCCGCCAGCACCGCCGACTTCGTCTGCCCGAGGATCAGGAAGTTGCCGCCGCCGACGCCCTTGACCGTGCCGAAGGTTTCCTCGCAGAGGAACTCGCCGTCCATCGTCGGCATCCGCCAGTAGCGCTTGCCGTCGAGCAGCTTGCTGATCTGCCAGCCGTCGCCGAAGTACCGTAGCGCCCCGCCGACCTTGATCGACCGGCCGGGGTCGCCCGCCAGCCCGTTGAAGCAGGCGGTGGTGGCACACGTCAGCACGCACTGGGCCACGCGGTTGACCACCGCCTTCTGTAGGGCGTCCCGGCTGAAGCCGAAGAACAGGAGCGCCACGCCGGGCCGGCCGTCGGGGGTGTCCTCCGGCGGGAGCTCGCGCTCGACGCCGGCCTCGGCGTCGCAGCCGATGACGCTGGCGGCGTACCCCGTGGCCGCC
>JAFKFQ010000697.1 GCA_017308215.1 bacterium | reverse complement strand
TGGGTGGTCGAGCGGACGCATAGCTGGCTCAACCGGTTCCGCGGAGTGTTGATCCGGTGGTGCAAGAAGCCGGCGAACTTCCTGGCCAACTTGCACTTCGCACTCGCCCTGATCACATAC
The DNA here is from genome assembly GCA_017308215.1 of bacterium. Taxonomy (GTDB): domain Bacteria; phylum Planctomycetota; class Planctomycetia; order Gemmatales; family Gemmataceae; genus Urbifossiella. The sequence continues at coordinate 4,424 of JAFKFQ010000697.1, read as the reverse complement.
CGAGCGGCCGGGTTAACCGGATAGGCTCTAAGTCACCTCCCGATTTCGTGACACTCGATCCGATTCTCCTCGTCTCCTCGTTCCCCCGCTTTGTGGGGGAACGCCGGGTTTTCGCCGCTCCGCGGCGTGCCCGTGTCCCCGTCGGTGTCCTTCGCGGTCACCCGGGGGAACGAGGGGAACCGGTTGCTCCCGTAGTGGCGCGCCGACCGATCCGTGTCGGCCCGGCGGGCCGTCGCTACTCCTTGGCCGCCGCCTTCTCCAGCCGGGCCAGCTCCGCGACGGCCACCGCGTACTCGACGGACTCCCGCCTGCCGTTGTCGCGCACCCAGCGGAGGTGCGCCCGCGCCTCGGCCGGGCGGCCGCGGAGCACGTGGTCCAGCCCGAGGTAGGCGCGCGCCGTCGTCTCCTTGTCCCGGTCCTTGTCGGCGAGCTTGAGCAGGGCGGGCTCGTCCAGGTCGCCGCGGAGGAACCGCACCACCGGCTCCGGCCAGTCGGCCGTCAGCTTCCCGGCGGCCTCGGCGAGGAGCTTCTTCGCCCCGGCGTCGTCCTTCTCCGCCCGCGCCGCGAGAGTGCCGACGGCGACCGCGTGGGCGGACAGGTCCCCCGTCCAGCCCTGGAGGGCGAGTACCGCCCGGCACCCCGCGGCCGCCCCCGGCCGGCGGGCGAGCAGGAGCGTCACGGCGCGGTTGTACACCGGCCAGGCGTCCTTGGGGTCGAGGCGGATGGCCGCGTCGTAGTCCTTCAGCGCCCGGTCGAACTCGCCCTTCGCGCGCCACACGTCCCCGCGGTTGTCGACCGCGACCGCGTACTTGGGGTCGAGGCGGGCGGCCGCGTCGAAATCCGCGAGCGCCCGGTCGAACTCGCCCTTCGAGAACCGGAGGTACCCGCGGCCGACGAGCGTGTGGGCGTTCTTGGGGTCGAGGCGGAGGGCCGCGTCGAAGTCCGCCAGCGCCCGGTCGAACTCACCCTTCCGCTGCCACATGTTCCCGCGGGCGGCGAGCCCCACCGCGAACCGCGGGTCGAGCCAGACGGCCACGTCGTAGTCCGCGAACGCCCGGTCGAGATCCTTCTTCGCCTCCCACACCGTACCGCGGTCGTAGCGCGTGCCCGCGTCTTTGGGGTCGAGGCGGACGGCCGCGTCGTAGTCCGCCAGCGCCCGGTCGGGGTCGCCCTTCGAGAACCAGAGGTACCCGCGGTCGACGAACGTGTTGGCGTTCTTGGGGTCGAGGCGAACGGCCGCGTCGAAGTCCGCCAGCGCCCGGTCGAGGTCGCCCTTCCGCTGCCACACGCCCCCGCGGGCGACGAGCGTGTGGGCGTCCTTCGGGTTGAGGCGGACGGACTCGTCGTAGTCCGCGAGCGCCCGGTCGAGGTCGCCCTTCCGGTCCCACACGGTCCCGCGGCCGGCGAACGCCGGCGCGAGCCGGGGGTCGAGCCAGACGGCCACGTCGAAGTCCGCGAACGCCCGGTCCAGGTCCCGCTTCGCCTCCCACACCGCACCGCGGTCGCAGTGTGCGGCGGCGTTCCGGGGGTCGAGGCGGAGGGCCGCGTCGCAGTCCGCCAGCGCCCGGTCCAGGTTGCCTTTTCGGTACCACACGCTCCCGCGGCCGGAGAACGTGTTGGCGTTCCGGGGGTCGAGGCGGAGGGCCGCGTCGTAGTCCGCCAGGGCCCGGTCGAGGTCGCCCTTCCGCTGCCACACGGTCCCGCGGGCGGCGAACGCCGGCGCGAGCCGGGGGTCGAGCCAGACGGCCACGTCGAAGCCCGCGAACGCCCGGTCGAGGTCGTTCTTCGCCGCCCACGCCAGACCGCGGTCGTGGCGCGCGGCGGGCTCCTTGGGGTTGAGCTGGACGGCCGTGGTGTAGTCCCTCACGGCCCGGTCGAAGTTGCCCTTCCGCAGCCACGCCGCCCCGCGGCTGCCGTACGCCGCCGCGTCCTCGGGGTCGGCCTCGACGGCCGCGTCGAAGTCCGCGAACGCCCGGTCGAGGTTGCCCTTCCGCAGCCACACCGCCCCGCGTCCGACGAGCGCGGCCGCGGAGTGCGGGGCGAGGCGGACGGCCGCGTCGAAGTCCTTGAGCGCCCGGTCGAAATTCTTCTTCGCGCCCCACGCCCCCCCGCGGCTGATGCGCAGGGCCGGGTCGTCCGGGACGAGGCGGATGAGGGCGGTGAAGTCCTTGACGGCGGCGTCGTAGTCCCCGCGGTCGAGCCACCCCTGCCCGCGCTGGTACCGCGCGAACACGTCGTCCGGGTTGGTGCGGAGGCGGGCGGTGAAGTAGGCCGGGGCGTCGTCGGAGGGGACGAAGTCGGCCTTCCGCGCCCACCCCTCGCGGCGGCCGTCGTAGACGCGGATCCAGCCGGCCCGCTCCTCGCGCACCCGGATGGGGTAGGTGCCGTAGAACGCGAGCCGCCGCTCGCCGCCGGGCCGGTCGGTGAACGCGATGTCGTCGGCCGGCCGGGTGCCGATGACATGCCGCCCGGCCCACCCCGGCTCCTGGCCGCGGGCCGTCGTGGCGACGGCGGCGGCGACCACGGCCAGCACGCACGCGACGCGCATCGGTCCGTCTCCTCGGTCTGGTGCATGTTTGACGCGAGTGTCGCAACCGGGCGCCGGCGAGTCAATGGCAATGCGCGGGCGGGGCGGCGCAGCGCATGAAGGGGTGAAGGGGTGCGTCCTCGTTCCCCCGCTCTGCGGGGGAACGAGGACGCACCCCTTCACCCCTTCACCCCTTCAGGGCTTGGCGCTGGCGTCCGCCCCCGCGGGGTCGTACAGTGGCGGCATTCCCCCCGCCCCGGAGGCTCCTCCCCCATGTCCCGGCTCCTCCCCGCGCTCGCCGCAGCGCTCGCCGTCGCCACCGCGACCGGCGGCCAGCTCCTGTTCACCCCCGCCCCCGCCGCGGCGCAGGAGAAGACCGCCGCCAAGGCCGCCGCGCCGGCCGACAAGAAGATCAGCTGGAAGAAGACCGTCCTCGACACCAAGTTCCGGTCCGAGGGCGTGGCCGCGTTCGACGTGAACAAGGACGGCAAGGTCGACGTGGTCAACGGCGAGTACTGGTACGAGGCGCCGAACTGGACGCCGCACGAGCTCCAGCCCCCCAAGGACTTCGGCGACCCGCAGAAGAACTACAGCCGGGTGTTCTGCTGCTGGGGCGAAGACCTCAACAAGGACGGCTACCAGGACGTCATCGTCATCCCCTTCCCCGGCGACCCGGCCTACTGGATGGAGAACCCGAAGGGCCAGGCGAAGGGGGCCGACGGCAAGGCGCTGCACTGGAAGAAGCACGTCATCTGGCACTCGGCCTGTAACGAGACGCCGCAGTACGCCGACCTCCTCGGCACCGGCCGGCGGGTGCTGATCATGGGCTTCCAGCCGGAGGGGAAGAGCACCGCCGGGAACGAGGGGCGGATGGGGTACTTCACGCCGGACGAGAAGGACCCCTACGCCAAGTGGGTGATGCACCCGCTCGGCGCCGACCCCGGCCCCGGCAAGGCGGCGCCCGGCAGCAACCGGTTCAGCCACGGGCTCGGCGTCGGCGACGTCAACGGCGACAAGCGGAAGGACGTGCTCTGCACGGACGGGTGGTGGGAGCAGCCGGAGAAGGCCGACGGGAAGACGCCGTGGGTGTTCCACCCGGCGCGCCTCGGCGAGGCCTGCGCGGACATGCACACCTGGGACATGGACAACGACGGCAAGGCCGACGTGATCTCCACCTCGGCGCACCGGTTCGGGATCTGGTGGCACAAGCAGCGCCCCGCGACCTCGCCCGGCGGCAACCCGGCGTTCCAGACGATGCCGCTGTTCCCGATGCTCGTCAGCGAGACGCACGCGGCGGTGTTCGTGGACATCGACGGCGACGGCGTCCCCGACCTGGTCACCGGCAAGCGGTTCTGGAGCCACGGCCGCAGCGAGCCGGGGTCGGACGCACCGGCGATGATCTACTGGTTCAAGAACACCCGCACGCCGGACGGGATGACCACGTTCACCCCCATGCCGATCGACGACGACAGCGGCATCGGCACGCAGTTCGAGGTGTCCGACATCAACGGCGACGGCCTGCTGGACGTCGTCTCGTCGAACAAGAAGGGCGTGCGGGTGATCGTGCAGGTGCGGCAGTAGGGGGCGGCCCCCAGGCTGGTAGCCGCAGGCTTGAGCCTGCGCTCAGCTGAGCGCAGGCTCAAGCCTGCGGCTACCAGCAGTTTTCGCCTCACGACACCCACGTCTATCGCCTCACGACACCTGCGTCCGCTGCGTGAACCCCTCATGGCGTCCACCACCGCCGGCGCGCGAAGAGTTGGCGGGTGGCCGGTCGTCGCGGCGGCGGTGTTCGGGCTCGCCGCGCTCAACTTCCTCCGCCAGTTGCCCGAGGTCCACTCGCTCGGCGCGGTCGCGTTCGGCGACCCGGGGCTCGGGCTCGCCGTCGACTCGCTCCTCG
>JAFKFQ010000271.1 GCA_017308215.1 bacterium | reverse complement strand
CGCGAACCCCACCGCGCGCGTGAGGAACTGGGTCCGGGAGCGGCCGATCTCCGGGCCGTTGTCCAACGCGAGGTGCAACCGGGTGACTCGGCTTCCGCTCGGCCCGCCACCGACCCGGGCCGTCGCCCCAGAAGTCGCGGGGCTCCCGCGAGTGCCCGAGCAGGGACCACGGCCGGAGGATCGGGACCGCCCCGCGGCTCCGCTCCGGCACCCCGAACGGGACCAGAGGGGCCTCGCGGGCCACGCCGTGGTCGAGGGCCTGGACCGGCCCCTCCCCGCGCGCCGCGCCACCGCGGGAGAACGCGCCCACCGTCACCTCGGGCTTGGCGTTGATGGGGGGCCGCGGCGCGCCCGGGTCGGCCGCGGACGCGGCGCGGGCGCGCCGGGCGTGGGCGAGGATGGCGTCGGTCTGGGGCACCTCTTTTGCGGCCGGGCCTTGAGCGCCCGGCGCGGCGTGTCGCCCCGGCGGTTCGGGATGCCGCCCGCGGTCCGGCGGGTGGGCACCTTCCCGGCCAGTTCGGGGATGCCCAGCAGGGCCTCGCGGGCGCCCTCGGGCGTGATCCGGGTGTACGCGAACGGGGTCCGGAACGCGGGGCCCGCCCGGGCGTGCGGATCGCCCCGGCGCCGGAGCAACGCGTCCGGCGCCGGGGCGACGCCCTCCGTGGGCTTGCGCCCCCGCAGTTCGTGGGGGTCCAGGCGCCGGATCCCGGAGCGGAGTTCGTTGAGCCCGGTCTCGACCGCGCCCCGCCCCCACCCGAAGGTGGTTTCGGCGCGCCGGGCCGGGCCGCCGCGGAACGTGTTCGCCGCCTCGGCCGGGAACCGCCGACGCTCGTGCCCCGCGAGCCGCGTCGCGCCCAGCAGGATGGTCCGACGCGGGTCGTCCGTGAGTTCCGCCATCGGTGCCCTCTCCGTGAGACACACCTCGTAGCGGATTCCGGGGGGGCCGGTAGATCACATCCCACTCATGCCTTAATCTTCGACGGCTACCCGTCGTACCCGACCGACGCCCCGGTCGAGTTCGGCCTGCTCGCGGTGATCGAGGTGTTCCGGTCGGAGATGGCGTTCGCGCGGAAGAACGGCGGGGCGAAACTGCTCGCCCGGCTCAAGGAGCAGGGGCACTACCCGTACTCCGACCTGGACCGCGAGCCGGTCGCATAGCGGAGGAGAACGAATGGCGGGCGCCGCACCACCGCCGGCCTGCGCCATACCCGTGCCGGCCCGGCGGCGTGCGAACGTCGGCCTCGTACTCGGCCTTGTCGCCGGGCTGGGCTTGGGGCTGGCCGGGGTCACCGGCGGCGTCGATTCCGAGGCCGGCGACGGCTCCGGGGTGCGGTTCCGGGTCCGCGTCCTCGGCGTGGTCGCCCACCGCTACCCGGAGGACGGCGACCTGTACCCGATGCGGCCGTACCCGCAGGCACTGCACGCCCGCGAACACCTGACCACCACCTCGGCGCTCGCCGGCGGGCTCCTCGGCTGGGTGGTCGGCTACGGTTCCGGCCGCCGCGCCACCGCGCCGGCGGGGTTCGAGGACAAGGACTCGGTCACGCGGTCGTAACATGTCCCCCCGCGCGGCGGCGCGCCCGGCCCGCCGCGCTAGAATGCGCCTCCGCGGGGCCGTCCCCGCCGTCGCCCGTGCGTCGCCCGTGGAGGTCGAGATGATACGCTCGCATCTGGTGCGGTTCGTCACCGCTGCCGGCCTGTCGGCGACCGCGGTCCTGGCCCTGTCCGACCCGCTCGCCGGGCAGGACCGGGGGAAGGCCGGCCCGGTGACCGTGAAGACGATCCTCAAGGTCGAGTTCGCCATCCAGGAGATCGACCCGCCGAACCTGGTCGTCACCGCGACCGGGCAGGTGCCGACGGGCGGGTGGTCGGGGGCGAAGTTGACCCGCAAGAAGTACGACACCCCGCCGGCGGACGGCATCCAGGACTACACCCTCACCGCAGTCGCGCCGACCGGAATCGTCACCCAAGCGCTGTCGAAGGTGGAGGCCCGCGACACCTGGAGCCGGTACACGGTCGAGGCGCCGTGGCTCAAGGGCGTCCGCATCCAAGGCGCCGACAAGGGCGTGGTGGTGAAGATGCTCGACGGGAAGAAGTGACGACCGGGGGCGCCGGGCCGGGACCGGCCCGGCGCCCCCGGCGGTGCGAACGGCTGACTCCCAGGCCGGGGTCGATCGGGTTCGACCTCACGCCACCGCGCGGTACTCCGCCGTCGGCGCCTTCCCGTTGACGGTCTCGCGGGCGAGCAGGGCTTGAAGCTCTGCTCGCATCTCCGCCGCCAGCGCCGGGTTGGTCGACGGGCACCAGCCGAAGCGGCGGAGCACGCGCGCGGCCAGTTCCCACTGCGAGTCGTCTGGCAGGCGATCGATCCGGGCGGCCAGCTCGTTCACTTCGGCAGTCACGTCCATGTCGTGCGTCCTCACACGTCGCGGCGGGCAAAGCCGACCACGCCCACCGCCGCTGCCAGCGCGCTGAGCGCTGCCGAGCCGACGACGAGGTTTGTCAGCCCCGCCACGTTGTACTGGCCCATCAGCACGAACCGCAGGCGGGCGAGGTAGCGGTCCGGGCTCGGCCACGGCTCGGGGAGGAACGTCAGCAGGAACCCCGCCCCGTACAGCACCAGCCAGAACACCGTGATGCCCAGCACCGTGCCGTTCGTCAGCGCGCCGATGGTCACGCCCCACGACACGATCACCGCCAGCGCCGCCGCCACCGCCACGACCGCCATCAGCCCGCCGCCGGCCGACAGGTCGCTCTCCGCGTCCGACTTGAACAGGAAGTAGCTCGCCACCAGCACGCCGATCGCCAGCGCGGTAAACGTGCTCACCACCACGACCAGCCGCGCGTGCCACTTCGCCAGGAAGTACTGGTGCCGGCTGATGCCGCGACTGAGAACCGAATCCGCGACCGTGCCGCGCTCGGCGCCGACTGCCGACACCGACAGCACGACGACGAGCGCCAGGCTGCCGACGACGACGAGGCGGAACAGGTCGCCGGACTGCGCCGCGGCCGACCGGAACATGCCGGCCTCGTTGTGGACGCCGACGCGGTACAGCAAGAACCCGCCGGCGGCGAGGACGGTGACGAGTACCCACAGGCGGTACGTCCACCCGCGCAGGGTCTGGCGCAGGTCGGTCTGGAGGACCGCCCAGTACGGGAGGAAGCGGTTGAACCGGACGGTGACGACGGGGGGCGTTTGTTCCATGTCCGACTCCGGAGTCGTCAAGTCGTCAAGTCGTCAAGTCGCAACGGAGTCAGCAACTTGAAGACTTGATGACTCGCGGACTTGATGACTCTCACGCCGCCTCGTCCTTGTACAGCCGGGCGAACCCGCGGCTCTCCTCGCGCTCGACGAGGTCGAGGTACGCCTGCTCCGTCTGCATCCCGACGGTGCGGACGGAGATCACCAGCACCTTCGCGTCGGCGAGCACCTGGAACATCTGCGCGAGCAGCGGCGCGTTCGCCGCGTCGTCGGTCATCTTGACCTCGAGGCGCCGCTGTCGCAGCAGAACTTGCTTGAAGTCCGGCAGATTTCGCAGCGCCGCGACGCACTTCGTGATCGCCTTCTGCTCGCCGTCGAGGTCGATCTCGTAGTGGTTGCGGCGGATGCGGCCCTTCAGGTCTTGCAGCGACCCGGTGAAGATCAGCTGACCCTTGTTCAGCACCGCCGCGTGGTTGCACACCTCGTCCACGTCCGTCAGGTTGTGGCTGCTGAGGATCAGCGTCTTCTCGGCGGCGAGGGTCTTGATGAGTTCGAGCATGCTGCGCCGCGCCTCGATGTCGAGGCCGTGCGTCGGCTCGTCCCAGATGAGCAGGTCGGGGTCGTTGAGGAGGCTCGCGGCGACGGCGAGGCGGGCGGTCATGCCGGCGCTGAAGTGGGCGATCGAGTCGCCCGAGTGCTGGAGCAGGTCGACCGCCCGGATGAGCGTCGCCAGCTTCGGCTTCCGCACGTCGGCGGGGAGGCCGAACAGGCGGGCGATGTAGTCCAGGTACGTGATCGGGGTCATCCCCTTGGGGAACTGCGGGTTCGTGGGGATGTAGCCGATGCGGCGGCGGAGGTCGGCGGCGTTCGGCGTCATGACGCGGCCGAACACCTTCGCCCACCCGGCGGTCGGCCGGTGGAGGCCGAGGATGAGGCGGAGGAACGTGGTCTTGCCGGCGCCGTTCGGGCCGAGGAGCCCGAGGACGCTCCCCGGCTCGACGGTGATGGTGGCGTCGTTGAGCGCGATCTGCCGGTTCTGGTAGATCTTCGTCAGGTGCTGGGTCTCGACGACCAGCTCGGTCGCGTCGTCCGCCACGGCCGGCCCTCCCCCCGCTGCTCTCGCGCTCGCGTCCGCCGCGTATAGCGTGCCCCCGTTGCCGGGTCTACGCGAATTTCCGCGGGGCCACGGGTCGGGTACTGCTCGTCCACCAACTCGCGGATGACGTGCGCGAAGTCCGCCTTGGTCCGGCGGTCGGCTACCTTCACCCGCCGGCGCCCGGCCAGCGGTTCGAACGTCATGAACCGGGCGGTGCCGACCAGACTTGCCCGAGCAGCGGCCGCAAGGGCCGTAGCGTCGTGCGCGGCGGAAGGCCCGAGGCTCCACGGCGTGCCCAGAGGCGCGGGCTGTGGCATACCCGGGAACTCGCTTCCCAGGTGGAGGTATTGCGTGATATTTTCTAACGAGGGCTACTGACGACCTCGGGGCACTCGCCCGCCGTCCGGGCAAAGAGCAGGAGCCAGGCATGAAATACCAGGTCGTCAAGATGGGACCGGAGGCCGACGGGGACCGGAGCCGACAACTGTCCGCCGAACTCCACGAGGATTTCGCCGTTCTCGGCCTCGACCCGAACGAGCACCTCCAAGAGCTGCCCGCCGACCGGGTTGGCGAGGTGGACTGGAAAGGCACCCCGGTCGGGGCTTGGTTCGGCGGGCCGGACCGGACGGCGTCGCCAGCCCTGGCCACGCTGCTGGACAACTGTACCCCTGTCCTGCCGATTGTCGACGACCTGACGCGGTACACCCAACTCGTCCCCGACGAACTCCTCCCGGTCAACGGCCGGCAGGCCGACGACCCCCGCGTCCGGGCGGACGTCCTGCGGATGCTCCGGCTCACCCGGGACCGGCGGCAGGCGTTCATCAGCTACCGTCGGGTCGATTCCAGTGGCGTGGCGGGTGGACTACACGACGCACTCACCCGCCGCGGGTACAGTGTCTTCCTGGACACCGCGTCGGTCGAGGCCGGGGCCCAATTCCAGGACATCCTTTGGGACCGGTTGGCGGACATGGACCTGCTCGTCCTGCTCGACAGCCCGGACGCCCTGACGTCCCGGTGGCTACTCCAGGAATTAGTGCAAGTGAACAACCTGGGACTCGGGGTGCTCCAGCTCGTGTGGCCGGGCCGGACCCCGGCCGCCGAAACCCACTTCAGTACGCATTGCTCTCTCCGGCCGACCGACTTCGTAAACGGCGACTCCGGCCGCACCGGACTCCTCACCGAGGACGCCACGCGGGCGATCGCCGCCCTCGCCGAGGTGGTCCGCATCCGCTCCCTCGGTGCCCGCCGGCGCCGGGTGACCGACGAGCTGGTCACCCGGCTCCAGGACGGGCGGTTCCGGGCCGCCGTCCAGCCAGTCGGTCCGGTCACCATCGCCGACGCCGGGGCGGCCGCGGACGACCCGCCTGCCGCCGTCGCCATACCGGTCGTCGGCCTCCCCGACGCCCGCGGGATCCAGGCCCTGGAGGCGGAGTTGACCCGATTCTGGGAGGTCCACGAGGACCGCCACCCCGGGCACCTGGCGGGCCTGATTCAGGCCCGGAATGTCCGCGTCGTGTACGACGGACTCGGGGTCGAGTCAGGGCGGGCCGAGCATCTGGTTTGGCTGAACGACTACCTCAAGCTCCAGACCGTCCACTTCGACCGCGCCCCGGCTCTGCGGGGGGATCCACTCGGGCGGTGGCTGGGGGCGATCCGAGAGGGCCGCGAGTCATGAGCACGGCACCCCCAGCCCTTCGGCCGGTGTTCCTGTCCGCCAGCATCCCGTTCGGTGACCGCGCTCGGTCGTACCCGCCGGACCCGACAGCGGTAAAGGAAGCCGTTCGGGCACTGGTGGCGGTCGTCCTGCCGGACCGGCCACTGGTGTTCGGTGGGCACCCCGCGATCACCCCCTTGGTGTGGGAGATCGCAAGCCGGCTCGGCCTGGTCGACCGGGTGTTCATCTACCAGTCCGAGCACTTCCGCTCCCGGATTCCCCCGGAGGCCGTGTTCTTCGACAAGCTTGTCTGGACCCGTGACGTCGGCGGGCCGGCGGACCGCAGCATCGCCCACATGCGGGATCTGATGATCGTGCGCCGTACGGACGAGACTGGGACGATGCGGATTCCGGAGTTCACCGCGGGGGTGTTCATTAGCGGGATGAACGGGGTGGAGGATGAGTGGGATCTGTTCCGCCTACACTACCCGACAGTTCCGGTCTTTCCCGTCGCGTCGACCGAGGGAGCGGCCCGGTTGATTACCCGGACGCCGGCCCGGATGGCGAACGCCCCCGGGCTCGATCCGCCGACCGTCACGGCGCTCGAACAGGACCTGGCCTACCGTCGACTGTTTCGCCGGCTGCTCTCTCAATTGCCCTGATCGCCCGGACGAGGTGTCGACCTACTGCTCCCTCCTACTCGGAGATCCCGGGGAGTGGCGTAAGACAAAGGCCGGTCCGAGCGGGGCGATGGCGTCACCACGCGCCCCGCCCCGGATGAAACCGGCCATGTTGTCCTCGCATCCCCTCCCCACGTCGTACCATTGGTTCTCCCGCCTCTTTCTGCTCGTAAGGCGTCCTAACCCAATACCTTCGGCTCTCCGGCCTCGGCATGACGGGCCTCCCTGGCTCCAGCCGGTGGGCGTCCAACCCGCGATAATACCAGAACTGAAATAGTTATTATAATATATTAATAGTCTGAAATATCGTGAAAGTCTGCCGTCCAGACAAGTCCGCTTGTTCAGAAAAAGCGTCACGAATTCCAGAATTTAGTTGCATTGCAGGCGTTGCAGCCGTTACGATCCCACTTCTGTGTAGATTCCTTTCGACCAGTCGCACGACCCGGCCGCCAAGCCGCGGAGGATCGATGAAGCGCGTCATCATTGCCGTGTCGGAGTGGGGGTACTGGGGAGAGGAGTTGGTCGGTCCGGTGGAGGCCTGCGAAAAGGCCGGCTACGAGATCACGTACCTCACCCCGACCGGGGCGAAGCCGACCCCACTGACGGTTAGCATGGACCCGGCGTTCGTCGACCCGCCACTCGGCCGTAGGGTGGTCAGCTCGGAGATGGCCGAGAAGACCCGGCTGCTCGACAAGTCCGGAAAGCTCGACAAGCCGAAAAACTTGTCCACCTGGGTCCCCCGCCGGCCGTACCCCAGCTCCCCGACCTATCTCCGGGACATGGAGGCGTACTACGACACGATCGACGCCATCGTCCGGGACGAGGTGCCCAAGTACGACGCCCTGGTGATCGTCGGCGGGAGCGGGGCGATGGTCGACCTCGCCAACAACCAGCGACTCCACGAGCTGATCCTGGGGTTCGTCAAACTGGACAAGCCGGTCGCCGCCGAGTGCTACGGGGTCACCTGTCTGGCGTTCGCCCGCGACCCCCGGGAGAAGAAGAGCATCATCCGGGGCAAGCACGTGACCGGGCACCCGATCGACTACGACTACAACGACGGCACCGGGTTCGAGGGGCCGCACGCGGTCGACGGCAGCACAAAGGGGTTCGGGAACGGGTTCATCAACTTCGGCGGCCCGTTCTACCCGCTGGAGTTCATCCTCCGGGACGCGGTCGGCCCGGACGGGGCGTTCATCGGCAACGTCGGGCACCGGATCTCCGCTCTGGTCGACTACCCGTTCATCACCGGCCGGTCCACCCCAGACGCGCTGGCGACCGGCGACCTCCTCGTGGCCGTGCTCGAGAAGGGGCTCCGGCGGTACGGGTGGTGAGGTCCGGACCGGACCGGCCTCGGCGGCCGGGAGGAGGCTCCTCGATGGGAACGCGCACCGGGCACACCGCCGTCCTGGACCAACTCATCGCGGACGGGTTCCGGTACATGTTCGGGAACCCCGGGACGTCCGAGGAGGGGTTCCTGGACGCGCTCTCGGACCGGCCCGAGCTGACCTACGTCCTGGCCCTCCAGGAGTCCGTCGCGGTCATGGTGGCGGACGGGTACGCCCGGGCGACCGGCGGCCCGGCCCTGGTCCAGATCCACAGCACCCCCGGTCTGGGGAACGCGGTCGGAGCACTGTACCAGGCGATGCGCGGGCACTCGCCGCTGGTGGTGATCGGCGGGGACGCCGGGGTCAGGTACCAACCGCTCGACGCCCAGATGGCCGGAGACCTCGTCGGGATGGCCCGACCGGTCACCAAATGGGCGACCATGGTGACCGACCCGGCGTCGCTGCTGCGGGTCCTCCGCCGGGCCGTCAAGATCGCCCTCACCCCGCCCCGCGGCCCGGTCTACGTCTGCCTCCCGATCGACGTCCTCGACGCCCCGTCGGCCGAGGCGGTCACCCCGACCGTCGTCCCGAGCACCCGGGTGGCCCCGGACGACGACCTCATCCGGCAGACGGCCGAGGTGTTCGCCGCCGCCGTCCGCCCGGTGATCTTCGTCGGCGACGGGGTGTCCGCCTCCGGAGCCCAGCCGGAGCTGACCCGGGTCGCCGAACTGCTCGGCGCCGAAGTCTGGGGGGTGGACGCCGGCGACCTGAACATGAGCTACGCCCACCCGCTCTGGCAGGACCTGACCGGGCACATGTTCGGCTCCGTCAGCAAGCCGATCACCACCGCCGGCGACGCCCTCCTGGTCTGTGGTACCTACCTGATGCCGGAGGTGTTCCCGGAACTCGGGCCGATCTTCGCTCCCGGGGCTCGGGTCGTCCACATTGACCTGAATGCGTACGAGATCGCCAAGAACCACCCGGTTGACATCGGGCTGGTGAGTGACCCGAAGCTGACCCTCGCCCGGCTCGCCGCGGCGCTCGACGCGACGATGACCGCGGAGCAGAAGCAGAAGGCCCAGGGCCGGGCGGTGGCGATCGGGGCGAAGAAGGCCGAGCGGGTCGCGGCCGAACGGGCGGCCGACCAGCCCGTCCGCGACCACGTGCCGCTCCGGTTCACCCGGTTCGCCGAGGACTTGGCCGGCATCCTCCCGGCCGACGCCGTCATTTTCGACGAGGCCCTGACCAACTCCCCGGCAGTCGTCCGGTACCTGACTCCGACCGAGCCGGGGCGGTACTTCCTCTCCCGCGGCGGGTCGCTCGGGGTCGGGATCACCGGCGGGGTCGGGGCCCAACTGGCCAACCCGGGCAAGACGGTGGTGGCGTTCAGCGGGGACGGCGGGGCCATGTACACCATCCAGGCCCTCTGGACCGCGGCCCGGGCCAACGCCCCGGTCAAGCTCGTCATCTGCAACAACCGGTCGTACCGACTCCTTCAGGTCAATCTGCAGGCGTTCTGGCGGGAGCGGGGGATTGTCCCGCACAACTTCCCGCTCAGCTTCGACATGTCCGAGCCGCCGCTGCGGTTCGACCACATTGCCCAGGGCTACGGCGTTGCCGCCGCCCGGGTGGAGCGGCCGGACGAGATCGTCCCGACGATCCGCAGGGCCCTCGCCCACCCCGGGCCGTTCCTGATCGACGTGGCTCTGGAGGGGGACGTGCACCCGGAGTTAATCGGCGTGCGGTGCGGGCAGTGAGGCCGACCGGCCGTGGGAGGAGCGGGGATGATTCACCAGCTGATATTTGCGAACCCGAAGCCGGGCTGGACCGCGGACCAGTTCCTGGACTACTGGCTGAACGTCCACGCGGTCAAATACGCGAGCAAGATCCCGCAGATCGTGCTGTACAAGGTCGATTGTCCGGTGAAGAACGCGGCCGGTCTACCCGGCCGGCCGCTCCCGTACGCCGGGGTGGCTGAGATCTGGCTGGAGAACGACCAGACGCAACTGGCCTCACTCCAGTCCCCCGAATTCATCGACGGTGCCCGGCGGGACGAGCCGAACTGGGCCGCTTTCTGGGAGACGTTCGCGCTGGACACCGACCCGGTCCCCGTGCTCCCCGGCCCACCGGAGGTCCGCCCGGCCCAGGGCGTGAAGCTCCTCACGCTGTGGAAGCGAAAGCCCGGGATGGAACTGGGCGACTTCCGAACCCACCTGAAGGCCCGATTCGCCCAACAACTGCGGGACCTGTCGGGCCTGCGACGGCTACTGGTCGGGACCGTCCGTGACGGGTTCTACGCGGTCGGCGAGGCCAAGTTCGACGCGGCCACGCACCTGTGGTTCGACACCCCGGAGGCGGCCGCGTCCGGGGTCGCCGAGTTCCCGGGACACGACGAGTTCGCCGAGCCGCGGTACACGTTCTCGCTGCTGCTGCGGGAGAACTGGGTCATCGGTCCCGAGTTGCGTGCGGGCTGAGCGAACGCGAGGGTGGGCCACCCGGGTGTCAGGAGGTGCGGGCGTGATCAGCCGGCTCGTCTTCGTCGCCCCGAAGCCGAACATGGCGGAGGCGGATTTCTTCAGGTACTGGAAGGTGGTCCACGCCCCACTCGGGGCGCGGATCCCGCAGGTGGTGGGGTACCGGATCTGTTGCCGGGTGCCGGTCCCCGGGCTGCCAACGGCCGGGCCGTTCCTGGGGGCGGCCGAGATCTGGATCCGGGATGCCGCGGCGGCCGTGGCGATGGCCCAGTCCGACGAGTACGTGACCGGGGCCCGTGCGGACGATCCGCACTGGCTCGCCTTCTGGGCGATGGTCGTGCTCGACACCGAGGCCCACGTTCTGCTCGGCGATCCGGCCCCCGGGGCCAGCCCCGGTGGGGTGAAGATCCTGGCCCTGGTGAAGCGGAAGCCGGGGATGAGTGTGGCCGCGTTCCGGGAATACAGCCTCGGCCGGCACGCCGAGCTCGACCTCCGGCTGCCCGGCCTGCGGCGGTACGTCCAGGGGCATCTGCCGGACGGGTGGTACGAGGTGGGGGAGCCGCCGTTCGACAGTGTCGCCCAGTTGTGGTTCGACGGCGCGGCGGAGGCGGCCGCCGCTCTCGAGTCGGACGCGAACCGGGCGGCGGCCGCCGATCTGGCGAACTTCGTCGATCCGCTACACGCCATCCCACTGGCAGTCGACGAGACGTGGGTGGTGGGTCCACAGTTCCGGACCGGGGCCGCGTAGCCGAACCGGGGGCCGTCATGGACGCCGAGGCGATCGTCATCGGAAGCGGGTTCGGGGGCGCGGTCGCGGCCCTGCGGCTCGGGGAGGCGGGCGTTCGCACCCTGCTCCTGGAGCGGGGGCGGCGGTGGGAGATCAAGGACCCGACGGCGAACGACACCTTCGCCACCTTCCGCCGGCCCGACCGCCGGGCCGAGTGGATGAACGAGGTGTCGAAGACGCCGGGGTACGAGGGCATCCCGATCGGTAAGTATGCCGGGGTGCTGGAGGTGCTCCCGGCCGACGACCTGACCCTGCTCGCCGGGGCCGGGGTGGGCGGTGGGTCGTTGGTGTACGGCGGGATCCTGATCCAGCCGCCGGGCGACCAGTTCCGCCGGGTGTTCCCGCCGGAGGTCGATTACGACGAGATGGACCGGGTGTACTACCCCCGGGTCCGTTCGGTCGTCCACACCGTCCCGATCCCGGACGACGTGCTCAACTCCCGGTACTACGCCGGCTTGCGGGTGCTCCTCGACCAGGCCCTCGCCGCCGGGTTCAAGGAGGTGCCGACCACGACCGGCACCGGGGACGGGGTGTGCCGGTTCCCGATGGCCGTCGACTGGGACATCGTCCGCGGGGAGATCGCCGGGACGAAGGTGCCGTCGGTGATCGCCGCCGAGTTCTGGTTCGGGAACAACAGCGGGGCCAAGCAGACGCTCGACCGGGACTACATCCGCCGGGCGGAGGAGACCGGCGCGGTCGAGGTCCGCCCGCTCCACCTCGTCCGGGAGGTGGCCGACGGCCCGGCCGGCGGGTACCGGGTGACGGTCGACCGGATTGACGAGACCGGCGACCGACTCGGCACAGAAGAGCTCACCTGCCGGTACCTTTTCCTGGCGGCCGGCACCCTCGGGACGACCCGACTGTTGATGAAAGCCCGGGCGGCCGGAACCGTCCGCGGGTTGCCAGACGGGCTCGGGGAGGGATTCGGCAACGACGGGGACGTGTTCCTGATCCGGACCACGATCCCGGGGCTGACCAACCCGCACCTCGGCGGCCCCGGGGCGGTTGCGGTAATGAACTACGACAACCCGGTCCGCCCGTGCGTGATGATGCGGGCCCCGTTCCCCCGGTTCGCCCAGGACTACCCGAAGCTGGACGCGATCGGGACGTTCGTGTTCACCCTGACCGCCCACCGCGGGCGGCTGGTGTACGACCCGGCCGCCGACACCGTCCGGGTCGAGTACAGGCCGGACTCGGACGAGCCGGCACGCCGGTTGGCCGAACGGTTGAACGGCGCCGGCGGCGGCACCCTCTCGTCCGTCGCCTCCCGGACCACCGGACACCAGCTCGGCGGGGCGTGCATGGGGGTCGTGTGCGACGACCGCGGCCGGGTCCGCGGCCGACCCGGCCTGTACGTGGTGGACGGGGCCTTGATCCCCGGGTCGACCACCTGCGTGAACCCGGCCCTGACCATCGCCGCGATCGCCGAGCGGTGCCTGGACGACATACTGGCCCGCGACATCTCCCGCCGCCCGGAGGCCGTATGACCGCCGACACCGCCAAGATCGCCGACACCTGGTTCGGGTCCCTCGACCGGGGTGACCTGGTCACCGCCTTCGCCTGTCTGGCCGACGACGTCGAATGGGTGAACCTCCCCCCCGTCCCCGGGCTGAGCGCGGTCATCCCGTGGATCGGGACCGCCCACGGGGTGGAGGAGGTGAAGGCGTCGTTCCGCGCCCGGGACGCCGTCGCCCGGGTCGAGCTGTTCAAACCGCTCGCCGTCGTCGCCCAGGGCGACCAGGTATTCGGCACGATCCGCGACCGGTCGGTGGTGCTCGACACCAACACCCCGTTCGAGATCGAGTTCGCCACCTGGATGCAAGTGAAGGACGGGAAGATCGTCCGGTGGCGGTCGTACTGCGACCCGACCCCGGTCGTGGCCGCCTTCCGGGTCGGGCTCCCGGGCCGGCTCGTCGCGGCGGTCGAAAGGCACGACGCGGCCGCGGTGGCCGACCTCCTCAGGGCCGGGGCCGCCCCCGACACCCGGGACCCGCAGACCGGGCTGACCGTGCTGATGATGGCCGCCTGCCGGGCCCAGCCGGCGGTGGTCAAGGCCCTGCTCGATGCCGGAGCGGACGTGTTCACAGCCGACCCGGTAACCGGAATGACGGCCCTGCACAAGGCCTGTCAGGGCGGGAGCCAGGAGGTCGCCCGGCTGCTTCTGGACCACGGGTCGTTCGTCGACGCCACCACCCCGACCACCGGCCACACCCCGATCATGGAGGCCCTCTGGTACAAGCAGCCGGAGCTGGTCCAACTGTTGCTCGACCGCGGGGCCGACCTGAAGGTCGACACCCACTACGGATTCACCCTCCAGGACCACCTCCGGTTCGAGTCGAACGTGAACGCCCTCGGGAAGGACACGATGGAAACGATCACCCGGGCGATCGCCGCCCGGGAACGGTCCGTCGGGGTGACGATCGCCCGGCAGCGGGTGATGGCGGCGGCCAAGGCCGGGGACGCCGAGGGGGTGGCCGAGCTGATCGCCCGCGGAGAAGACGTGAACGCCGTCCACCCGAACAACAACACGTTCGAGAACGGGCACACCCCGCTCCTGGTGGCCGCCCGGGACAACCACCCGGACGTGGTCGAGAGGCTGCTCGCCGCCGGTGCCGACGTGCGGGTCGTGGACTGGGTGTTCAAGGGGTCTCCGATCCACAAGGCGACGTACAACGGCAACGCCGGGATCCTGCGGATGATCCTGGCGAACCCGCGGGTCGACATCGACGTCCAGGGGCCGATCAACGGGTACACCCCGATCCACGACGCGATCTGGCACGGGTACACCGAGTGTGCCGAGATCCTGCTCGACGCCGGAGCCCGTCTCGATCTCGTCGGGCACGACGGAAAGACTCCGCTCGACTTGGCGACCGAAGTGTACGGCCCGAACGACCCGTTCACCGTCAAGGTCCGGACCGCGGCCGTCCGGCCTCGAGCCTGACCACCACCCTACCACCCCGACGGAGGCGACGCGATGCCCGGCGACGGCTACCCGCTACGGCTGAAGGGGAAAAAGATCGCGGTACTGATCGAGAGCGACTACTACGAGCACGAAATCTGGTACTACCACTACCGCTTCCCCGAGGAAGGGGCGGAGGTCCATTTCCTGTCCCGTCTGTGGGGCAACAAGTCGCTGGAGTTCAAGGGGCACGAGTACAAGGCGCCGTTCGCCTGTACCATGAGTTTCGAGGACGTCCGCCCAACCGACTACGCGGCGGTGATCGTCCCGTCCGGGATCGTGGCCGACCGGCTCCGGTACAGCGAGACGCCGACCGGTATCCCCCCGGCCCTGAAGTTCCTCCAGGCGGCGTTCGCCGAAAAGGCCGTCCTCAAGGGGATCATCTGCCACGGGATGTGGCTGGTGGCCAAGGCCCCGGCCTTGGTCAAGGGGCGGCCGGTCACCTGCCACAACAACCTGGTCGGGGATGTGGCCGCCTACGGGGCGAAGTACACCGACCAAGACGTGGTCGTCGACGGTGACCTGGTGACCGCCCGGACCGGCGACCACGCCGGCCTGTTCGCCCACACGATCATCGACCTACTCACCGCCAAGTAACCCCGACAGGGCCGGCCCCGTACCTTCCACCACGAGTACGCACCATGCCCTCGCCCGCACCGGTCACCGTCCGGTTCACTTACGCGACCGGGGTCCGTCGACGGTTCCTGGCAGGAGCCCGACTGCACGGCGGCTGGGACCCGGCCGGGCGGCCGTCCGAGACGTGGTCGGTCTCAGCGATGACCGAGACGACGGGGGCCGACGGGTGCCCGGCGTTCGTGGCAGAGGCGACATTCCCTGCCGACCAGGTCGGGCAAGCGTTCCACTGGGGGGTGTCGGTGGACGCCCCCGGCGGGGCCGATGTGTGGGGCATCCCGGGCGAAGTCCGGGACGTCAACAGCTCCAACCGAGTGCGGACGTTCGACCTGCTCCCGGCGGCCGGCGAACCCCAGGAGGAAGAGTACCACCTCTGTCACGCCCGCCGACTCGGAGCCCAGAAGTATTACCCGACGCCGGGCTCGACCCCGGACTTGCGGTTCGGGGTGTGGGCCCCCGATGCCCAAAAGGTGGAACTGGTGTTCGGCACCCTGTGGGACGCGACCGACCCCGTTCGTACCCCGACCACCGGGCCGTTACCCGCCGGGGACATTGCCGGCGGGTACATCGCCGACGACCCCGCCGGTACCGGCCGAGACACCGCCACCCCGCCGATCCCGCTCGCTCGTCGGGGACCGCTCTGGTTCACCGACCCGGGGCACCCGGCCCTCAAGGGCCGGTTCGCGGATCTCGACCACCGGCCGTACATGTTCCGAGTGACCCGGGACGACGGTGTGGTCCGGTACAAGACCGACCTGTACTCCCGGTGCCAGGCCGGGCTGGGGAGCCGCGACCCGGGCGGGCCGTTCACCGGCCGCCTCACCGAGCTGGACGGCCGGGTAAGCTGCTCGGTCGTTGTCGACCCGGACACGGTCACCCGGAAGTTCGACTACGCGGTTTGGCCGGAGCCGGCCGAGGAGTTCATCCCGACTACCGACTTCTGGCGGAACGAGTTCGACCCGGCCCGGCCAGTCCCCCGGTGCTTCGAGGATCTGGTCATCTACGAACTGCACATCGGGGCGCTCGGCGGGCCGGACAAGAAGGCGGCCGACGGCCACGAGGTGGCCGGCGACTTCCGGGACGCGATCAACCTGCTCGACTACCTGGTCGAACTCGGGGTGAACGCGGTCGAGTTGCTCCCGATGGCCGAGTTCGGGATGGGGAACGCGGCCTGGGGGTACGGGAACTCGCACCACTTCGCGGTCGAGTACAAGGCCGGCGGGCGGGACAAGTACAAGCACTTCGTCCGCGAGTGCCACCGCCGCGGGATCGCGGTCATCCAGGACGTGGTGTACAACCACTACACCCCGGACGCCGGGCGGGCCGAGTGGGCGTACGCGTCCGAGTTGCCGGAGCGGAACCAATACTACTGGTACGAAGGCCGGGCGGTCGACTACCCCACCCTGCCGACCGGCGGGTATGTGGACAACTACTCGTCCGGGTGGGCCCCCCGGTTCCACGAGGAGATGGTCCGGGCGATGTTCGTCAGCAGCGCCGTCGCCCTGGCCGAGGAGTTCCACGTCGACGGGTTCCGGGTCGACCTGACCGACGGCATCCACAGCCTGAACCGGCTCCACCTCGACGGCCGATCGGTCCCGGCCGCCAACGTCTTCGGGGCGAAGTTCCTCCGGGAGTGGTGCCGGACGCTCAAGCTGGTCAACCCGGGCCTGATACTCGTCGCCGAGGACCACACCGGGTGGGACAAGGTGACCGCCCCACCGGACCAGGGCGGGCTGGGGTTCGACGCCACCTGGTACTCGGCCTTCTACCACCACCTTGTCGGTACCCTGAAGCAGGGGCCGGACTGGGCCAGCCTGCTGGCCGTGGTCGGCACCGGGGGTGACGGGCCGCTCAACCTGGACGCGTTCGTCGGGGTCCTCCGCGCGAGCGCCGACCGACACGTCGTGTACCACGAGTCTCACGACGAGGCGGGGAACTCGGCCGACTCCGGCCGGACCATGGACCAGGCGGTCAACGGGGCACCTTTGGTCGGGGCCACCCGGACGTGGGCAGAGCGGCGGAGTCGGCTGGTCGCCGGGCTGTCGCTGCTGTCGGCCGGCACGCCCATGTTCCTGATGGGCGAGGAAGTCGCGGCGGCCAAACCGTACCGGTATAACGACTGGCTTCACAACCGCGAGGACCTGCCCGGGGAGAAGGCCGGCAACGGGGCCCGGATGTTCCAGTTCTACGCCGATCTGATCCGGCTCCGGCTGGCCGACCCGGCCGTCCGGTCTCACCACCTGGACGTGGTGTACGTCCACAACGCGAACCGGGTGATCGCGTTCCGCCGGTGGGCCGGGGACCGGCACACCCTGGTGGTGGCGAGCTTCGCCAACACCCCATTCGCGCACGGGTACGAGTTCGTCAACCCGGCCCTGCCGGACGGAGATTGGCGGGAAGTGTTCAACAGCGACAGCCATCGGTACGGGGGCGACGACGTCGGCAACTTCGGGGCCGCGGTGCCGTGCCGTGCCGGTCGATTCCGGTGCGTCATCCCGGCCGCCGGGTTCGTCGTCTTCCACCGAGCATAACCCCATCCCAGGGACCGGGCCGATCCGGTCGAGAGCGGACGACCATGCGTGTTTTTTTGGCGGGATCACTCTTCGAGGAGCGACCGGACCCGACGGGGGCTCGGCACGAGCCGCAGTACGACCGGAGCGAAGAAGCCCTCACACGGGCGCTCGAGGACAACCCGGAGTTTATCCGGGCCGCGGCGGAGATCGGAGCGGCCTGCGCCCACCGCGGGCACACACTGATGGTCGGCAGCGAGGCCAAGTTCACGCTCGACTACCACGCGGTCGCCGCGGGGTATGTCCCCGTCGTCCAGTCCACCCCGGACCGGGACTTTCACCTGGAGGTCTGGCGGCCGAACGACAGCCACCGCCCGTTCAAGGATCTCCGCGGCCGGCACAAGAACCTCAAGATGGAGTACCACGTACGCCGCCCGGGGTTCCCCGTTGGCAGCCGGCAGAATCCCGCCGCGGCGGTAGTCAACACCGAACTCTGGACGTTCGCCCATCAGTCCGCCATCGCTAACGCCGATGTGCTGGTAGCCGTGCGAGGGACTACTGGCACGGAGCGGGCCGTCCATATCGCCGAGCAACTCGGCGTGCCGTCCCTCCCACTCCGATACTTCGGCGGGGGGGCTGCCCGGGCGTACGCGGCAATGGAAGACAGCCTTCTGAAACTACCGAACGGGCATGTACTGTCCGCGGCGTGGTCCGACGGCAGCGCGAGCGACCTGGTGGGCCTTATCGAAACGGTGGGCGTCCACTCCTACTTCATCAGCTACAGCCACACCCAACTCGAGTGGTGCGACCTCGTCCACTTGGCCCTCTACACCCGCGGGCGGACCGTGCTCCGGGACCGGAGTGAGTTGAGGGTCGGGCGGCCGGTACAGACCAAACTGCTCGACGCGATCGGAAAGGCCGAGACATTTGTCCTGCTCTGGTCGGCGGCGGCCGCTGAGAGCGACTGGTGCCGTGCTGAGGTCCAGCACGCGCTGCGGCTCCACCGCCTCGGTCTACCGCCCCGCAGGCTTGTCGTGCTCCGGCGGGATACCACCCCCCCGCCAGACACACTCGATCAACTACTGTGGCTCGACGCGCCGGATCGCAGGGCCACGGACTACGCCGTCAACGAGGTCGTCGACACAGAGCGCGACCGATGACGGCTGGGGTGTGTGGACAGTCGCGGCAAAAGTGCCCCGGAATCGTAGCAGTTTCGGCCGATCTCGCCTTGCTTACTGAGCACCGCGAAATCGCCTGAAAACCAAGAAATCCGTCCTTGGTTGTCCACACGCCCTAGGTTCGTCGTCTTCCGCCGCCACTGAGCCCCGTACCCGAATCCTTGTCCCGACACCGAGAGGAACCGCCATGCCCACCTCCCCCCTGTCCGCCGTCCCGGTCTTCAACCAGTATTTCACCCAGACGATGACCATCCAGGGTGCCGTCGCTGGGGACGTGGATGTTGATTCGGACCCGAACTACCCCGACCGGCCGGTGTTCGTCGTCAGGCTCCGGTCTGGAGACCGCATCCCGGTGGCCCTGGGGAAGGAAGCCTACTTCCAGCCGGTGACCAACCTGGACGGGATCAACCGAGACCGGTACCCGACCCCGGACGGGTTCTCCGGGTCCCGTCTCGACCTCGCCCGGAAGTATCTGGTCGACGGGGTACACGTGGCGGTCGAGGGGGTCCACCACCGGCACGGCGGGAAGGCCCTGTTCGAGGCCCGGGCGGTGCACCTGCTCCAACAGACCCCGGCCGCCGTCCCGGCCGCCCCGAAGACCGACCACGAAAAGGAGATGTCCGCCGGTGGCACCGAGCGGCGGTTCTACTTCGAGTTCACGTACTGGTGGCTCAACCAGATCCAACGGTTGGCCGACAAGTGGCTCGACGACCTGTTCCAGGAGCGGCGGGACTACCAGTTGGCCGACTTCGCCGCCCTGTACCGGACCAACCTGAACATCGTCGGCGAGCCGACCGACGACAACACCCAGGAGATGGCCACCCTCTCCCGGCTGATCTACGGGCTGTCGTCGGCGTACTTGCTCAACGGGGTCGATCGGTACTACTACGCCGCCCGGGCCGGGGTGCAGTACCAGCGGGAGGCGTTCCGGGGGACCAGCGCCGACGGCCGGTACTG
Source organism: bacterium (assembly GCA_017308215.1). Classification (GTDB taxonomy): domain Bacteria; phylum Planctomycetota; class Planctomycetia; order Gemmatales; family Gemmataceae; genus Urbifossiella. The sequence continues at coordinate 17,841 of JAFKFQ010000271.1, read as the reverse complement.
CTTCTGGTCGGCGTCGAAGCGGCGGATGAAGCACGGGTCGCAGTACGTCATGACGTCGCAGAACAGCGACGACTACAACACGATCCCGCTGTACGAGCAGATCTACGCCCTGGCCGGGTTGAACCAGTTCTACCGAATCACCAACGACAAGCAGGTGCTCGACGACATCCGCCGGACTGTCCGGATGTTCCAGGACTTCTTCCGGGACAAGTCCGACCGCCGGGGGTACTACTCCCACCTGGACTACGTCACCTTCAGCCCCCGAAACCCGAGCCTCGGGAACAACACCGCCCGGAAGAACTGGAACTCGATCGGGGACCACATTCCGGCGTACCTGATCAACCTGATTCTGGCCCTGGAACCGGTCCCGGCCGGGCGAGACGACCTGGTCGGGTTCCTCCAAGAGTGCAAGGATCTACTCAAAGAAACGACCGCTCTCATCTGTGACTACTTCCCGCAGACGGCGTCGAAGTACGTCCAGGAGCGGTTCTACGAAGACTGGAAGCACGACACCACCTGGGGGTGGCAGCAGAACCGGGGGGTGGTCGGGCACAACCTGAAGATCTCCTGGAACCTGACCCGGGCAGCCAACTATTTCTACGGGGCCGGCGGCGACCCCGGGCTGGCCGACAAGTGCATGCAGGTGGCCCACAAGCTGGCCAAGGACATGGCCTGGGTCGGGCTCGACCCGGTCCGCGGCGGGTGCTTCGATTGCGTTGAGCGGATCCCCAGGAACGGAATGCCGGTCGAGTTCGCGTGGCTGAACACCAAGGACTTCTGGCAGCAGGAACAGGCCATCCTGGCGTACCTGATCATGCACGGCAACACCGACCGGGGCGACCAGGCGACCCGGGACGAGTACCAGCAACTGGCCCGGGAGATGATGACGTTCTGGAACCTCTTTTTCCTCGACCGGGACAACCAAGGGGTGTTCTTTCGGACGACTGAGAACGGCCAGCCGGTGGTCTCCGGCGGGTACGCCAACAAGGCCGGCCACTCGATCGCCGGGTACCACTCGTTCGAGCTCAACTACCTGGCCCACATCTACCTCCGGTCGTACTTCGAGCGGCCGGTCGAGGAGCACCAGCGGTTCACCCTGTACTTCCGCCCGGACCCGGACAGCCGACCGCAGTCGATCAACGTCCTGCCGGACTTCTTCAAGCCGGGGAAGATCGAGATCACGTCCGCAACGATCGACGGGGTGGCCGCCGCGTGGTCGAAGGAGGGCTTCCAGGTATCCCTGAAAGACGCCAGCCCTGGGGCCCGCGTAGTGGTCGAATTCCAACCCCGCCGCTGAGCCGGGCGGAGCGCGGGTGCGGCCGGGCCGGGACCCCGGAGCGGATGTCTACCGCTAATAGTGATTTGCTATCGGGTTGGGCGCCCGCCGCGGCGCCCCGACCCCGGTCTCGACCCGCCTACCCACCCGAATTCCGCTCCGCGACCCCCGATCATGCACTGGCCACTCTCGCGGCCGAGCAATTACGACGAGCCGATCATGCCCCCGCCGCCCGGAGCCGTCCAGTCCCCCGCCCCGTTCAAGGTTTTCTACAGCTACGCCCGCAAGGACGCCGACCTGCGGCAGGCGCTGGCCAAACACCTGACGCCCCTCCGGGACGAGGGGCTGATCACCGACTGGTACGACGACGGGGTCGAACTCGGCCAGGATTTCAACGCAGAGATCCGGGCGAAGCTGGAAGAGGCCGACTTGATCCTGCTCCTGGTCGATGTCGACTTCCTGTCCTCCGAGTACATCAAGACGCACGAACTGCCGGTGGCACTGGAACGAGAGAAAGAGGGCCGGGCCCGAGTAGTCCCGATCCTCGTGGACTACTTCGAGAACTGGCGCCGGCACGTGCTGTTCGCCAACCGCCAGTCTCCGGTGTCCGGGGGCACCGGGATCAAGCAGCGGCGGGGCCGGAACCTGGCGCTGGCGAAGGTGGCCGAAGGAATCCGCGTAGTCGTGGAGAAGTGGCGGAAAGAGCCAGGGGTGGTCATCGACCCCGGACCGATACCCCCCAGTCCCCGGCCGTGCCACATCGCGTTCGTCTACAAGCCGCCGTTCGACGACGCCCTGTTCCAGACGATCCGCACCAACCCGTTCAAGGACCACTTCGACCCGGCGGACGCCGATCAGAACGGGGACGTCCGGGCGTCGCTGTGGCTACCCAACACGTCGGAGTTGAGGGGCGACCTGCCGTCGTACACGACGATGGTGGCGGTGTGCGACGCCGGCGGGCCGTCGGACATGACCGCCGTTCCGACCGAGGTCCAGGAGTATTACAAGCTGCCCGTGTCCGAACTCAAGCCCGAACAACGGGAGGGCTTCGCCGAGGTCGCCGGGAAGGTGCTGTCCGGGACGCTCGTGGTGGTGGCCGCCGTCCCCCGGTTGCTACTCGGCAACCGGGTTGGGAGCGCCGCCCTGGCGTACCAGGTGCTGCTCAACCTGATGCTCGTTCCCCTCGCCTCGGGACTGGCCGCCCTCCACTTTCGGCAGATCCGGTTGCAGCTGAACCGGACCGATCCGAAGAGCGAGTTCCCGGTTGCCCACGCCAAAAAGGTGCTGCGGACCCAGTTCGGGGCGGGCCAGTTCGACGTGGTCCAGCCCAAACCGGCCGATCCCGAGTACTTCCACCTGTACGCCGCACAGTTCGTGCGGTGGGCGGCCAACCGCCACTTTAACTACGCGACCAGCGACTGGCTCGACCGGCTGCAGGAAAAGTACTTCGCGTAGGTGAGGCTTAAAAGTTCTGAAGGGTCCCCCGGGGGGGACCCTTCAGAGACGACCTCTCTGGGTGGAGTGATGGCCAGTGTTCCGGACCGAATTACGTGAGTAATCCGCCGAGAGGGACGTTTGTCGCCGGACACTTAGTAGCCACCCCAGGTGCCCGGGGGCACGGCCTGGAGTGCCGAGGCACTCAGTAGCAATGAAATCGTAAGCCGGGGGGAGGTGGGATTCAACCCCCTCTCCGGCCGCCGGCGCGGACACTCTCAGATCGGGGCGGGCGAGCCGGGACGCCCGCCGGAAGGGGCGTCTTCGCAGCGGACAGTGAGTGGTGACGCCGCCCTGACGGAAGATGAGCCGAACGGCCGCAATGCCTCCCCCCACCGGGGACCGCCATGAGTGATGCCAAGTACTCCGTGTTCGTGAGTTACGCCCACGCGACGAACCAGACCGGGTTCGGAGTGAGCCGCGGGTGGGTGAGCCAGTTCGTCGACAACCTCAAGTCCGAACTCCCTCAGCGGCTCGGCCGGCCGGAGTGGATTAACGTCTGGTCGGACGGTGAATTGGAAGGGAAGGACGTCGTCAACGAGGCCATTCGGGAGGCGGTCAGCCGTGGTCAGGCGCTCATTCTGATCCACTGCAAGAGCTACGAAGAGTCGAAGTGGTGCATGGCCGAGATGACCACGTTCCACGAGTTGTTGACGGCCCGGCCGCCCGGGAAGTGGGTATTCCTGGTCGAATTCGAGAAGTACGAGCGACACGCGAAACTGATTCCGTACGCCGGCTACCAGTTCTGGGGCCCGGACCCGAAGGATGAGAAGCCGCGGCCGTTCTGCTACCCGATGGTCCGCCCGGAGGCGTTCGGGTTCGACGACTACGTCCGGCTGGTCATTCGACTGAGCGAGGACATCGCCGAGGAGTTGAAGCGGCTGGCAACCGCCCCCGGGGCCGTTCCCCCGCCGACCGCCCTGGTGGCGGAGACGACCGACGACCTGGCCCGGGTCCGGGAGGGCGTCCGGAGCTACCTCCGCCAGCAGGGCGTCCGAACCCTGCCCGACATCCCTTACCCCCGCGACCCGGACGCGTTCCGGGCCGCGGTGTCTAAGGATCTGACCCAGGCAACCCTATTCGTCCAATTACTCGGCCCGTACCCGGGGGTGAAGTCGCTGGAACTGCCGGAGGGGTATCCCGGGCTGCAGGCGAAGCTGGCGGCAGCCGCCGGGGCACCAGTCCTCCAGTGGCACAAGCCCGGGCTGGACTTCACGGAGGTCGACGACCCCGACCACTTAAAGTTGCTCCAGGGGCCGGCGGTGGTGGTGGAGGGGATCGAGGAGTTCAAGGCCCGGGTGGTCCGGCAGGTGAAGGGCGGGGCACCGGCCGGTGCCCCGGCCCCGACCGGCACCGGGCTGGAATCGCCGGCCGGCGCGGACGAGGAACTCTCCTTCGGAGTGGGCGCCGAGGCGGTCCCCGTGGGAGAGGAATCGACCCACCCGGCGGCCGGCCCCCGGCTGTTCGTCCACGCCGACCGTCCGAACGACCCGGCCGTCGAGGCGGTCGCGGCGGCCCTGCGGGGACGGCACTGCGACCTGCTGACGCCGGCCTACGGGACTCCGCCGGCCGCCTACCGGTCGAGCCTCAACAGCGGCCTCCAGGCGTCGGCCGGGCTGGTCCTGGTGTGCGACCCGACTGATGCCGACTGGACGGCTGCCCAGCTCAAGGAGTACCAGCGGGCGCTGCGGCAGCCGGCCCTCCCGCCGGTCCTCACCGTCGACCGTCGGGCTCCGTTCGACCCGACCTCCCTCGGTCCGTTCCTCGACCAACTCGGGGGACCCCGTCCATGACCCCACCGGCCCCCACCGCCGATTCCGTGGTCGCCTGCCCCCCGCCGCCGGCGGCGAGATCCCCGCACCCGTACCCCGGTCTCCGCCCCTTCCGACTCGACGAGTCGGACATCTTCTTCGGGCGAGACGAGCAGATCGACAGTCTGCTGGAGCGGCTACACGGGACCCGGTTCTTGTCCGTGGTCGGGGCGTCCGGCTGCGGCAAGTCGTCGCTCATCGGGGCCGGGCTGGTGAACGCCGTCCGGGCCGGATACCTGACCGGCCCGGCACCGGGCTGGCGGGTGGTGATGATGCAGCCGCGAGACCGGCCGCTCGCCAACCTCGCCGACGGGCTGGTCGCGTCGGGCCCGCCGGCCCACCCCGGCCCGGACCCGGACACCGCCCGGGCGTTCCTCCGGGTCGGCCTCCGCCGCGGCCCGAATTCCCTCCTCGAAGCTCTACCGACCTACCTCGGGTGCGACCAGAACCTCCTCCTGATCGTCGACCAGTTCGAGGAGCTGTTCCGGTTCCGGGAGCACGGCAACCCGGACGAGGCGGACGCGTTTGCGGCCCTCCTGCTGGCCTCCACCCGGTCGGCCCGGGTCGGAGTGTACATCGTCCTGACCATGCGGTCCGACTTTATCGGCGAGTGCGCCGTGTTTGCCGGGCTGCCGGAAGCAGTCAACGACAGCCAGTATCTGGTTCCCCGGCTGAGTCGGGAGCAACGGGCCGAGGCGATCGAGGGGCCGGCCCAGCTGTTCGGAGGGTCGGTCGACCCGGCCCTGCTGACCCGGCTGCTCAACGACCTGGGGCCGGACCCGGACAACCTGCCGGTCCTCCAGCACGTGCTACGGCGGCTGTGGAACCGGGCCGCCGGCCGCCCCGGGCCGCCGGTCCTGACGCTCGCCGACTACGAGGCCGTTGGAGGGGTGACCGATGCCCTGGCGGACCACGCGGACGAGGTGCTCGGCCGACTCGGGGATCGGGCGTGGGTGGCCGAGGTACTGTTCCGGGCGCTGGCCGAGCGGACCCCGAAAGGCCGACTGATCCGCCGCCTCGAACAGCTCGGGATGGTCGCCGCGGTCGCCGCGGTCGAGCCGGAACTGGTGGCCGGGGTGGTCGAGGAGTTCCGCCACCCGGACGTCAATTTTCTCACCCCGGCCCCGCCGGCCGAGATCACCACGGACACCGTCCTGGACGTCAGTCACGAGAGCCTGATCCGGCAGTGGCCGCGGCTCAGGGAGTGGGTGGCGAAGGAGGCCGAGTCGGCCCGGATCTATTCCCGGGCCAAGGGGTATGCCGACGAATGGGCCGAAGGCAAGGACATGGCCCGGCTCCTCCGACCACCGGAGTTGGACTTCGGACTCCGGTGGCAGAGGGAGGGGAGCCCGAAGCCGAACCCGGCCTGGGCGAAGCGGTACGACGACGGCAACGAGGGGTCATTCGAGCTGGTCAACCAATACCTGGACTTGAGCGCCGCCCGGCGGGAGGAGGAGCGGCAGGAGGCAGCCGCGCGGGAGTACGGCCGGCGCCGGCAGCAGGTGATCCGATTCGGGGGGCCGATCCTGGTCGTGCTGCTGGCCGTATTCGCCGGGCTGGCCGGGCTCGCTTTCCGAGGGTGGAGCAAGTCCGAGGCCAACCTCAAGATGGCCAATGATAACGCGGACCAGGCTCGCAAGAACGAGGAAGCGGCTATCAGGAACGCGGCCCAGGCGGCCCGGGAGAGGGTGCAGACGCAGGTGGCCTACCTCCAGAGGGATGGCATCGACCTGCTCGCCAACCACCGAAACCCGGCTCTCAGCCTACTGATGCTCCAGGAATCGGTCAAACTGTTGCGGAGTCGACACCCGCCGGAGGAGCCGAGCCTGTTAACGGCCGAGTTGTTCTGGCAGGGAATCCGGGAGTGCGGCGGGCTGGCACTGGCGGCCGGGCCGCTAGCCCAGCCGCCCGAGTCCGGGACCGACCCGACCCACGAGTTCCTGATCGCCGCCGAGCAGAGCGGGGACGTGCTCGTGTGGAAGCCGTCCGACGACCCGGCCCGGGAGCCGACGTACCGGTTCAAAGCCGACCCACAAGCCCCTCAGGGTGGGCGGGCCAGCCCGGACGGGCGATGGGTGGTCACGGCCGACCCGGTCAACCTGCGGCTCTGGGACCTCGGCCGGGCGGCCCCGCGGCCGGACGCTGAGCCGGTGGCCCGGCTCCCGCACGGGCTCGGTGGGCGGCCGCTGCTCACGTTCACACCAGACGGCAAGTGGCTGTTCGTCGACGGGCCAACGGGCGGATTCGCATTCGACCTCGCGGCCGCGCCCGCGGCCCCCGACCGGGCACTCGACCCGCCTCACCGCCGCCGCCTCGGCTACCCGGGCAAAGGCGGCCCCGCGTCGGTGGCACGGCCGGTGGTGAGCGGCGACTCGCGGTGGTGCGTGACGACTCGGGACGGACAGTTCTACCTGTGGAACCTGACCGAGCCTGGGTTTGAGGCGCGGCCGACAGTCCTCAACCGAGCCTCGGCCCGGTCGGCCCCGGTGTTCAGCCCGGACCACCGGTGGCTGATGGTGATGGTTCAGGATGAGCGGTCGCACCGCCATTCCCTGTGGCACCTGCAGGGTCCGGACGGGCCGGCCAAGGTGAAGGAGTTCGAAGACTCCGTCCGCAACCCGGGTCCCCCGTTCTGCCCCGGCCGGCCGTTCCTCGTTAACCAGACCCGCGGGGGCGCCCTTGAGGTTTGGCGCCTGCCCGATCCGCTCGGCCCCATCAACCTGCGTCTGGTGTGGAAGACCCCGCAGGCCTACGGCGGGGCGTTCAGCGCTGGTGGGAGGTGGCTGATCGCCCAGCGGGCGGACTGGCTCGACCTGTACCCCGTGTCCGACTTGCCGGCGGACGGGATGGCCGCGCCGGGGTGGGCGCCGGCGAGCCGGCTTTTGACACCCGGGACAGGGACATTCACCGTGAGCCGCCCGGGCGGGCCGAGGGACATCCTCTGCGGCCCCGACACTCGAGGGCTGTGGGTGTGTGACATGAGCAGCGACGCCCCGGAGTACACCGTCCGGTTCGCCCCGATGACGGCCGGCCGGCCGGAGCGACTGTGGGGACCGGCAGGTCGGTGGCTGGTAACCACCCGCCCGGGGATGGAACGACCGATCCGGCTGTGGGACCTGGACGCCCCCGACCTTGACCCACCCTCCCTCTCGCTGAACAACCCGACGGAGCAGTTCGCCAGGCAGATTAGTGGGCGGGCTGTCGGCCCACCCGGAAGCGACCGGCGGATCCAACTCGCGGCGTTCGACCACAGATCCCAGTTGTTGTTCGCCGCCGGGAAGGGAGGCGGCGGGCTCTGGGAACAGTCGGCGTTTGCCGAACCGCGGGCGGTCCCGGTCCGAAACCTCCCCGCCGGGAGCAGTGCGGTCGGGTTCGCCCAGCACACCCGGTCGATGGCGACCGCCGCCGGGGCGACGGTGACGGTCTGGCGGCCCCACCCCCCCGCCGCGAACGGCCCGGCCGAGTGGACCGGAACCCACATGCCGGCTTGGCGGCACGACCCGCCTAGGCCTGGGGTCGCGCCGTTCACCCTCGGCAAGAGCTCGGACGTCCCGGTGACCAGGCTCGCGTGGGCGCCGCGGCTTCCTCGGCTGGCCGTCGCCGGCGGGGACGGGAGTGTGGTGGTGTGGACCTGGGGCCAGAACCCGACACTCCCACCCGCCCCGGTCAAACTGGCTCCGGCGAGCGGGGCCGGTGGGGAGGTGGCGTTGCTGGAGTTCTCACCGACGGACCCGGACGTGTTGCTCGTCCTGTCGGGTGGACAGGCGGCGGTCTACGTCATCCCGGGGGCCAGCCGACAGGACCCGTACCAGGGAGGCGGGGCCGGCGCGGCCTCCGAGGTCCGCGCCGCGGCATTCACGTCCGTCGGGGCCCGACCGCTCGTGGGCGGGGTGATCCTCCGGTCCCTAGCCGTCGACGCATCGGGGCTGGACAACCCGGCGTCACGAGCCTTCGCGGGGGAGCCGGCATGGCGCCGGGTACGGTTCATGACGGTCGACGAGGACGGCACCCTGACCGAGTGGACCGGGGGGTTCGACCCCGCCGGCGGGACCGGCCCGGACCCGGCACTGAAGCCCGTCCGCTCGGCCCGCCGGCTCGAGCCCGGGGCACCGGTCCGCAGAGTGGCGTTCAGCCCCGACGGTCGGTGGGTCGCCATCGCCGGGCCGAAAGCCGTTCGGGTCTGGGCCGTATACCCCGGGCAGAAGGCCGAGCCGGCCGTCTGCCCGATCGACGATCCGGTTGCCCTGGCATTCGACGCCCGGGGATTCCGCCTGTCCGCGATCGGGGCGGACGGGCAAATCCTTTACTGGCAACCCGAGTGGGACCACTTGCTCCGACTCGCGACGATTCGGGCCGGCCGCAGCCTGACCGCCGACGAACGACGGCAGTTGACCCCAGAAACCCGCACGGACGTCATCGATGAAAGCGACGACCCCGGGCCTTAGCAGCGAGCCCGCCGGCCGGATGGTCGAGGTCGAAAAGGTGATCGTCGAGCGCAACCGACGCCGTCGGCCGTATCCGTTTATGCTCCCGTAGGGCGTACCGCAGGCCATCAAACTGACAACGGGGCCGCCGTGGACGACCTGCTGACACTGAACGGAATCGACGGGACCACCGGCGAGTACCTCGTCCGCCCGATGTCGGCCGCCGCCGCCGCCGACATTGCCGGCGGGAAGCCCCCCGACGGGCTTCTCAAATCGTGGTTCCGCGCCGCGGTCAGTGTGCTGAAGCGGCCGAAGCTCGGGCTGCCGATGGACGTGGACCCCACCAACCCCGCCCGCGCCGGGTGGGCGGTCGTCCTCCTGGCCGGTGCCGTCCCTGAACTCGCGGCCGCGGTCCAACCACTCATCGACCACCGCAAGAGGAGCGTCCCGCCGGACCGGTGTAAGGTGCTGGAGTACCGGCCCGGCGAGGGGATGAAGACGTGGCTCCGGCGCCACGGCATCGCGCCCGGCACCGTGGACCCGAAGAAGGTCCCGTACTACGTCACGCTCGTCGGCGGCCCGGCGGAGATCCCGTTCGACTTCCAGTACCTCCTCGACGTGGAGTACGCCGTCGGGCGGCTCGCGTTCGACGCGCCGGAGCAGTACCGTCGCTACGCCGAGGGCGTCGCCGCGGTCGAGTCCGCGGCGGCAGTGAGGAACGCGAAGGAGGTGGTGTTTTGGGGGCCCCGGCACGCCACCGACCGGTCCACCCAGATGAGTGCCGATGCGCTCGTGACGCCGCTCGCCGACGGCACGCCCGACGACCCCGCGGTCGCGGCGGCGAAGGGCTACCGCGCCCGCTGCCTCAGGGCCGCCGACGCCACGAAGGCGAACCTCCTCGAAGCGCTCCACGGCGCCGCGGCGCCGGCAGTGCTGTTCACGGCGTCGCACGGGATGGGGTGGCCGAAGGACGACGCGCGCCAGCGGCCGGCCCAGGGCGCGCTACTCGCGCAGGACTGGCCCGGCTTCGGGCAGGTAAGCCCGGCCCACTACCTCACCGCCGCCGAGGTCGGGGACGGCGCGAACGTCGGCGGGCTCGTCGCGTTCCTGTTCGCGTGCTACGGGGCCGGCACCCCGGCGTTCGACAACTTCCTCTCCGGGCGCGGCCGCGGGCCGGTGGCGGTCGCGCCGGCGCCGTTCGTCGCGGCCCTCCCGCAGCGGCTGCTTGCGCACCCGGGCGGGCCGGCGCTCGCGGTCGTCGGGCACGTCGAGCGGGCGTGGGGCTACTCGATCAAATCGCCCGGCGCCGGCTCCCAGATCGGCCCGTTCCGCGACTTCCTCACGCGAGTCCTGGGCGGCGAGCCGGTCGGGCACGCCACCAAGAGCTTCAGCGAGCGGTACGCGGTTCTGTCCGCCGAGTTGCTGGGCTTCTTCGACGACTCGACCGCCGTGGTGAAGCCGGCCGCCGCGGAACTCGCGGCGTGCTGGACCGAGCGGAACGACGCGCAGAACTACGTCCTCCTCGGCGACCCGGCCGTGCGCCTGCGCCCCGACCTCCTCACCTGAGCGGCCCGGCCATGCCCGCCCCGTACCACGTCCGCCTTGCCGTCTCCCAGTACGGCGACCAGTTCCGGGCGGAACTCTTCACCGAGGACCTCGGCGACACCGAGGGCGACGTGCTGAGCGAGCTCCCCCCCAGCATCGCGGAGTGGGTGCCGTTCCTCGCGCAGGGCGCCGACCTGCCGCCGGACGCGGCGCGACAGCTCGGCAAGGACCTGTTCGCGGCCCTGCTCGGCCAGGCCGAGAACGGCAAGAAGTGGACGGAGGTGCTGGCCCGGGCGCGGGCGGCGGGACAGCCCGTCCGGCTCCTCATCGACGCCACCACCGAGGCCGTCCGCGACCTGCCCTACGGCTTGCTCTGTGAGCCGAACGACGACTGGTTCCTGTTCCGCGACGGGAAGGGGAATCCGGTCCGGTTCGTCCGCATTCTCCGCCGCTGCTCGCCGCGGCCGCTCACCCTCGGGGAGCGGCCGCGCGTGCTGGTCGCAGTCGCGGAGCCGGTCGGCGCCGACGTGCCCGCGTTCGGCGCCCCGGGTCGGCTGAGGGCGCTGTGCGCGGCCCTCCGCGGGTCCGCCGATGTGTTCCTGTGCGGGCCGACCGGCGCGATCCCGCTGGCCGACGTCACGGACTTCGCCGCGTTCACGCGGACCACCCGCGAGGCGCTGCGGGCGGCGGTCGCCGGCGATTTCGGGGTGTTCCACCTGCTCGCGCACGGGCACGGGGCCGGCGTGCTGCTGTGCCGGCCCGACGGCTCGCCGGCGGAGACGACCGCCGGGGAACTCGCCGAGTGGTGCGGGGCGGGGACGGCGGGGCTGGCGTTCCTCCAGGTGTGCAAGGCCGGGCAGACCGGGGGCCGGGGCGGGTTCGGTGGCGTCGCGCAACAGCTCCTCAGCCCGCGCGGCGGGAACCTCGCCGCGGTCGTGGCGTCCACGTTCCCGCTCGACGCCGAGCACAGCACCACCGCCGCAGCCGGCTTCTACCGGGCGCTCGCCGCCGGGAAGTCGCCGGAGGACGCGCTGACGGCGGACGTCCCCGAGACGGAGTGGACGTGGGCGTTCCTCGAACTGTGGGCGCGGCCGGGGGCGCTGGGCGGGACGCGGCAGCGGGCGGCGTTCCAGTTCGTGTCCCCGTACCGCGGCCTGTCGAGCTTCACCGAGCGCGACGCCGACCTGTTCTTCGGCCGCCGGGCCGAGGTGTCGGAGTTGCTGCAGATCCTGCGCTCCGAGCCGGCCGTCGGCGTGGTCGGGGACTCGGGGAGCGGGAAGACGTCGCTGCTGCAGGCGGGGCTGGTGTACGCCGTCCGCCAGGGCGGGCTCGCGGGGCTCGACCGGTGGCGGGTCGTCTCGCTGCGCCCGGGCTACCACCCGGCGCAGGCGCTCCTCGCGGCCCTGTGCCCCGGCGCCGCGGCCCCCGCGACCCCGTCCGGGCTCGCCGCGGCGCTGCGCGCCGACGGCCGGCCGCTCCTCGTCATCTTCGACCAGTTCGAGGAGGTCTTCACCCTCGCCCCGGACCCGGTCGAGGCGAGGTTGATGACGCGGGCGCTCGCGGACCTGGCGGCCGAGCGGCCGGACCGGTTCCGGCTGGTGATCGGCATGCGGAGCGAGTTCCTCGGCCAGTCGGCCGGGCTGCCGGGGTTGAGCGCGCTCCTCCGCCGGCCGTGGGTGCTCCGCCCGCCGAGCGCCGAGCACCTCCGCGACATCGTCGCCGGGCCGGCGGCGCACTGCGGGTACACGTTCGAGGGGCCGCTGGCGGACGGCCACCCGGACCACGCCGTCGGGCTCCTCGACCGCATCCTCGCCACGCCCCTCCTCGCCGCGACCGACGGCGCGGCGCCCTCGCTCCCGCTCCTCCAGTTCGCCCTCGAGCGGCTCTGGCTCAAGGCCGTCGAGAAGGGGCAGACGGAATTCACGCATTCCGAGTACGACGCCCTCGGCGGCCTCGGCACGGCCATCGCCCAGCACGCCGAGGACGTGTACCAGGCGACCCCGACCGTCACCGGGCTCGGCCCGGGCGCGCGGGCGGTGGCGGAGCAGGTCGTCAAGGCCCTGGTGAGCAGCCGCGGGACGCGCCAGCCGCGGCCCCGGGCCGATCTCGAGGCCGAGACCGGGAAGCCCGACGCGGCCCGGGCGGTGATCGACTACTTCGTCGGCGAGCGGCTGCTGACGATCCGCAGCGACCCGGGCGACCTAACCTCGACGTTCGTGGATCTGTCGCACGAGGCGCTCCTCCGCCACTGGGACCGGCTCCGCGGGTGGCTGGCCGAGGACCCCCAGGGGCGGGCCCTCCGCGAGGAGTTCCGCGCCGCCATGGAGCGGTGGGAGGCCGGGGCCGGCGGCGGCCCGCCGCGGGGCGCGCGGGGGCTGCCGAACGCCGACGTGGCCCGGAACTACCTGACCTGGACGGCCGCGTTCGTGGCCGCGATGCGCGCGCAACTGGCCCGCCAGAAGCGCGTCCGCGGGGCGGTGACGGCCGTACTCGCCGGGCTCGCCACGGCGGCGTGCCTCCTCGCCCTGCTGGCCGCCAGCCAGGCCGGCCTCGCCCGGAAGAACGAGGGCGAGGCGAAGAAGAACGAGGCGCTGGCCAAGGCCAGCGAGGCGGCGGCGCAGGACAACGCCCGGAAGGCGAAGATCCGGGCCGCGACGATGGCCCTGGACCGCGGGGTCGCGCTCTGCGAGCAGGGGCGGCCCCGGTTCGGGATGCTCAGCATGGCGTACGGCCTCCAGGTGTGCCCGCCGGGCGACACCGGGGCCGACGCCGCCGCGCTCCGCAAGGCGATCCTCGCGAACCTGTCCGGCTGGGCCGTCCGCCAGCTCTGCCTGGACGACGTCCGCACCTTCCCCAGCCCGGCGCTGGCGACGGACCCGGACGGCCGGTACGTCCTGTGCCGCCACCCCGACGGCGCCCAGCTCTACGACATCGACGGCCCGCCCGGCGCGCCCCCGGCGGCGGTCGGCAGGCGGATCCCGAACCTGTCGACCACGACGCCGACCGTCGACGTCTGGGGCGCCGTCCACCGCGACGGCCGGACCGTGCTCGTCTCCGACGGCGCCGGCTCCGCCCGGCTCTGGGACGCGGCCGAGGGCAAGCCGCTCGGGGCCGAGTTCAAGACGCACGGGGTGGGGCCGGCCGTCCTGAGCCCCGACCGGAAGACGGTCGCGACGACCAACACCGTCGGCACGGTGAGCGTGTGGGACGCCACGTTCAAGGGCCACCCCGGGGCGAACCAGAAGCACGAGGGGAAGAAGCTCTTGCCGGATCAGACGCACCAGGGGAAGGTGTTCGCGATCGAGTTCAGCCCGGACGGGGCGCTCATGGCCACCGGGTGCGGCCGCGGCGCCAACGCCCCGTCCGGGAGCGCCGGCGTCTTCCACCTCGTGAACACCGCGGACGGCCAGGTCCTCCGGCGCTTCCCGCTCGACGTCATCGTGACCGCCGTGGGGTTCAGCCCGGACGGGAAGCAAGTCGCGGCCGGCGGCATCGTCGTCTACGTGATGAACACCGCCGAGGCCGCCAACCAGGTAGAGCACAAAGAGCTCAAGTACCTGAGCAAGCGGTCGAGCCCCGAGCACACCGTCCGGGCGGTCTTCGACCCGAAGAACGCGGACCACCTCCTCGCGGTCAACCCGTCCGGCGGCATGGCCATCACCCACGCGAAGGAGAAGCACTTCGGGTCCGGCGAGCGGCTGTCGCCGCAGGGGTGGCTCGTCGGCGTCGGCCTCCGCCCGGACGGGTCGGTGTTCACCGCCAACATCGACGGCACGGTGCGCCTGTGGGGGCGGCCCGCGCGCGAGCACTCGTCGACGAAGTTGCTCCTCCCCCTCGGCAAGGAAGGCAAGGTCGTCAACAACGTGCTCTCCCTGGACGTGAGCCCGGACGGAACGGCGGTCGCCGCCAGCACCCGCAACGGTCGGGTGTACCTCTACCACCTTGACGGGCGGGCCGGGCCGACGGAGTTTCTGTGCTCCGGGGGGCCGGACGGCCCGAAGGCGAAGGGCGCGCGGCAGGTCGCCGAGGTCGAGTTCAGCACCGACGGCAAGCGCCTCATTGCCCACGACATCACCTTCCGCACCTTCGTCTTTGACATCCCGCCGCCCGGAACGCCGGGGCCGGTTTCCCCGAGGAGGACCGACCTCCTCGCCGCCTGCCCCGACGGGCGGCTCGCGGTCGTGCGGGCGCCGATGCCGTCCCGCTACGCGCTGGTCGACATCGACACCGGACGACCGTTGTGCGAGATCGCCGTCCCCGACGGGCTCGGCCCGCCGGCGGACGAGATGGTCGACGACGGGTTCCTCCTGCGCGTCCGCGCGGTGGCGTTCAGCCCGGACCGGAAGCGGGTCGCCATCGCCGCACGCGACGGCACGGTGCAGGTGTTCTCGACCGAGACCGGGGCGAGTGTGGTCGGACCGATCGAGCACCGCGTCGACGGCATGCGCGACAACGTCCGGGCGGTCGCGTTCAACCCGGCCGGCGACCGCCTCCTGACGCGCAGCGCGCGCGGCCGCGGCCTCTGGCACGCCGCCACCGGGGCGCCGGTGAACCTCCTCCCGAACCGCGTCGGCATCCAGCTGTCGCGGTTCAGCCCGGCCGGGCGGCTGGTGCTCGGGGGGACGAACTTCAACTCCGGCGAAGTGTGGCACGGGGACGACGGTCGGGAAGCGGTCCCGCTCCCGCTCGTCCACGCCAGTGAGGTGTGGGGGATCTCCGCGAACCGGGCGGAGACGCAGGTCATCACCGCGAGCTACGACCAAACGGCCCGGGTGTGGGACGTGGCGACCGGGAAGCCGGTCTCGCCCCCGTTCGTCCACGACAGCGGGGTGAGCGACGCCGAATTCACCCCGGACGGGAAGTGGGCCGTGACCGGCAGCTGGGACGGCACCGTCCGCATCTGGCCGATCCCGACCCCGATCCCGGACGACGAGCCCCGGATCACGGCGTGGGTGGAGGTACAAACCGGGCTCCGGGTCACCCCGAGCGGGATCGGCGCGCCCCTCGACGCAAGGGAATGGCATGAGCGTCGGGCCGAGCTCACCCGGCTCGGCGGTCCCCCATCCGGGCTTTTCCCCCGAGGAGCGGACGGGACGGGGACGGAATCTCGTCGCAATGGCCCCCGGCGACGATTGGGGTCGAGACGGCGATCACGACGATGCCTCGCTCGACTGGCGGGGGCTCTCGCCTTGATCAAGGTCGCCTGCTGGGGGCAAGAAAACCGGATAGAAGGTCGGTAGATACGCCTTCAACATTCACGAGTCATGAAATCTATCCATTGAACATACTGAAATTATTCGCAGCGAGAGTCGGGGCTCAGGCGTTGAAGTGATTCTGGAGCGTTAGCCCGGATTCAAGCCGGTTGAAGGACAGCGTCAGCATCCGTGCCTCGAGAAATGTGGAGTGTAGTTTTCCCGAACATGTCTGTATTCAGGACTAGGGTGTGCCCGCGGGGGCGGTCGTCCGAGCGACCGAGCAGGGTCACTCCTGCGACCCCCGCGGCACGAGCGGCCGACCGGGGCACCGCGCCGGAACCCGACACCTCACCCACCGGCGGCTGCCGGCCCGCGCAGCGATGCGCGGCCGACGGCCACCGCGTGGTGGGCTCCATCCCCGTCGAGCGGCGCGTCGACGGATGGCGGAGAACGGCAGCTCTCGAAGACTCGACCCAACCAACTGGCCCGTCTATCGGTCGATGTGGGGTGCGATCCCTCGACGTGGCGAACGGCCGGTGTGAGCCGGCTGGATCGTTGGTCGAGGTGCGTGAACGGTGCGCCGGTACGGCCACGAGCCGCTCCCTTTCCAGTTGTTTCGCACGGTATGTCGGAAAACGCATCGAGGCTCCTACCTTGGGTTTACCACGACCCCAGACAAGAAGTCCTCGATGCGTCCCCCTATCGTAGCGTCACCTCCGGCGTTGCGGCTCCTCCTCCTGGTCGCCACCGGGGCCACCTCCCTGTTCGACGTCGTCCGCCGCCGGTTCCCGTTCCCCCACCACCCCGCCGACCGGGCTGTCCACGTCAACACCGGGGCCGTCGGCGCCGTGACCGCCGGGCTCAACCGCGGGCTGCACGCCGTCCTCCACCTCTCCCGACTCGACCGCCGCCGCGGGGTCCTCGCCCTCGATACGCACCTCGTCCCCGACTACGGCCGGCGGTCACGGCCGTGGTCGGTGGACCGCGGAAGGACGGCACCAAGGACTTTCACGGGTACGCGACGGCCGTCTTGGTGGAGACCGGACGGCGGTACACGGCCGCCCTGGAACCGTATCCCCCCCGGCGACCGGCCGCACGACCTGGTCCGCCGGCTGCTCGACCGGGTCGCCGCCGGCGGGCTGAAGGTCCGGGGGGTGACCGCCGACAGCGGGTTCGACAGCGGCGACACCCTGCTCCTGCTCCCATGAGCGCCGGCTCGCCTACGCCATCCCGCTCCGGCGGAAGGGGGAGCGGCGCCAACGCCCGGAACCGGCTGTTCGACCAGCTGGCCGACCGGGTACACACCGCCGCCTGGAAGACCGGGATCGGGCGGGCGGGCCGCCCGGGGCGCCTACCGGTCCCGGTTCGGGATCGAGACGAGCGACCGGCAGAAGAACCAGGCCCGGGGGGCACCACCAGCCGGAGCCCGGCCTACCGGCTGCTGCTGGAAGGCCTCGCCCACCTGATTCGCTAGGTCGGGTCGAGTCTTCGAGACCTGACACCGCGGTGCGAGTTGCAACAGATTCGGGCCGGGAACTCAAACCCTCGGGAGCTCGGGTTCCCGGCCTCACACTTATTCGCCCGCGCCGCGGTGTCAGGCCTCGAAGACTCGACCCGACCTGCGAAAGCCGCTACTCCCGCACGAGCCCCCGTCGCCTGGCGCAGCCGCGCGTCGGTGCGGTGTCACTCCGCCGCCGACTCAGCGGCGACCTGCGGGCCTTCAGCAGATCCAGCCACTCCGCCGGCGGCGCGGAGGGCGTGCTGGCCGGCGATCTGCACGACAAGGTGTGGGGCGCGATCTAGCATGAGGTCGCTGCCCACCTGCGGACCGACTACCGGGCACTTCGCGGCCGGGCGTAAGGCAGGAGCGGGGAGTTCGTCTCCCGGTCCCTTGGGTTGGATGGTGGGGCTCCACGTGGGCCGCGTGGGTGAGCGTGCCAACCGCGTGGCGATGGTGCGGAACGCCGCCTCAGCCACGCGCACGCCCCGCTCGTACACCGTGGCGGTTTCCCGGACGAGGGGACGGCGTCCGCGCCGGGTCGTCGTCCCGGCCCACCGCGGGACGTCCGCCGCCGACGAGGGCAAGGCCCCGTTCC